>NZ_CATKQD010000022.1:0-478552 GCF_949768175.1 Pseudomonas sp. IT-P74 | reverse complement strand
TCCGGCCGGCGAGTTGACCCGCACCCTCGACAAACTGCGCGGCGAGATCAAGTACCAATACGAAGCCAACGGCCAGCTGCACAGCCGCGACACCGGCCGGCTGATCGACAGTGAAGAATTCCGCTATGACGCTGCGGCGAACCGGCTGAACTTCAACACCAGCCAGTTTGACCACGTCAAAGACAACCGCCTCCAGCGCTGGCGGGATCAGGAATATGCCTACGATGCGTGGGGCAACCTGATTGAAAAACGCAGCGGCATGGGCACGCTGCAGACGTTTGGTTATGACTGTGAAAATCGGTTGGTGCGGGCCGAGACGGTGGTCAACGGCAAGCTGGAAAGTACCGGTGCGTATCGGTACGACAGCCTCGGGCGGCGGGTGGCCAAGGTTTCAGAGGTCAAGGGTAAAACCGAGCAGAAACACTTTTTGTGGCAAGGCTTGCGCATGCTGTGGGAGGAGCGACCGGGGCAGAGCAGTCTGTACCTGTATGAGCCGGGGAGTTATGCGCCGTTGGCCCGGGTGGATCAGGCGGAAGGTGAAGCGCAGAAGCTTTATTACTTTCATACCGATCAGATTGGTACGCCGTTGGAGATGACGGACGCGGACGGGAGCATTGTCTGGCAGGCGACGTACAAGGCTTGGGGGGCGGTTGAAAAGCTGGCGGTTAATGACGTCAAGCAGAATCTGCGGTTTCAGGGGCAGTATTTTGACGACGAGACGGGGCTGCACTACAACACGTTTCGGTATTACGATCCGGAGGTGGGGCGGTTTGTAACGCAGGATCCGATTGGGTTGTTGGGTGGGGTCAATCTTTACCAATATGCTCCTAGCGCTATTGGTTGGATTGACCCTCTAGGGCTAGCTACACTTTTCGAATTAGGAACATATGGTGAGTTAAACGGGGGGACGCACATAGGAGATGGTATGCAGGCGCACGAACTCCTTCGCCATGAGTACTTGGTGCAACAAAATCTTGCTGAAAAAGGAACTAGACTCTCAGGGAATCCATCTATTGCTCTTGATCTAGATCATCACACTAGAGGGCCTCTAAAAGATACTAGAGGTGTAGGTGGAGCTCATTGGCATGAAACACAGATCCGTGGAAGTCAAGGTCTCGGCAGAAACGAGTTTGCGCCTTCTCTCAAACGGGAGCTAGATATAACCTCCGGTGCTCTTAGGAAAAGCGGCGTGCCTAGTTCACGGGTAAAACAACTTAAAAGAATCGCGAAAAAATTCCATAACAGTCTTGGTACTTGCAGATGAGATCAATATGATAACGGTAAAGCAAATTATTCCATCGGGTGGCGTAGTTACTAACTCTGGTTTGACTTTTGGCGGGAGCAAGGCTGAGGTCGAAGATTGGCCGGTTAACCCTGATGGTGAGCCGCTTACTCTGGTCGCTACTATTGATTTTTCTAAAATTCAAGGTATTGAGTGTGCAAAGAATGTCCCCGGCCAAGGTAAATTACACGTATTTACCACCTACAGTAAATCAGATTATTTTCTTGAAAATGTGACATACAGTGGCGATCCTTCAGAGTTAGAGACAATATTAAGTGGTTATACTCTAGTCGTCCGCGGGCAAGGCGGTGTATTTCAAGAAAGTCCTGTTGATAGCATTCCTGAGACTGCGACGGAGTTGAAAGATAGAGATATAGGTGCAGACGATTTTCCTGTTTTTTCTATGATATCAAATGTAGTCCCGCATGGCGTTATTCTTCCCGATGTGTTTCTTGCGGAATACGATTTTTTGTGTCAGTTCTATTCCTCGGACTTTTCAGACCCATTTAAGGATATTTTCTATCTTACCGATGCTGTTGGTTATCTGTTCTTAAAAAAAGATAGGAGTGGATCCGGGGTATTTTTTGTTCAGACAGCCTAGACTTTGTCTGAGGGGGCAGGGGGTTGTATTGGAAATTCGTTTGGGTTGAAAAAGATAAGATTCAGTATGAATAGGGAAATATAACATGGACTCAAGAAATATGCTGGCAGGGATGTTGATGTTGTTAGGGGTTTTTCTGAGCGGATGTGACAAGTCCGACAATGCCCAAGGCGTTGCGCCCCAGAATCAGGCACACCAAGCGGAGAAGAATTCAAGCCAGGCGGAGATAGAAAAATACAACATATATGTTGAAGCCGCGAACAAGGGTGGAGATTTTGCCTCCACGCTGGACAAGCGTAAGGTCGAGTATTCTGAAACGCTCGCGTCAGGCAAGAAACTGACGAGTTACTACATGTTCAGTGGTTATGACATTAGCATTTTGCAGGAAAATCTTAACAAGGCATTGCAGCTCTCCTACCCAATGCCAGAGCTCGATGACCCTGCGAAAAGCATGATTGTGGCGCTGGCAAAATTGCAGCCAATTCACGCAGAACTCGCCAACTATGCCAATTCCAAAGGATACCTGAGCGATGGCGGGAAAAAAGCCAGGGAAATGGAGCCATTGCTGGAGGCTGCCTTGGAAGATGTCGCCATGGAGCAGGCGAAGTTTTATGACGGTATCAGCAAGCGCGACGAGATCAATACCAAGGCCGCCTTTGATAACTCCGAGAAGGACAGTTTGGGTTATTACCGCGCGGGGATCGTGCTTTATGCCAAGCAATCTGTACGCTTATCCGATGAGTTTTTCCGGTCTGCTGGGGCGCAAGAGGCTGCCAAAGCGTTCGAGGACAGTTTGAATAAGACTGCCCAAATGATCGAAGGCTGGGACAAGAAAGGCAAATCTCAGACACCAGCGCTCAAATGCAGTGTCTTGCTCAATGATTTGAACCGTTTTGTCGGTAAAGGGCGTGAAGCGATCAATACGGCAAGAAACGGTGGCTACAAGCCTGATGAACAACGACAAATGATGTGGAAAATGAATAATCCCATCCTGCGAGACGCCAAATCTCTTGGGCAGTCCTTTGATTCTGTGATCAACGGCCTGAACCGTACAACCTGTATCTGAAGCCTCGTAATGGAATCGACAGTGTATTTGCAGGCTCCAGTCTGGATTACCGTGTTTTTAAATCAACTACTAGGGAAGTAATCACCTTATGCAGCAATCAACCACACACTCTCCCACCGAGACAGGTCAACTGATCCAAACCTACCACCATGGCAAGGGCTTTCTGGTTTTCACGCTGTTGTTCGGCATCATCATGTTGTGCCTGTCAGGATTTGTGTTGTACCTGGGTACCATCCTGCCAGCGGGCAGTGCTGGGGCGAACACCAGTCGTGATTTCAGTCCGCAGTTCTGGATCTATTCTACTAGTGGCTTACTGATAGTCATTTCGGCAGTTCTATTCGGACTTTATGCGTGGCAGAAGAAGTTGCGCGCGACCCATTATGAGGTTTATGAGCACGGTATTGTTGCTATTAGCGGAGCTGATCATCAATACACGGCGTTTGCTGAAATAGAAGACCTGTATCTGTTCAGTTCGGGACAAACCGCAATCTCTGGCTTGATCACTAACTTGGCGTATCGTCGTAATGATAGTGAGCCATTTCATCGAGCTATCGCGTCGCTCAAAGGTTTTTTTGAGTTTCAGGAACTGGTGCGTGAGCTGCACGTCCGCGAGCGTTTGCCGGTTGTGATGAAGGAGCTTGAGTCTGACGGTGCAGTGACTTTCAACTATGTGCCTACCGGACAGGTATGGCGCAAGCGAATTGCGGGGGACTTCCTGAATATCACTACTCGGCCAATCATTATGACACGTGAGTTTCTGAAAGTTGAAGGTAGTGAAGTTCCGCTGTCGACACTTTCCACAGTTGATTTAAATAAGTGGACCGAGATGGTCACTATCAAAGATGCAACCGGCAGACAGATTCTATCAACAGTATGCACCGGCATCATGAGCCATGACCTGTTCCTCACGACTCTGGATGTGCTGCTGGATGCTCAACGGGCAAGCAGCGGTGAGGCTGTTCCGAGCCTGGCCTGAGGATCTCTGACCATCACAAAAAACCGGCTGATCAGGCCGGTTTTTTTGTGGGACCGCAGTAGAGCGCCTTATTCAGGCAGTGCGATTCTGGATCAGACGATCCGAGCCACCTTCGGCAACGCGGTTTTGCAGGAGCTTGTCAGAGCCACCTTCGGCAACGCGGTTCTCGATCAGGCGATCAGAACCACCCTCGGCCACACGGCTTTCAATCAGACGATCCGAGCCGCCTTCAGCGACCACAGGTTGAGCAGAGGTAGCGGCGAAAGCGTTAACTGCGAAAACCGAGAAAGCGATGCTGAGGAGGGTCTGGCGTTTCATGATCGTGTGCTCCGGGGTGCTTATGGGTTGGTATGGAGCAGATGTTACGCCGTGGATTTTTTAAGAGAACTTCATTGAGTTGATGGTGACTATCGACGCAGTCAATGGCTGATTCGCTGATCCTTGTGGGAGCGAGCCTGCTCGCGATGGCGGTGTGTCAGTCGCGATGGATATTGAATGTGCCGGCCTCTTCGCGAGCAGGCTCGCTCCCACAGGGTTCGAAGTGTTAGCGGGAAATGAGTCCATGATCGATGGCGTACTTGACCAACGCCGCCGGCTTGTCGATGTTGAGTTTGCGCCGGATGCTCAAGCGGTGGGTCTCCACCGTGCGCACGCTGATGTCCAGTTCCCGGGCCATTTCCTTGTTGTTCAAGCCTTGCGCCATCTTCGACAGCACCTGGCTTTCCCTCGGGGTCAGTTCGTTGTCGGTGTTCCTGTCGGCGATCAGGCGTTGGGCGATTTCGGCGCTGTAGAAGGTTCCGCCGCTGCTGATGGCTTCGATGGCGGCGATGATTTCCCGTGACGGGGCGTTTTTCAGCACGTAGCCGCTGGCGCCTGAGCGCACCGATTCACTGACGTATTCGTAATTGTCGTACATGCTCAGCACCAGCACCTTGAGCGACGGGTACTGGCTGCGCAGTACGCGGGTCAGTTCCAGGCCGTTCATATCCGGCAGGCTGATGTCGACCAGCAGCAGGTCCGGCTGGCAGCGGCCGACCATCTCGATGGCCTCGGCGCCGTTTTCCGCTTCGCCGACCATTTCCAGGGGCGACATCACGGCCAGCAGCGCCTTGATGCCGTCGCGGACCAGGGAGTGATCGTCGACCAGGGCGACGCGGATCGGGGAGGGCAGGTTCATGCAAGGTTTCACTCTTGTAGTTTTGCGCCAGGTTTCATCGGCAGCCGTACGTCCAGCTCACTTCTGCCCGGCATCGAGATCAAATCGAAGCGCCCGCCAAAATGTTCGACGCGTTCGCGGATGTTACGCAAGCCAATGCCCGCCTGACGACGTTCGACCTGGGCGACGTTGAAACCGATACCGTCATCGACCACCGTCAGCCGCACGGATTCGTCGCAGCCGCGCAGTGTAATGGACACGTTCTTCGCCTGCGCGTGGCGTTCGATGTTGGTCAGGCCTTCCTGGACGATGCGGAACAGCGATACAGCCGCGCCGTCGACCAGTTGGCAGTCGAATTCATTTTCGTCATAGGTCACGGTCAGCCCGCTGCGTTGCTCGAACTCTGCGGCCAGTTGGCCGATGGCTGCCGGCAGGCCGAGGGTGTCGAGCAAGGATGAGCGTAGGTCGTGGGAGAGGCTGCGGACTTCACCGATGGCATCGCCCAGGCGCTCGGTGGCGTCCTTTAGCGTGCTCAAGCCTTTGTCGTGGGCTTGTCCGCGTTCCAGCAGATGGCTGGCCAGTTCGAACTGGAACTTGATCGAGACCAGCACCTGGCTGATGCCATCGTGCAACTCGCGGGACACCCGGGATCGTTCTTCCTCCTGCAGGCTGACGATGCGCTGGGTCAGGCGCTGCAGTTTCTTGTCCGCCAGTCGATGTTCGCTGACGTTGAGGGTCATGCCCGTGGCGAACACGAACAGCACCGCGACCAGGGCGACCACGGCAATCGCCATCATGGTCTTGCGGATGCCCATGGCCACTTCGGCACGGGCCTGCTGGGTGGCGCGTTCGACGTCTTCGAGGTAGATGCCGGTGCCGAGCATCCAGCCCCAGCGATCGAGCATCACCACGTAGGCGAGCTTGTCGGTCACCTGGCCGGAGGAGGGCTTGTTCCAGGCGTAGCGTTGAAAACCTTCACCCGATTGCGCGCTTTTGAGCAGCGCCTGGATCACCGGCAGGCCGTGGGGATCTTTCATGTCCCACAGGTATTGGCCCACCAGTTCCGACTGGCGTGCATGCATCAGGCTACGGCCTTCGTGGTCGTAGACGAAAAAGTAGCCGTTGATGCCGAAGCTGAGCTTGCGCAGTTCCTCCAGCACTTGTTGCTGGGCATGGGCATCGCCGTGGCCGTCGTCGTACAGAGGCTCGATCAGGCTCTGGGCCATTTCCACGTAGTTCTTCAGCTCCGCGCGCTTGCTCGCCAGAATGCTGTCTTCGATCAGCTGCGCCTGTTGGTCACCCAGTTGGCGATTCAGGGAAATCACCAGGGCGCAAATGACCGCAATGGCCAGCACCAGCGGCAAAATGCCGAGGGCGACGATCTTGTGTTTGAGCTGCATGTTCACTCCTGCCCGCGCGAGGGGGGGGGATCATATGCCAAAGATACGCATTGTAGGAGCGAGCTTGCTCGCGAAAAAGGTACGGCCGACGCGACTCGGCGCCTGAAATACCATCGCGAGCAGGCTCGCTCCCACAATTGATCGTGGATCGCCCCAGAGTCAATGGTCAACCCACAGAAGATCGGTATCGTCTACGTAGAACTACGTAGACGCCACGTACGTAGTAACGCGGATTTATTTGTGGACGCCATGCGCAGATATTGGGCCAGCTCCGCACTGCGGACACAATTATAAAAATTACCGCCGCAGTCACTGGCTGTCGGCAGGAGACACGCTATGCCCCGTCTGGCTAAACACCTCGCCTGGTTTGCCGTGGCTGTCCTGGGAGCGATTGCGCTGAGTGTTGTGGCCCTGCGCCGCGGCGAAGCGATCAACGCCCTGTGGATCGTAGTCGCAGCCGTCGCCATCTACCTCGTTGCCTACCGCTACTACAGCCTGTTCATCGCCAATAAAGTGATGCAGCTCGACCCCAATCGGGCCACACCGGCTGTGCTCAATAACGATGGTCTGGACTACGTGCCGACCAACAAACACGTACTCTTCGGTCACCACTTCGCCGCCATCGCTGGTGCAGGCCCTCTGGTCGGCCCGGTATTGGCGGCGCAGATGGGCTACCTGCCCGGCACGCTCTGGCTGATCGCTGGTGTGGTGCTGGCCGGTGCGGTTCAGGACTTCATGGTCCTGTTCATGTCCACCCGCCGCAACGGCCGCTCCCTGGGCGACATGGTCCGTGAAGAAATGGGCCGCATCCCCGGCACCATCGCGCTGTTCGGCTGCTTCCTGATCATGATCATCATCCTTGCGGTGCTGGCGCTGATCGTGGTGAAAGCCCTGGCCGAGAGCCCGTGGGGGATTTTCACGGTGATGGCGACCATCCCGATCGCGATGTTCATGGGCATCTACATGCGCTACATCCGCCCGGGCCGCATCGGCGAAATTTCGGTGATCGGCGTGCTGTTGCTGCTGGGTTCGATCTGGCTTGGCGGGCAGATTGCCGCGGATCCGGTGTGGGCCAAGGCCTTTACCTTTACTGGTCTCCAGATCACCTGGATGCTGATCGGCTACGGTTTTGTTGCAGCGGTGTTGCCGGTGTGGCTGATCCTGGCACCCCGCGATTACCTCTCCACCTTCCTGAAGATCGGCACCATCGTCGCCCTGGCCATCGGCATCCTGGTGACCATGCCCGAGCTGAAAATGCCGGCCCTGACTCAATTCATCGACGGCACCGGCCCGGTATGGAAGGGCGGTCTGTTCCCGTTCCTGTTCATCACCATCGCCTGTGGCGCGGTGTCGGGCTTCCATGCGCTGATCGCCTCCGGCACTACGCCGAAGCTGCTTGCCAGCGAGGGGCATGCTCGTTACATCGGTTACGGCGGCATGCTGATGGAATCGTTCGTGGCGATCATGGCCATGGTCGCGGCTTCCGTGATCGATCCGGGCGTGTACTTCGCCATGAACAGCCCGGCCGCTGTAGTCGGTGCCGATGCGGTGGCCGTTGCACAAACCGTCAGCAGCTGGGGCTTCGCCATTACCCCGGAAGCGCTGCAAGCCGTAGCCCATGACATCGGTGAAACCACCATCCTGGCCCGTGCCGGTGGTGCGCCGACATTGGCGGTGGGGATCGCGCAGATTCTGCACCACGTGTTGCCAGGCGAGAACACCATGGCGTTTTGGTACCACTTCGCGATCCTGTTCGAAGCGCTGTTCATCCTGACCGCTGTGGATGCCGGTACCCGTGCCGGTCGATTCATGCTGCAGGACTTGCTCGGCTCGTTCGTTCCGGCGCTGAAACGCACCGAATCCTGGACCGCCAACCTGATTGCCACCGCCGGTTGCGTGGCCATGTGGGGTTATCTGCTGTACCAGGGCGTGATCGATCCGTTGGGTGGCATCAACACCCTGTGGCCACTGTTTGGTATCTCCAACCAGATGCTGGCCGGTATCGCGCTGATGCTCGGCACCGTGGTGCTGATCAAGATGAAGCGCCAGCGTTATGTATGGGTGACCTTGCTGCCGGCCGTGTGGCTGCTGATCTGCACCACCACAGCGGGCTTCATCAAGCTGTTCGACGCCAACCCGGCGATCGGCTTTCTGGCCCTGGCGAAGAAGTACAGCGATGCGCTGGCCAACGGTCAGGTGCTGGCCCCGGCCAAGAGCATCGACCAGATGCAGCACGTGATCTTCAACGCCTACACCAACGCGACGCTGACCGCGCTGTTCCTGTTCGTGGTGTTCAGCATCCTGTTCTTTGCACTCAAGGTCGGTATTGCCGCCTGGGGCACCAAGGAACGCACGGACAAGGAAGCGCCATTCCAGGCGCTGCCGGATGCCTGATCATGTTCAATGACCTGAGTCGCCTCGGTAAATACCTCGGTCAGGCCGCGCGCCTGATGGTCGGCATGCCCGACTACGACAACTACGTCGAGCATATGCAGACCAAGCACCCGGACAAACCGGTGATGGACTACGAGGCGTTCTTCCGCGAGCGCCAGGAGGCCCGTTACGGCAGTAAAGCCGGACCGAAGTGCTGTTGAGAGAAACGAAAAAAACCGGCTGAAACAGGCCGGTTTTTTATTGCGTGCAGTAACGGCGTGGACATTTCAGGCCCCGTGGGTCATGGAAGCTTTGCCAACCTCCAGACTGATTTGAGCTGTTTATCAGCTATCTCCCCCAAATGAAGCGACAGTTTCCCCGACCGGTACTTTAATGGATGGTCTGGAGCGACTGATCACTGGGCCGTCATAGCCTCAAGGCTATGGATCCCATACCGAAAAGCTATTTCTTCAATCGGTGATCCGGATCCACGCTTAAGGATGGTTAGCTGAAAACAAAATCAAGAGGAGATGCCATGTCAACTGAATCGAAATGCCCGTTCAATCACGCCGCTGGCGGTGGCACGACGAACCGCGACTGGTGGCCGAACCAACTGAATCTGAAGATCCTGAGTCAACACTCGCCCAAGTCTGACCCGCTGGGGGGCGACTTCAACTACGCCGAAGCTTTCAAGAGCCTGGACTTCCAGGCGCTGAAAAAAGACCTGACTGCGCTGATGACCGATTCCCAGGACTGGTGGCCGGCGGACTTCGGTCACTATGGGCCTCTCTTTATCCGCATGTCCTGGCACGCCGCGGGCACCTATCGCACCGGTGACGGCCGGGGTGGCGCCGGCTCCGGGCAGCAGCGTTTTGCACCGCTCAACAGCTGGCCGGACAACGTCAGCCTCGACAAGGCCCGTCGGCTGCTCTGGCCGGTCAAGCAAAAGTACGGCAACAAAATTTCCTGGGCCGATCTGATCGTCCTCGCCGGCAACGTCGCACTGGAATCCATGGGCTTCAAGACCTTTGGTTTTTCCGGCGGCCGCCCGGATGCCTGGGAACCGGACGAGGACGTCTACTGGGGTTCTGAAAGCAAGTGGCTGGCCGGAGACACGCGCTACGGCAAAGAGGACAAGCCGGTACAGAAACCTGGCGACGTCCCGCTCGTGGCCGAGCCGGGGCGCAACGAGGACAGCCGGACCGAGGAGGGACGCAATCTGGAAAACCCGCTCGCCGCGGTGCAGATGGGCCTGATCTACGTGAACCCGGAAGGTCCGGAAGGCGAGCCGGACCCGGTCGCATCGGCCAAGGATATCCGCGAAACCTTCGGCCGCATGGCGATGAACGATGAGGAAACCGTAGCGTTGATCGCCGGTGGCCACGCCTTCGGCAAGACCCATGGCGCCGGGCCTGCCGACAACGTCGGGCCAGAACCTGAAGCCGCTGGCCTGGAGCTGCAAGGCCTGGGCTGGAAAAGCACGTTCGGTACCGGCAAGGGGGCCGACACCATCACCAGCGGCCTGGAAGTGACCTGGACCACCACGCCGACCAAGTGGAGCAACAACTACCTGGAAAACCTGTTCGGTTTCGACTGGGAACTGACCAAGAGCCCGGCCGGCGCCCATCAGTGGAAGCCGAAGAACGGCGCGGGTGCCGGGACCATTCCGGATGCCCATGATCCGTCCAAACGCCGTGATCCAACGATGTTGACCTCTGACCTGGCCCTGCGTCTGGACCCGATCTACGAGCCGATTGCCCGGCGCTTCCTGGCCAACCCCGATCAACTGGCCGATGCCTTCGCCCGTGCCTGGTACAAGCTCATTCACCGTGACATGGGCCCGCTCTCACGCTACCTCGGCCCGGAAATGCCGAACGAGGAGCTGCTGTGGCAAGACCCGATCCCTGCTGTCGATCATCCGCTGGTCAATGACAGCGATGTGGCGAGCCTGAAAAGCAAGGTGCTGGCATCCGGGCTGACGGTCTCGCAGCTTGTATCTACAGCTTGGGCGGCGGCTTCCTCTTTCCGTGGTTCCGACAAACGCGGCGGTGCCAACGGCGGACGCTTGCGCCTGGAGCCGCAGAAGTCCTGGCAGGCCAACCAGCCAGAGCAACTGGCCCGCGTGCTGGCAAAACTCGAAAGCATCCAGAACGAGTTCAACAGTGGCGGCAAGAAAATCTCCCTGGCCGACCTGATCGTGCTCGCCGGTAATGCGGGCGTTGAACAGGCAGCAAAAAACGCCGGCCACAGTGTGACGGTGCCGTTCAGTCCGGGGCGCATGGACGCCAGCCAGGAACAGACCGATGTCGAATCCTTCGGTTTCCTGGAACCGATTGCCGACGGTTTCCGTAATTACCTGAAGCAACAGTACCGTGTTCCGGCCGAAAAACTGCTGATCGACAAGGCACAACTGCTGACGCTCAGCGCGCCGGAAATGACGGTATTGCTGGGTGGGCTGCGGGTGTTGAACACCAATGTCGGCCAGAGCAAACACGGTGTGTTCACCTCACGGCCGGAAGCCTTGACCAACGACTTCTTCACCAACCTGCTCGATATGGGGGTGGAGTGGAAGCCCGTGTCGGATGCCCGGCAAGAGTATGAAGGGCGTGATCGCAAGACCGGTGCTGTGAAGTGGACGGGAACCCGGGTTGACCTGGTCTTTGGTTCCAATGCGCAGTTGCGTGCGTTGGCCGAGTTCTATGCCACCGCCGATGCGCAACAGAAGTTCGTCAAGGACTTCGTCGCTGCGTGGACAAAAGTGATGAACCTGGATCGTTTCGATCTGAAATAGGGGAGGTTGTCGTAACGTTGGTATTGCCGGCAAAAAGTACCCCGGCTCGCCCTCCGGCTCCTGCATCAGCGGAGGGCAGCCAGCGGCCATAAACCTTGGCGATCAGGGTCCAAGTCTTTGTGGCCGAACTGCTTGGCGACCGAGATCAGTCGTCATGCTTGTGTTTATGTTTGTTCTTGTACTTATTTTTATGCTTGTGGTCGTAGTGGTCATTGTCATTATCGTTGTCCTTGGCCAGATTGTTGCCGATAGCACCACCTGCTGCGCCGCCCAGTCCAGCGCCGATCAGGCCACCGGTGGAACCACCAACACTGTTGCCGATTACCTGGCCACCCGCTGCACCGAGCCCCCCGCCAATGGCTGATTCGGTCTTGTTGCCACTCTTCGCAGATATTGCGCCCCCAGCTGCGCCACCTACGCCGGCTCCGATCGCAGCGCCAGTGCTACCTCCCATAGCCTGACCGACCGCGCTTCCAAGGGCGCCACCGACACCGCCACCGATTGCTGTGTTGGTGGCTTCGCCGGCGAGGGAGTACTGCGATACAAGGAGGCTTAGTGCAACGACAGTGAATGATTTACGCATCAGACAAACCTTTAGAAATACACAAGAACAGAAAAGTTTGTTGGTACGAAACAGTCAGGTCAACAGATATTCGACGGTGCATGAATTTGGATCAACCAATCTGTGATGAGTACAGCCGCTAGTTGATCAATTATGACCTGTGGGCACATACAAACCCCAAAGAGGGTTTTTTGAGGGCCTGAAAGCCGCGACCTGAGTGGGAGCGGGTCGCGGTCACTTGATCTTCGCCATTGACCGCGATGCCGTACCCGCCGATACGGGTTTGTATCCGCAGGTATCCGCAACGCCCGCCGTTACCGGGGCATACAAAACCGCCGTTTCCCGACACCCGGGCGATACACGGCAGCCTTCAAATGGAACCACCGGCATCGCGCCACTTTCGGCGCGGCCTGGCGTGGTTCAACTGGAGGAAAGACAATGTTGCGTACCCACACCCGTCACACCCTCGGCAAGCTTGGTCTGGTCCTGGCCGCCGCAGGGCTCGCGACTATTGCGAGCCTCGCTCAAGCCCAGGAAACACAACCGGCCCCGGCGATGAAAAGCTGGCAGCAGGGCCTGCATCGCACCGACCTGGTACGCGAAGACCTGGGCGCCGCCAACCGCGAAGTCCTGCAGGTGCTCGTGGACTTCGATCAGGGCGTGACGTCGCCTAAACATGCTCACCCGGGCGTAGAAGTGGCGCACGTGATCAGCGGCACCTTTGAGTATCAGCTGGAAGGGCGGGCACCGGTAACGCTCAAGGCCGGTGATTCGTTGTACATCCCCGAAGGCGTGGCCCATGTGGCGAAGAACGTGGGCCAGGGCAAGGCCTCGGAACTGGCGACCTACATTGTCAAGAAAGGCGAGCCGCTGCTGATCATGAAGCAGTAATGTAGGAGCGAGCTCGCTCGCGATGGTCTTGAGAGCGCTGCGTTTAATCAATAAACACGCGTTATCGTTAACGACCATCGCGAGCAGGCTCGCTCCTACGTTTTTCGGTGGCGTTACTGACTGCAAACCTCCCACACGCAACCGCGCAACCAGCGGTGCGCCGGGTCGGCGTCCATGCGCGGGTGCCACAGCATCGAAACCGTGATGGGCGGCGTGGGGAACGGCAGGGCAAAGCAGTGCATCCCCTGGCACAGGTTGCCGACGTGCCGCTGCGGTACGCTGGCGACCAGGTCTGAAGCCCGCGCCAATGCAATCGCCGAAGAGAAACCGGCGACAATGGTGGCGATGTCCCGCTTCAGTCCCAGTTCATGCAAGGCGTCGTCCATGACGCCTTTTTCGTGGCCCCGGCGCGAGACCAGGATGTGCCGGGCGGCGGCATAACGCGCGGGTGTCATCTCGCCGCGAGCCAGTGGATGCCCCTTGCGCACAACGCCAATGAACCGGTCGCGAAACAGCATCCGGGTGCGCACTTCCGGGCTGGTGGATTCGCCGATCACACCGGTTTCCAGATCCACCGCACCTTCGCGCAGCAGGGTGCTGTCCTTGTTCAGCTTCTGCACGAAATTCAGGCGCACACCGGGTGCGTCCTGGTGGAGGCGGGCGATCAGTGGCGGTCCGAAATTTTCCACGAAGCCATCGCTGGTGCGCAGGGTGAAGGTGCGCACCAGTTGATCGAGGGCGAGTGCCTCGGCGGGGCGCAGGACGGCTTCGGCGTCCTGCACGAGCACGCCGACCCGTTCACGCAACTCCAGCGCCCGGGGCGTGGGAACCAGTCCGCGACCGGCCCGCACCAGCAGTGGATCGCCCGTGGTTTCGCGCAATCGCGCCAGTGCCCGGCTCATGGCCGACGGGCTCAGGCGCAAACGCTGCGCGGCGCGGGCCACGCTGCCTTCTTCGAGCAGCACATTCAGGGTGATCAACAGATTCAGGTCTGGCATGGAGTGAATCCTTGTGGGAGCGGGCCTGCTCGCGAAGGTGGCACATTAAAAATGATGTTGTCTGACACACCGCTTTCGCGAGCAGGCTCGCTCCCACAAGGGTTTGCAGCTATATGGCGTCTGGTGCATGAATAAAGTGCAAATGCTGCGTCTTCCGCCATGTTATGGCCAGGCTTAGGCTCGGGACAACTATTTGCGGAGTCGCGAGAAAATGAAGTCCATATCGATTCGAGGCGCCTTGGCCAGCCTGTCGCTTTCCATGCTGCTGTCGTCCCTGGGCACCAGCATTGCCAACGTGGGTTTACCGACACTGGCCGAGGCGTTTTCCGCGTCGTTCCAGGCCGTGCAGTGGGTGGTACTCGCCTACTTGCTGAGCATCACCGTGCTGATCGTCAGCGTCGGCCGGCTCGGCGACCTCATGGGGCGGCGGCGATTGCTGCTGATCGGCATTGCGCTGTTCACCGTCGCCTCGCTTCTGTGCGCGCTGGCGCCCAATCTGTGGTTGCTGATTGCCGCCCGGGCCGTACAGGGCATCGGCGCGGCGACCATGATGGCGCTGACCATGGCGCTGGTGAGCGGGGCGGTGCCCAAGGAAAAAATGGGCAGCGCGATGGGCGTGCTCGGCACGATGTCGGCGATTGGCACTTCGCTGGGGCCGGCGCTTGGCGGCGTGTTGATTGCCCAGGTGGGCTGGCAGGGGATTTTTCTGCTGAACCTGCCCTTGGGTGTCTTGGCGATCGGACTGGCCTGGCGCTTTTTGCCGCAGGATCGCCACGAGATGACGTCCACTCGGCCCGATTTCGACGCGCTTGGCACTCTGGTATTGGTCCTGACCCTATTGGCTTACGCACTGGCAATGACCCTCGGACGCGGCAACTTTGGCCCGCTCAATACGGCGCTGCTGCTGGTCGCGGTGATCGGCTTGATACTGTTCGTGTTCGTCGAGCAGACCGCCGAGTCGCCGCTGATCAATTTGGCGATGTTGCGCAATCCGCTGCTCAGCGCAGGGTTCGCCATGAGTAGCCTGGTGACCACGGTGGTCATGGCCACCCTGGTGGTCGGCCCGTTCTATCTGGCGGGTGCGCTGGGTTTGAGCGCGGCAAGTGTCGGGCTGGTGATGTCGACCGGGCCGCTGGTGGCGGCATTGGCCGGTGTGCCCTCCGGATGCCTGGTCGACCGATGGGGCGCGCAGCGTTCGAGCACGGTCGGGCTGATTGCCATGTTGACCGGCGCTTGCCTCCTTCCCGTCGTGCCGATGAGCGTCGGCGTGCTCGGCTACGTCGTGCCGCTGGTGCTCCTCACGGCCGGCTATGCACTGTTCCAGGCGGCCAACAATACCGCCGTGATGGCGGACATTGTGCCGGATCAACGGGGCGTGATGTCCGGTGTGCTCGGCCTGTCTCGCAACCTGGGGCTGATTACCGGCGCCTCGGTCATGGGCGCTGTGTTCGCCTTCGGCACGGCCAGCGGCGATATTTTGCAGGCGCAACCCGAGGCCATCGCGCAGGGGATGCGGTTGACGTTTGCGGTGGCTGCGGGGCTGATTTTCGCGGCTCTGATGATGGGAACCGTCAGCAAAATCGTTTCACGTCGTTTGATCGCGCCGTGCTGAAAAACGGCGCGACTGTCGTGAAAACGACCTGTTTGCGCTGAACGCGAAGCCTTGCGAGTTTTCTGTTGAACGAGTGTTCAGTCTGGACTATGTTGGGGGCCACCTTCCCCCGGCTGGTTGCGGGCTTGCGTTTCTTCAATTCGAACGAGGCACTGGCATGCGGTTTTCACCCTTTGTTGAACGGATCAGTGGCCAAGGCGTTGCCGCCTGGGATATCCACTACGCGGCCAGTGCGGCGCAGCGCAAAGGCGAGGACGTAATCATCCTCAGCGTCGGCGACCCGGATTTCCCCACCCCCGATTTCATCACCGACGCCGCCATCCACGCCCTGCGTGAAGGGGATACCCACTACACCGAAATCGCCGGCCGTCAGGCCCTGCGCGAGGCGATTGCCGGTCGCTACAGCCAGTTGATCGACCGCGAACTGCAGGCGTCCAACGTCATTCTCACGGCCGGTGCGCAGAACGCCTTGTTCGCCACCTCGATGTGCCTGCTCGGTGCCGGCGACGAAGTGATTGCCTTCGATCCGATGTACGTCACCTACGAAGCGACGCTCAAGGCGTCCGGCGCCACGCTGGTGCGGGTGCCTTGCGCGGCGGACTCGGGTTTTCGCCTTGATGCCGCCGTGTTGGCAAAGGCCATTACCCCACGCACCCGGGCGATCTTCTTCTCCAACCCGAACAACCCCACCGGCGTGGTACTCAATCGCGAAGAGCTGCAAGCCATCGCCGAACTCGCTATCGCCCATGATCTGTGGGTGGTGGTGGACGAGGTCTACGAGAGCCTCGCCTACGAGCGTCAACACCTGAGCCTGGCAGCGTTGCCGGGCATGGCCGAGCGCTGCGTGGTGATCGGCAGCCTGTCCAAATCCCATGCGATGACCGGTTGGCGCATCGGCTGGGTCGTGGCCAATGAAGCCCTGGTCAATCATGTCGAAACCCTGGTGTTGAGCATGCTGTACGGCTTGCCCGGGTTTGTCATGGAAGCGGCGCTCAAGGCCGTGCAGTCCCATGACGAAGTCAGCCATGGCATGCGCGAGATCTATCGTCGGCGCCGCGACCTGGTGGTGTCCGGCCTGGCGAATTGCCCGGGCATCAGCGTGCTCAACCCCGATGCCGGCATGTTCGTGCTGGTGGACGTGCGCGGCACCGGCCTGACCTCGCTGGAATTCGCCTGGCGCCTGCTGCGCGAAGCCGGTGTCTCGGTGCTGGATGCGGCGGCATTCGGTGAGCCGGCTCAGGGTTTTGTACGGCTGTCGTTCACCCTGAGCGACGAGCGACTGGCCCAGGCCTGCCAGCGCATTTGTGGCTTTGTCCAGGTGCTCAACGGTGAAGCGCCGAGGCCGGTGATCGGCACGGTGACCCGTACCGCGACCGTCGAACCGGTCGCCGCCAAGACCATGATCGAGGTCGATGGCCTGCACAAACGCTTCGGCAATATCGAAGTGCTCAAGGGCGTTTCCCTGACCGCCCGCGAGGGTGAGGTGATCTCCCTGATCGGTGCCAGCGGCTCGGGCAAAAGTACCTTGCTGCGCTGCATCAACATGCTCGAAGTGCCGGATCAGGGACGCATCCTGGTCGATGGCGAAAGCATTCACCTCAACCAGAATCGCCCCGGCGCACCGCTGGTGTCGGACGCCAAACAGCTTGTGCGCATAAGGTCGAGCCTGGGCATGGTGTTCCAGAACTTCAACCTCTGGCCCCATCGCACCGTGCTGGAAAACCTCATCGAAGCGCCGACCCAGGTCCTGCGTGAAAGCCGTGCGGAGGCCACGGAACGGGCCGAAGCCCTGCTCGAACGCGTAGGCCTTGCGGCCAAGCGCAACGAGTACCCGGCGTTTCTCTCCGGGGGACAGCAACAACGGGTGGCCATCGCCCGGGCCCTGGCCATGCGGCCCAAGGTCATGCTGTTCGATGAACCCACCTCGGCACTCGACCCGGAACTGGTCGGGGAAGTGCTGCGGGTGATCCGCTCCCTCGCCGAAGAAGGCCGGACCATGATTCTGGTGACTCATGAAATGGCTTTCGCACGCGATGTCTCTTCCAAAGTCGCCTTTTTGCATCAAGGGCTGATCGAGGAAACCGGTTCGCCGGACGAAGTGTTCGTACACCCACGCAGCGAGCGTTGCCGACAATTCGTCAACGCTCATCAGACTCGCTAACTCATCATAAAAAGACGGGAAAACAACATGGGAAATCGACGTTTTGCAAACTGGTTGACCGGTGCGGCCTGCGTAATGCTGGCCGGCATGAGTGCGGCGCAAGCACAGCCGATCAGGTTCGCGGTGGCGGCTGAACCCTATCCGCCGTACACCGAAAAACAGGCCAACGGTGAGTGGAAGGGCTTCGAAGTCGACCTGATCCACAAGCTGTGCAGCGAAATGAAAGCCGATTGCGAGATCAAGGAAGTGGCGTGGGACGGCATCATTCCGTCGCTGCTGGCGAAGAAGATCGACGTGATCTTTTCCTCGATGTCGGTGACCGAAGAACGGGAAAAACAGATCGCCTTCAGCAAGGCCTACTACGATTCGGCGATTGCCGTCGTCGGCCCGAAAGAGGCGTCGGTGAAGAAGTATCCGGATGACCTCAAGGGCAAAATCATCGGCGTGCAGAACTCGACCGTGAGCGCCAGCTACCTGAAGACCTACTACGAAAAAATTGCCGACGTTAAGTACTACGACACCCAGGACTCGGCCAACGCCGACCTGATTGCCGGGCGCATTGACCTGATGATGGCCGACGGCACTGCCATGGCCGCGTTCATCAAGACCCCGGATGCAAAGGACCTGGCCTACCTCGGCACCGTGCCTTATGACCCGATCTTCGGCAAAGGCGTGGGGGCCGGCCTGCGCAAGGACGACACCGAACTCAAGGCCAAACTGGACAAGGCCATCCAGGAATTGCTGGCGAGCAAAGACTACGACGACCTGTCCCAGAGCTACTTCGGCACCAGCGTGAAGCCTGCGTTCTGACCCCAGGCACACAAAAAAACCTGTAGGAGCGAGCCTGCTCGCGATGGACGCAAAAGCGCCGCGGGTCATCTGAATGACCGCGCCATCGTTAACGTTTTTCGCGAGCGGGCTCGCTCCTACAGGGGACCGTGTCCTCCGACTGGAGAGTGAAATGCCGGCAATGTTCGATCTGATCAATTTCACCGAGCAGGGATGGGGCAGTGCGCTGTTGAAGGGGCTCTGGATGACCCTGCAGATTTCCGCCGGGGCCTTTGTGCTCGGGCTGGCGATCGGGCTGGTGGTGGCGTGCCTCAAGCTTGGCGCGCCAAAGCCGATTGCAGCGCTGATGCGCGGCTACACCACCTTGTTCCGGGCGGTGCCGGAATTGCTGCTGATTCTGTTGCTGTACTACGTCGGCTCCATGCTCCTCAATTCGCTGATGACCCACCTGGGCTACGGCGTGGTCAATGTCAGCGGACCGCTGGCGGCCATCGTGGTGCTGGGGCTGGTGCAGGGCGCCTATGCCTCGGAGATCTTCCGCGCGGCGATCCAGGCGATTCCCTTCGGCCAGATCGAAGCGGCCAAGGCGTTCGGCCTCAACGGTTTCGGCCTGTTCCGCCGGGTCACGCTGCCGATCATGGCGCCTTACGCCATGGCCGGGATGGCCAACCTGTGGATCAACCTGATCAAGGACAGTGCGCTGATCAGCGTGGTCGGCACCAACGAACTGCTGTACACCGCCAAGCAAGGCGCGGGGTCGACGCGCCACTATCTGTTGTTCTACCTCACGGCTGCCGCGCTGTACTACGCGGTGACGCTGGTGTCCAACTACCTTTCGGGACGGTTGGAGCGACGCATTCGTCGCTGGATGCCTCTTGTTGACTGAACCGGCAGAGAGAATGAAATGATTCCAGCGTGGATAGTTGAATACGCGGCACTGTTGGGCCGGGGGCTGCAAACCACCCTCACGATTTTATTGATCGCCAGTGTGTTCGGGTTTGTCCTGGCGGTGCTGGTGGCGCTGGCGCGGATCTCGAAAAACAGGGTGATCGCCAAGGTCAGCCTGTTCTACACCAGCGTCACGCGCGGGACGCCGTTGCTGATCCAGATCTACATTTTCTACTACGGCCTGGGCAGCCTGTTTGCCCAGTTCCCGCTGATTCGCGGCAGCTTCCTCTGGCCGTACCTGCGCGACGGTTACTGGTACATCGTGTTCGCCCTGGTGGTGTCGGTGGGGGCCTATGTCGGCGAAGTGATTCGCGGTGGCCTGCTGGCGGTACCCAAGGGTGAAATGGAAGCGGCATCGGCCTTCGGCATGACCGCGCGCCAGTCCTTGCTGCGGGTGCGCTTGCCCCGGGCGATGCGCCTGTTGCTGCCGACTCTGGCGGGGGAAACCGTGATGCTGCTCAAGTCCACGGCGCTGGCCTCGACCATCGCCGTGATCGATCTGCTCGGCGCCGCCAACGTGGTCCGCGCGCAAACCCTGCAGGTGTACGAACCCCTGTTGCTGGTGGCCGGTGTCTACGTCTGCCTGACGTTCCTGATCGAAGCGCTGTTTGCCTTTGCCGAACGGCGCGGAACGCCGGTACGCAGGTCAGCCTGATGAGTTCGCCACGGGTTGACCTCCGTCAGCGGCCCTCTGGCGATGATCTTCGGCCGACACGCGTCACAAGACGTCGTCGGTGCTGAATGCTCCGTGACGCAGCCCCTTTATCCAGCAACGGCAGATATGCAGTCCGTTGGCGGCGCTGAAGGTCTCGGGGTTCAGGCACCACTCGAGCCAGAGACCGTCGAGCATCGCCGATAAGCCGATGGCGGCCAGGCGCGTGTCGTGAATCACGAAGCCTTCGCTGGCGGCCAGCCCTTCGAGCAACTGGCGGATCAGGTCGAGGTAGGCGCGGTAGCTTTTTTCGTGGGACTGGCTGACGTGTTCGGAGTGACGGATCAGGCTCCAGAACACCACCCACACGCCGAGCAGTTTCGGGTCCATGACCCTGGGGGAAAACGAGCCTTCGAGAAAGGCATCGATCTTTTGCGCGGGTGTCTGGGCCTGCTCGATTTCCTGGAGCAGGGCCGTGGTCAGTTCGCTCGCCAGCCGCTGGTAGGTGTCGGCGATCAGTACTTCGATGCTGCCGAAGTGATGGTTGAGCAACCCCACGGACACCCCGGCTTCGGTGGCAATGCGTCGCACGGAAATCCCGGCGTGACCGTCGCGGCCCAGGCAGCGCAGGGTGGCGGCCACCAGCATTTCGCGACGGTCCTCGGGTTCGGCGCGGCGGTTTTTCGGGGCATCGGTTGTCACAAGGCTGTCCTTGGGTGAGGTTCCACGATGCCGAGCTTAGTTGAACGTCTGTTCAATCACCAGCCTCGGCAGCAGCGATACAACGTTTTTCAAGGTTCATGACGGGAGGGAAAGCCAATGCCGCAGGATATTTCGTTCAGTGTTCGCAACAACAACGGTGACGCCGTGCGGGTCGGTGCCTGGCGTTATGCGGGTGACGGCAGCGGGCCAAACGTGCACTTGCAGGCCGGCGTTCATGCCGATGAAATCGCCGGGATGCTGGTCCTGCACCTGTTGATGCAACGACTGCACACCGCCGAAACCCAGGGCCGGCTCAAAGGCAACATCACCGTGGTGCCGCAGGCCAATCCGCTGGGCATCGGGCAGTTTCGCCAGGGGCGGATCCTCGGCCGTTATCACGACGCCACCGGGCAAAACTTCAATCGCGGGTTCGACCAGTCGGCGGCCATGGAACGACCTTCGACCTGCGTTCAGCAATGGCAAAAGCAACTGGTGCAACTGGCCGCCCCGGCCGATGTGATGCTCGACCTGCATACCGATGACGAGGCGCTGCCGTACCTGTACATGCACCGCAGTTTCTGGCCCCGTGGCCGCGAACTGGCGGCGGCGATGAAGATGGACGTGGCGATCATCTGGGATGACGGCGGCGATGGCTCCTTCGAGGAAACCATCATTGCTCCTTGGATACGCGACGGAGTCACAGCGGGGCGCATGGCTGCGACCCTGGAGCTGCGCGGGCAGGGCGATGTCAGCGATCGTTTTGCCGAACAGGATGCCGAAGGGCTGTACAACTGGCTGTGCGGTTGCGGTGTCATCGATGAGTCAGTGGCGCCCACGGACTGGCCCGTTGAGGCCGTGGAAATGGGCAACATGGAAACCATCATCGCGCCGCAACCCGGGGTGCTGATCTTCGAAAAAGAGCTGGGGGATTTTGTCGAGGAAGGGCAACGCTTTGCGCGAATCCTTGGGCGGCCGGGAGACCCGTCCTCCGAAGTGGTACTGCACGCCGAACAAGCGGGGCGCCTGGTGACGCGCTATCGCGACCGCCTGATCCCCCAGGGCATGGGGGTGGCGAAGTTCACCGGTAGCCGGGTGTCGCGTAATTGGAGTGGGGGGTTGCTGGACCCGAACTAGTGATAGCCCAGCCAACATCAAAAACACAGGAACTGAAGTGAGGGAGCAAACTCCCTCGCCTCAGGTAGCCGTATTTATGCGGGCGGGTCGATTTGGTCCAGCACCCGATTCGCCGTGATCTCCGCCAACATCACACTGTTGGAAATCCCCAGCAGGGCATTGCGCGATCCGCCGTCCAGGTGATCCACCAACTGGTGCACCATCACATCGACCGAGGCCAGCGTTTCGACCAGATACACCATCAGGGTTTCGGTATCGATCTTGGGGTCGACGGTAAACAGAGAGCCAGGCGTGCGCGGTGTGGCTTTGATGTCGGCAGTCGACGGGAAGTGGTAGGCGAGCGTGCGTTCGGCAGCCTCGTTGAGCTTGTTTGAATCGGATTCGTACGGGGATGTCGGATCGGTGTCCGGCGGGTTGGGGGTGACTTTGAACATGGTAACTCTCCGTCTACGAGTTAGCGCTGCACCATTCGGTTCCAAGCGAAGGGTGGCAGCTGTACGCAGGTTGGAACCCGGGAAACGGAAACCCGGCAGACCCTAAGGTCTCCCACGCACAGCCGCCATAACGGAGTACACACTCAAAAGTGTGCACCATAGGTTATGAAGGGCGTTATGCGCCGTTTAATCATCAGGGTTCCAAGCCTGGTCGCTGAATTGGCAACGACGCGCAAACGATAAAACCTGGACCCTAGGCGCACAAGCCGGCGGATTCTGGCGTAACCGTAGGCAACGACGCAAGGTGTTGTAGCCCTCGGGAAATACCCTACAACCTTTTTAAACAAGCGCTCCTGCGGACATGAGCAACGGAGTATCGGCTTTCGTGTATCGCCGTGTATCAGGGCGCGGCATCCGCATACAGCCATACAAAACCAGCGCTTTACGGATACAGCCGGGATACACCACCGGGGCCAAATAGACCTGGCAAAGCGAGATGCACAACGCAGCTCGCCACCAGGTTTATCAACCCTTGCGGTACGACCAATAGAGGTCCCGCCGCACCATTGATCCGGAGTATCAACATGTCTCGTATCCAGTCGAACAAAACCCGCATTGGCCTGATCGCTGTTGCGCTGGTCGGCGGTATCAACTTCGCGTCCTCGGCGTTTTCCGCCGAGGCCTTGCCTCAGGGCTATCAATTGGCTTCCGCGCAGAAGACCAGCGAAGGCAAGTGTGGCGAAGGCAAGTGCGGTGCCGAAGCCGGCGCGCAAAAGACCCAGGCCGAGGGCAAGTGCGGTGAAGGCAAATGCGGCGATGCTTCGTTTGCGCGCACCGACACCGATGATGACAGCCGCGTGTCGCTCAAGGAACTGCTGGCGGTGGCGCCCAAGGGCGCTGAGGAATTCAAGGCGATGGACACCAACGGCGACGGTTTCCTGTCCGAGGGTGAGGTGTACAAGTTCCGCACCAACCAGTTCACCTCGAACGGCAAAAAAGTACCGACCGAGTTGTTCACCAAGTTGAGCCAGGCTAAAGACTGATCGGCCGCAAACAAAAAAAACTTCCTGTGTTGACGCGCAGGAAGGTTTTTTGCGTTGAAAGTATTGGTTTGGCAGGCAGTCGGCTAGCTTGGAATAAATTTGCTCCCTTCCTCGCGGATGGGGACTATCCACGCGAGTCGAAGCAGATCCGACTCATCACCCACCGTGAGAGCCGAATCTTTTCTTGTGAGTAAAGTCGAAGTAACGAGCAGCACAGTGACAGCGCCGGACAAGGCAATTACAATTTGATTAACATCTAGCGAATTGAGCGATTGAATACCCCATGGAAAGCAAGACTGCGCGCCTCACTGTGCTCATTGATCCCGTCAAGAAAAAAGCCTTCGAGGAACTCTGTGCAGCACAAGACCTGACGCCTTCTCAGGTGGTCCGTCAACTGATTCGTGACTACCTGGACACCCACGGTGCCACCTATTCGACCAAAAGCAAGCATGCCGCCAGTACCAAGTCATAACCTGGCACGGGCAGCAAGCCTTTAAAGTGTCGATGGACCCTCTGCGAGACTGACCGCTTTAGCCAGCGCGGTGTTGAAGTCGGCGTGGTAATGCTCCGTGCCGATTTCTTGCAAGATACCCACCCTATCGAGCTTGTTGAGCACCTTCGTGTTCGCTTCGCAGAGTTTCACCACGATATTGCGCTTGTGCAGTTGCTGAATGACCTCCTCCAGTACCTGCAAGCCAGTGATATCCATAAACGGTACACGCTTCAAGCGAATGATCAGCAGACGTGGATCGGTATGGGTCTGTGCCAGGACTCGCTCGAAGGTCTCGGCCGCGCCAAAGAACAATGGCCCTTCAATCGTATAAATCATTGTCCCAGGCGGTAGGCGAGTGTGCCCATTGGCCCTCAACTCTTCTTCAAGCTCGTGCTCGACTACCTGTTGTACCTCAACAGATGAGGCCATGCGGCGCATGAAGTGCAGCATCGCAAGGATGACGCCGATGTTCACAGCGATCACCAAGTCACTGAACACTGTGAGACTGAAAGTGATGAGCAGGATAGCTACGTCTGCGCGCGGGGCCCGCTGGACCATGCGTTTGAAGTGCTTCAACTCGCTCATGTTGTACGCGACCACGAAAAGAATGGCGGCCAGGGCGCACAGCGGGATGTTTGAGGCCAGAGGTGCCAGAAACAGAATAATAAGCACCAACGTGACCGCGTGCGTAATGCCGGCCAGCGGGCTCGTGCCGCCGTTACGGATATTGGTTGCAGTACGGGCAATGGCTCCGGTCGCTGCGAAACCGCCAAACAATGGCGTGACCAGATTAGCCACTCCCTGACCGACCAGTTCCTGATTGGAATCGTGCTTAGTGCCCGCCATGCCATCGGCCACCATGGCGGACAGCAGCGATTCGATCGCTCCAAGCATGGCGATAGTGAACGCCGGACCGATCAAGTCGATGACGCGAGACAGCGTGATTTCAGGCAGGCTCAACGCTGGAAGGCCTTGAGGTATGCCACCAAATGCGCTGCCGATCGTGGCTACCCCCTCGAAATGAAAGGTTGACTGTATCGCTGTAGCGACCGCCATTGCGACTAATGGGCCAGGTACCCGTTTGAGTCCGGGAATTTTGGACGCGGTGATGACCAGGAAAAGACTGAGTACCGCCAGCAGGGTCGTGGCCATATGAAGATCAGGGAGCGCCTGGAGCAAATGCCAGAGCTTTTCATGGAAATGCTCTCCACTGATCCTCGGTAAACCGAAAAAGTCTTTCCACTGTCCGACCCAGATGATCACGCCGATGCCTGCGGTGAATCCGACGATCACCGGATCGGGGATAAACTTGATGATTGCACCGAGCCGGGCCATCCCCAGCAATAACAACATGGCACCCGCCATCATCGTGGCGATTTGCAGACCGTCTATACCGTGCTCGGCCGTGACTCCCGCCAGGATCACGATGAACGCACCTGTCGGCCCGGCAATCTGCAAGCGGCTTCCCCCAAAGAGCGAAACCAGCAGGCCACCGATGATTGCGGTGTAGATGCCTTGCTCGGGTTTGACGCCAGATGCAATGGCAAACGCCATTGCCAGAGGGAGCGCCACGACCCCGACGATCACGCCAGACACCAGATTGCGGAGCCAATGCTCTCGCCCCAACAACCCCGCCTTCCATGCCTCACCTATCGCAATCATGGCTAGCTCCTCAGTGGATGCATGTGCATAATATTAACATACAGTGATAATTGAAATGCCTTTGATCCACTGCTTCGGGCGGCTGGAGATGTTTATAGAGAAAGTTCAGATGGAGCTGGGCGGGCATGCACTGTAAATAGAGAATCTTGAGAGCGCGTGTAGCGTGGTGACTGACATGAATCGTAAAGCTGTGAAAAGCAAACACGCCGAAGGCGTGACCTTTGACACCCATGTGATCGCAAACCCGACCAACCCCAAGGAGTGGATCGTGTTTTTCAAGAAGGACGCCGGGAGAAGTTATTTTTTGGTTGATGACAACGAGGAAGTCGAGTCTTTCGGGCATCTGGATGACCTGATCGCCGAGCTTCGAGACTTGGGCCTCAAGACCGCTGAAATCCACTTTTAACCCTTGGATCGCGCCCTGGAGACATGATCATGTCAGTGAAAGTCGAGTACCTGTCCAGTCAAAGAGAAGCTCTTTGGTCTGTGTGTTTTGGCATCAGACGAGTCCAGTTTCGGCATCCGATTGAACTCATGACCTCCGGTAAAAAGGCCGAGTAGCTCAATCACCGGTCATATAGGTGTAAATCCATTCAATCCCCCATCACGCCTTAACCCAGCGCTGGCGACTCCAACTGCTCAACCCATCAACGGCAAACACCAGCAGCAACATGGCCAGGATCACCGTGCTCGCCTGGGCTTCCTGGAACAGGCTGAGGCTGACATAGAGCATCTGCCCCAAACCGCCGGCACCGACAAAGCCGAGCACGCTGGCCATGCGGATGTTGTTTTCCCAGCGGTACAGGATGTACGCCAACAACTGCGGAAACAGGTTGGGCAGGGTGCCGTAGCAGAAAGCCCAGACCACGTTGCCGCCCTGCAAACGAATAGCTTCGGCCGGTTGCGGCGGGGTGTTTTCCAGTGCTTCGGCGAACAATCGACCCAGCACCCCGGTGGTGTGCATGGCCAGTGCGAGGGTCCCGGCGTTCGGGCCGAGTCCGGCGGCCAGCACCATCAGCGCGGCCCACACCAGTTCGGGAATGGCGCGCAGGGCGTTCAGCACCAGGCGCGACGCACTCTGCAGCGGCCATCCGAAACGCCCGGCCGCCGGCAGTGCCAGCATCAGGCCGAACACCGCCGCGAGCAGGGTGCCGAGGGCCGACATGGCCATGGTTTCCACGGCGCCACGGCCGATGGCTTGCAGATGGCCGGTGTTCAGGTCCGGGCTGAGAAAACGCAGCACGTAGGCGCCCATCTGCTTCAGATTACCGCTGCCACCCAGTTCGCCGAGGTCTATGCCCAGATAGCGGAACGAAGCGACGACCGCTGCACCAATGCACAGGATCAGCAGCAGGTTGATCAGGCGATTCATGCGAACCTCCAGCGCAGCAGGCGGCTGATCTGATCGGCGAACAGCACCAGGACGAAAAAGGTCAGCAACATGCTCGCCACTTCACCGCCGGCGAACATGCGCAACGACAAGTCGATCTGCTGGCCCAGCCCGCCAGCGCCGACGAAGCCCATCACCACCGACGCGCGGATCGCGCATTCCCAGCGGTACACGGTGTACGACAGCAACTCCGCGCCGACATTGGGCAGGATGCCGTAGCAGAACGCCGCCAACCGGCCGCTGCCGGCTTGCAGCAGTGAGTGGGCGGGACGCTGGTCGACGGATTCGAAGATTTCCGCGTAGACCTTGCCCAGCATGCCGCTGTAGGTGATGGCAATCGCCAGCACCCCGGCCGTCGGGCCAAGGCCGACGGCGCGCACGAACAGCAAGGCCCAGACGATTTCCGGCACGCTGCGCAGGAAGATCAGCAACCCGCGCACCGGCCAGCGCAACAGCCGCCCGAGTGCGCTCGGACGACCACTGCGCGAGGCTGCGGACAGCGACAGCGCTCGACTGGCCAACAAGCTGGCGGGCACAGCCAACATCAAGGCCAGGGCCATGCCGGCGGTGGCAATGGCCAGGGTTTGCAACGTGGCTTGCCACAGTAGCTGAAGGAACTCTTCACCATGGGCAGGCGGCCAGAAGGCTGAGACAAACCGGCCCATCTCACTCTGGCTGTCGGCCTGGAGCAGCACACCCAGGTCCAGTTCGCTGAAATGAATGCCGGGCCACAGCAGAGCAAGTGCCAACAGACTGAGCAGCAGGCGGGGCAGGGTGGCCGGGTCTCGTGTATCGCGGGTCAGCATCGGGGAATCTGCAGGATCAAGGGCGTCACTGGCGTGGGTGGCGACAGCAGTTGCTCGTTGGCGTAGAGCTTGTCGAGCAAATCGTGGTCGACGTCGCTGGCGGGAAGGTCGAACAGGACCTGTCCTTCTCGCAATCCGATGATGCGCGTGAAGTGCGTCAAGGCCAGTTCTACGGCATGCAGGCTGGCGACCAGTGTCACCTTGTGCTCCCGGGCGTGGCGACAGAGGATCGACAGGGTGTGCCCGGCCAGTACGGGGTCCATCGCCGACACCGGCTCATCGGCCAGCAGCACTTCGGGCGCCTGGTACAGCACCCGGGCAATGCCCACGCGCTGCAGTTGGCCGCCGGACAATTGCTGGCACTGGGCGAACAGCTTGTCACCCAGGTCCAGCTTGACCAGTGCCGCCCGCGCCCCCGGAACATCCACCGGATGCAGCAGGCTCAGCAGGCTTTTGGCAAAACCCCACTGGCCCAGCTTTCCGGCCAGCACCGCCGTGACCACCCGTTGCCGGGGTGGCAGTGGCGGCGCCTGATGCACCAGGCCGATGCGCGCCCGCAGCTGCTGACGCCGATGCGCGCCAAGCTGCCAGGCGTGCTCGCCGAGGACCTCGACCGCGCCGTCGTCCGGGCGCAGGGCGGTGGCCAGCACGTTGAGCAGGCTCGACTTGCCGGCACCGGACGGGCCGATGATTGCGACTTGCTCACCGGCACCGATGTGCAGGTCGACCTCATGCAGCGCACGCACGCCGTTGCCGTGGGTGAGGCTGACCCGGTTCAGATGCAGCGTCATTTCAGCAGGTCGGCAGCGCGCGCGGCTTCCTCGATGCCCTTGTAGTTCTCAGGCTTGGTCTCGATGAAGCGGCTGGCGGCTTGCAGGTCCAGAATGGCCTTGTCTTCGGGTTTTGCCGGATCGAGCGCGAGGAAGGCCGCCTTGATTTTGTCAGCCAGGGCCGGGTCGAGGGTGCCGCGTACGGTCCAGTTGTAGTCGAAGTAGGCCGGCGTGGTGGCAAAGACCTTGACCTTGTCGGTATCGACCTTTCCGGCCGCGACCAGTTTTGCCCAGACGCTGGCATTGAGTACGCCGGCGTCCACTTTGCCAGCCTGAACCCAGGCGACGGTGGCGTCGTGGGCGCCGGAGTAACCGACACGGCTGAAATAGGTTTCAGGTTTGATGCCGTCCTGCAGCATGAAATAGCGCGGCATCAAACTGCCCGACGTCGACGACACCGAGCCGAAGGCGAACGATTTGCCCTTGAGGTCGGCCAGCGACTTGACGGCCGGGTCGGCGGTGATGAATTTGCTGGTGAACTGCGCATCCTGCTCACGCTGTACCAATGGAATGGCATTGCCGGTTTTCAGCCGCGCCTGCACGAAGGTGAAGCCGCCCAGCCAGGCCATGTCGATACGGTCTGTGGCCAGGGCCTCGACCACCGCCGGGTAGTCGGACACCGGTACGAACTCGACCTTCATGCCCAGCTGTTTCTCCAGATACTCGCCCAGGGGCTTGAACTTGCGCAGCAATTCGGTGGGGGCTTCGTCGGGAATGGCGCTGACCTTGAGGGTGTCGGCGGCCTGTGCCAGCAGGGTGGAAAAGGACAGGGTCAGGCCGACGGCCATTGCCAGGGTACGTTTGAGCATGGAAGTTCTCCGGTTCAATAGCGGAAAAATGTCGATGCGCCCCGCACAAGCTGATTGCTGCACGACGCTTCGTGAGGGTAGACGAAAACGGCGCGATTATAGGGACTCTTGCGGGCTTGACCAGCGTTGAAGCAGGGGAGAGGGCCAAAACGGAACTGTAGGAGCGAGCCAGCTCGCGATTGCGGAGTGTCAGCCAGCTTCAATATCGACTGATCCGCCGCCATCGCGAGCAGGCTCGCTCCTACAATGGATCTCTGGTGAACACCAAGTTTTGGTATGACAGAAATTCAAAACTGTAGGAGCGAGCCTGCTCGCGATTGCGGAGTGTCAGCCAGCTTCAATATCGACTGATCCGCCGCCATCGCGAGCAGGCTCGCTCCCACAGGGGATCTCTGGTGAACACCAAGTTTTGGTATGACAGAAATTCAAAACTGTAGGAGCGAGCCTGCTCGCGATTGCGGAGTGTCAGCCAGCATCAATATCGACTGATCCGCCGCCATCGCGAGCAGGCTCGCTCCTACAATGGATTTCTAGTAAGCACAAAATTTGCGTATGACAGAAACTCAAAAGTGTGGAAGCCAACTTGCTTACATCCGCGCCAACGCCTGCGCCAGATCCGCCCGCAAATCCTCCACATCCTCAACCCCCACCGACAACCGCACCAACCCGTCGCCAATCCCCAGTTCCGCGCGGGTATCGGGCGGAATGGTGGCATGGGTCATGATCGCCGGGTGTTCGATCAGGCTTTCCACGCCGCCCAGGCTTTCGGCCAGGGCGAAGATCTGCACGCTTTCAAGGAAGCGTTTGGCGCCGGCCAGGTCGCTGTTGAGATCGAGGGAGATCATTCCGCCGAAACCGCGCATTTGCCGTTGGGCCAGTTCGTGTTGCGGGTGCGACGGCAGGCCCGGGTAGTAGACCCGTGAGACTTGCGGTTGGCGTTCCAGCCATTGCGCCAGCTCCAGCGCGTTGCTGCAGTGCCGCTCCATGCGCAGGGCCAGGGTCTTCACGCCGCGCAGGGTGAGGAAGGCATCGAACGGGCCGGCGATGGCGCCGACGGCGTTTTGCAGGAAACCCAGGCGCTCGGCCAGTTCGGCGTTCTGCCCGACCACGGCGATGCCGCCGATCACGTCGGAGTGACCATTGAGGTACTTGGTGGTCGAGTGCAGCACGATGTCGAATCCCAGCTCCAGCGGGCGCTGGATCCACGGGCTGGCGAAGGTGTTGTCGGCCACGCAGATGATGCCGCGGGCGCGACAGGTGCGGGCGATGGCGGCGAGGTCCGTGAGGCGCAGCAGCGGATTGCTCGGGGTTTCGACCATGACCATGCGGGTGTCGTCTTGCAGGGAGGCCTCGAACGCCGCCAGGTCGGTCAGGTCGACGAAGCTGAAGCGATGCCCGGCGCTGCGCTGGCGCACCTTGTCGAACAGGCGGAAGGTGCCACCGTACAGGTCGTTGCCCGAGACGATGTGCGAGCCCGCGTCGAGCAGTTCGAGCACCGTGGAAATGGTCGCCAGCCCCGAGGCGAACGCAAAACCCCGGGTGCCGCCTTCGAGGTCGGCCACGCAACGCTCCAGTGCCCAGCGCGTGGGGTTGTGCGAACGCCCGTAGTCCAGGCCCTTGTGCACCCCGGGGCTCTGTTGCAGGTAGGTGGAGTTGGCGTAGATCGGCGGCATCAACGCCCCGGTGGATGGGTCCGGTGCTTGCCCGGCGTGGATCACCCGGGTGGCGAAACCCTGTGGCGGGGCGTTTTTGTCCTGTTGATTCATGGCAGGGATCTCCGCAAATGGTTGAGCATGTCGGTTCGGGTAATCAGGCCGTGGAAGCCCGAGGCGTCCTGGATAATCGCCACCAGCCCACGGCCCAGCTCGGCTTCCAGTTCAGCCAGGGTGGCATCGGGGGGCAGGGTTTGCAGTTTGTCGGTCATGGCGCTGGAGACGGCCTTGCGAAAGTGTGCAACGTCCTCATGTACACCCAGCAGGATGTCGGACTCGTCGATCACGCCGACCAGTTGTTTGCCGTTCACCAGCACCGGCAGTTGCGAGACATCCGCCAGGCGCATGCGTTGGAAAGCCGTCAGTAGCGTGTCATCCGGGCCGACGCTGATCACCCGGCCATCCTCGAAACGCCGCGCGATCAGGTCGCGCAGGTCGCCGTAGTGCTTGCGTTGCAGCAAGCCCTGATCGTTCATCCACTGGTCGTTGTAGACCTTCGACAGGTAACGCGTACCGGTGTCGCAGACGAAGCTCACCACCCGTTTCGGCTGGGTCTGTTCGCGACAGTAACGCAACGCCGCCGCCAGCAAGGTGCCGGTCGATGAGCCGCCGAGAATGCCTTCGGCGCGCAGCAGTTGGCGAGCATGGTCAAAGCTTTCTTCGTCGCTGATCGAATAGGCGTGGCGCACGCTCGACAGGTCGGCAATCGACGGAATGAAGTCTTCGCCGATGCCTTCCACCGCCCAGGAACCGGGGGTTGGAAGGGTGCCGCCGCGGCTGTATTCGGCCATCACCGAACCGACCGGATCGGCCAGGACCATTTCCAGGTCCGGCTGCACCCGTTTGAAGAATCGGGTCAGGCCGGTGAGGGTCCCGGCCGAGCCGACGCCGACGACGATGGCGTCCACATCATGCTGGGTTTGCGCCCAGATCTCCGGCGCGGTGCTGCATTCGTGAGCCAGCGGGTTGGCCGGGTTGTTGAACTGGTCGGCAAAGAACGCATCGGGAATCTCCGCCGCCAACCGCGCGGCGACGTCCTGGTAATACTCGGGATGGCCCTTGCCGACGTCGGAGCGGGTGATGTGCACCTCGGCGCCCATGGCCTTGAGGTGCAGGACCTTCTCGGTGGACATCTTGTCCGGCACCACCAGCACCACCCGGTAGCCCTTGGCGCGGCCGACCAGGGCCAGGCCCAGGCCAGTGTTGCCGGCGGTGGCTTCGACGATGGTGCCGCCGGGCCTGAGGCGACCATCGCGCTCGGCGGTGTCGATCATGGCCAGACCGATACGGTCCTTGATCGAACCGCCGGGGTTCTGGGATTCGAGTTTGAGAAACAGTGTGCACGGGCCGGTATCGAAACGGCTGACGCGCACCAGGGGGGTATTGCCAATCAGTTCGAGCACGGCAGGACGGGAATTGTCGGGCATGTCATCACTCCTTGCGTAAATCCGCACTGGATGGACAGCAATCCGCGCCGGGTCTTTGCGTCGGTCGCGGGCAATGCATCGCTTGGACCATAGGCCGGGATTGGGTCGACCGCAACCTTGCACGGCCAGTCGGTCGGCTCGACGCTTTTTCCTCGCCAGCGACCACAAAAAACATAATTTCGCTATTTCCCGGCTCCGAACAGAATGCGGCCAACACCCTGACACCGATAGCTCAAGCAGAAGAACAACAGTGATCAGAATCGAGGCGACAGCCATGACCGACCTGAATCGAACCACCTTTCAGAAGTGCACAGCCATGACAGTAGACAAGACCGAAATTGATACGCTTGTTGTTGGCGCCGGCCAGGCCGGCGTGGCCATGAGTGAACACCTGGGCAAGCTCGGTGTGCCGCACCTCGTTGTGGAGCGCAGTCGTATCGCCGAAGCCTGGCGCACTGGCCGCTGGGATTCGCTGGTAGCCAACGGTCCGGCCTGGCACGACCGTTTCCCGGGGCTGGAATTCGACGGTCTGGACCCGGATGCCTTCGCCGGGAAAGAGCAGGTGGCTCAGTACTTCGAAGCCTACGCCCGCAAATTTAACGCACCGATCCGTACTGGCGTTGAAGTCAGGAAAGTGGAACGCAACGCTGATCGTCCAGGCTTCACTGTTGAAACTTCTGAAGGCGTGATCGAGGCCCGCCACGTAGTGGTCGCCACCGGTCCGTTCCAACGCCCGGCAATTCCGCCGATTGCCCCGCAAATCGCCGGCATCATGCAGATTCACTCCGCCCAATACTTCAACCCGCAACAACTGGCCGAAGGCGCGGTGCTGGTGGTGGGCGCCGGTTCTTCGGGCGTGCAGATCGCCGATGAACTGCAACGCTCCGGCAAACAGGTTTATCTGTCAGTCGGCGCCCATGACCGTCCGCCACGAGCCTATCGTAACCGTGATTTCTGCTGGTGGCTGGGGGTGCTCGGCGAGTGGGATGCCGAAACCATGCAGCCCGGTAAAGAGCACGTGACCATCGCCGTGAGCGGTGCCCGAGGCGGCCACACCGTGGACTTCCGCCGGCTGGCCCATCAGGGCATGACGCTGGTCGGCCTGACCCAATCGTTCAACGGCACTGTGGTGAGTTTCGAAGACAACCTGGCCGACAACATCCGGCGCGGCGATGAAAATTATCTGGCGCTGCTCGACAAGGCCGACGCCTATGTCGAACGCAATGGCCTGGACCTGCCGCTGGAGCCCGAAGCCCGGGCCATGCTGGCCGATCCGGATTGCGTGACCCATCCAATCCTGGAACTGGACCTGCTCAAGGCCGGTGTTACCACGATCATCTGGGCCACGGGTTACTCCACCGATTACAGCTGGTTGAAGGTCGATGCCTTCAAGGAAAACGGCAAACCCCGGCACCAGCGCGGCGTGTCGGCCGAGCCGGGGGTGTATTTCGTCGGGTTACCTTGGCAGTCCCGCCGCGGCTCCGCGTTTATCTGGGGCGTTTGGCACGATGCCAAGCACATCGCCGACCACATCGTTAAACAGCACACCTATCTCAACTATCGGGATGCGACCCAGCGTCAAGCCGAAGCCGCCCGTGTACCTGTTCAGAAAGCCAGCCTCATGGGAGTTCGTTAATGCCAACTCATACCCGCATCCGCATGTTCAACACCAAGGACACCTACCCGAACCAGACGCTGGACAATGATTTGTGCCAGGCCGTGCGCGCCGGCAACACCGTGTATGTGCGTGGTCAGGTCGGTACCGATTTCAACGGCCAACTGGTGGGCCTCGGCGATCCGCGCGCCCAGGCCGAACAGGCCATGCGCAACGTCAAGCAACTGCTGGAAGAGGCGGGCAGCGACCTGAGCCATATCGTCAAGACCACCACCTACCTGATCGACCCGCGCTATCGCGAGCCGGTGTACCAGGAGGTCGGCAAGTGGCTCAAGGGCGTGTTCCCGATTTCCACTGGCCTTGTGGTCAGCGCCCTCGGCCAGCCGCAGTGGCTGATGGAAATCGATGTGATCGCTGTCATCCCTGAATAAGGAATTCGCCATGACTTTTTCCATCGTGGGTCGCTGCGCCGAGACCGGTCAGTTGGGCATTGCCATCAGCTCCTCGAGCATTGCTGTCGGCGCGCGCTGCCCGTGGCTGCGGGCCGGTGTCGGCGCGGTGTCGAGCCAGAACATCACGCTGCCGGCCCTCGGCCCGCAGATCCTCGATGAACTGGCGGGCGGCTCGGCGCCGCCCCAGGCGTTGGACCACTCGTTGACCCGCAACGGCTACAGCCAATACCGCCAGGTGGCGGTGGTCGATGCCCACGGGCGCACGGCGGTGTTCAGCGGCAACCATGCCCTGGGCATCAATAACGCGGTGGCCGGTGACCAATGTGTGGCGGCCGGCAATTTGCTGGCCAACAGCGGGGTGATCGAGGCGATGGTCGCGGCGTTCGAAAACAGCGAAGGCTGCCTCGCCACCCGGCTGATGAACGCCTTGCAGGCCGGGCAGGATGCCGGCGGCGAAGCTGGCGCGGTGCACTCGGCGGCGTTGTCGGTGGTGGGTGACCTGACCTGGCCGATGGTCGACCTGCGGGTGGATTGGGCCGATGAAAACCCGATCGGCGAGCTGGACAAACTGTGGACGGCCTACGAACCGCAACTTCAGGATTATCTGACCCGCGCCCTCAATCCGACCCTGGCCCCCGCCTATGGAGTGCCCGGCGATGAGTGAGTTGCGCAGCCGCGCCATGCTCGCGCGATTGATCGGGTTCGCCACGGTCAGCCGCGATTCGAATCTTGCGCTGATCGAGTTCGTGCGCGACTACCTGCACGGACTGGGCGTGGATTGCGAACTGATCTACAACGCCGAGCGGACCAAGGCCAATCTGTTGGCCACGGTCGGCCCGCGCGTGGCCGGCGGCATCGTGCTGTCCGGGCACACCGACGTGGTGCCGGTGGACGGCCAGGCCTGGACGGTCGAGCCGTTTTGCCTGAGCGAGGCGAACGGAAGGCTTTACGGACGCGGCACCGCGGACATGAAGGGCTATCTGGCTTCTGTACTGGCGGCGGTACCGATGTTTCTCTCCAGCCCTTTGAAGCGCCCGGTGCACTTGGCGTTTTCCTATGACGAGGAAGTCGGTTGCCTCGGTGTGCGCGGCTTGCTCGAAGTGCTGCCGCAACGCATCCCGGCACCGACCTTGTGCCTGATCGGCGAGCCGACCGAACTCAAGCCGGTGCTCGGCCACAAGGGCAAACTGGCGATGCGCTGTCACGTGCGCGGCGCCGCCTGTCATTCGGCCTATGCGCCTTATGGGGTCAATGCCATCGAGCAGGCCGCGCGCCTGATCGGTCGGCTGGGCGACATCGGCGCCACCCTGGCCCGGCCGCCATTGCACGACAAGCGCTTCGATCCGGCGTTCTCGACCGTGCAGGTCGGCGTGATCCAGGGCGGTACGGCGCTGAACATCGTTCCAGCGGACTGCCGTTTCGATTTCGAGATCCGCGCCTTGCCGGACTTCGCCCCGCGAGTGGTCGTCGACGAACTGCAGGACTACGCCGAGCAGACGTTGCTGCCGGCCATGCAGGCCCTGGACACCGATACCGGTATCCGCTTTGAAAAAATATCGGCCTATCCGGGCCTTGCGACACCCACCGACAGCGCGGCGGCCCGGCTGATTGCCCGGCTATGCGGCAGTGACGAGTTCAGCACCGTGGCTTTTGGCACCGAAGGCGGGCTGTTCGATCAGGCCGGCATTCCTTCGGTGGTCTGCGGTCCTGGCAGCATGGACCAGGGACACAAGCCCGATGAATTTGTCAGTGTCGAACAGATGGCGGCCTGCGACCGCCTGATGGATCGCCTGGCGGCGTACTTGAGTGAATCCGAACACCCATGACAACAAAGGGTCGACAAGGCCCGAGGAAGCGATCCATGTCCAGATCCTTGCGTTGCAGTGTTCCGTTTGCCCTGGCGGTGTTGAGTGCCAGTGTGTGGGCGGCCCCCCAGGACCTCACCGTGATTTCCTTCGGTGGCGCGACCAAACAGGCCCAGGATAAGGCCTATTTCCAGCCCTTCAACGCCAGCGGCGCGGGCAACATCATCGCCGGTGAGTACAACGGCGAGCTGTCGAAGATCAAGGCCATGGTCTCCGCCGGTCACACCAGTTGGGACGTGGTGGAAGTCGAAAGCCCCGAGTTGTTGCGCGGCTGCGAGGAAGGCCTGTTCGAGAAGCTCGATGCGGGGCGCTTCGGTGATTCGGCGAACTTCGTGCCGGGTGCGTTGACCGAGTGCGGGGTGGCCACATACGTCTGGTCGATGGTCATGGCCTACGACCAGAGCAAGCAGGCCAAGGCGCCGCAGTCCTGGGCGGACTTCTGGAATGTCGCCGATTTCCCGGGCAAGCGCGGCCTGCGCAAGAGCGCCAAGTACACCCTGGAAATCGCCTTGCTCGCCGACGGCGTCAAGGCGGACGACGTGTACAAGGTCTTGAACACCCCGCAAGGCGTGACGCGGGCCTTTGCCAAGCTCGACCAGATCAAGCCGAACATCCAGTGGTGGGAGGCGGGCGCGCAACCGGCGCAATGGTTGGTGGCCGGGGACGTGGTGATGAGCGCCGCCTACAACGGCCGGATCGCCTCGGCGCAAAAGGAAGGCATGAAGCTGAGCATCGTCTGGCCGCAGAGCCTGTACGACCCGGAATACTGGGCGGTGGTCAAAGGCACGCCGAACAAGGCATTGGCGGAAAACTTCATTGCGTTTGCCAGCCAGCCGCAGGCACAAAAGGTCTTCTCGGAAACCATCCCCTACGGGCCGGTGCATCGCCAGACCCTGCCATTGCTGCCCAAGGACGTGCAGGAGCAACTGCCGACCGCCGAGGCCAACCTGGCCGGCGCCCGGGCCGTGGACGCGGAGTTCTGGGTCGACCATGGCGAAGAGCTTGAACAGCGCTTCAATGCCTGGGCTGCGCGATAACACAGGCACCGCAGGCTCCCTGTAGGAGCGAGCCTGAACGCGATGAGGCCATCAGATCCAACATCGTCGTTGGCTGATACACCGCCATCGCCAGCAGGCTGGCTCCCACAATAGTGATGTGGCGCACATGGCCCCCTGTAGGAGCGAGCCTGCTCGCGATGAGGCCATCAGATCCAACATCGTCGTTGATTGATACACCGCCATCGCCAGCAGGCTGGCTCCCACAATAGTAATGTGGCGCACATGGCTCCCTGTAGGAGCGAGCCGCTCGCGATGAGGCCATCAGATCCAACATCGTCGTGGACTGATACACCGCCATCGCCAGCAGGCTGGCTCCCACAATAGCAATGTGGCGCACATGGCTCCTACAAAAAAGCCGGGGGCAATACCTCGGGCGTACCGGGATGAAATGATTGTGTCATTCGGGATGGTCGTTTGCCGGGCGTATCGCTATGCTCTGCGAGTTTGCCAAACGCCAATGATAACAACCACAGTGAAACCATGAGCCAATCAGACACGCGAGCGACTGTTCTAGCGCTGTATCCAGAAGACTCCCGCGAGGCTGCGGCATTGCTCAAGCAGGCCGTGCCGCTGATGGTTCGTCACAACATTCCGCCCAACCCGGTGCATTACGCGCTTTGGTACACCTACAGCAAGGGCCAGGAGCCGGAGCTCAACCGGCACCTGGACCGGGTAGTCAACGACTTCGACTGTTTCCCGCCGGAGTCGGCCGCCAAGCTGTTTCGCGAGTACATCATCCGCGATGAGCTGGCGGACGCTCGCTCCGGGCAGCAGGACGCGATCAACCTGGTCGACGACATGGAGCGCGATGTTTCGCGCAGCGTGAGGGGGAACCAGAACTTCCAGGCCAGCCTGGGCCAATACCTGCAGATGCTCGAACAGCCCGCCAGCGAGCGCTTGCCGAGCATCCTGAGCGAGCTGCAACAGAGCACCCGGCTGATGCAGGGGCAGCAGGAACACTTCCTCGCCCAGTTGCAGTCGGCGCAGCATGAAATCAAAAGCCTGCGGGACAAACTGCAGCGCGCCCAACTGGCCGCGACCCTCGATGGCCTGACCGAATTGCTCAACCGCGCCACCTTCAACCGCCAGCTTGAACAGGCCATGGGCAACGTGGCGAAGGGCGTGGCGCTGGTGATGCTGGATATCGACCACTTCAAGCAGTTCAACGACCAGTACGGCCATCCCTTGGGCGACCGCGTGCTGCAGCATGTCGCCCGGGTGTTGCGCGATTCGCTGCCCGAAGAAGCGTTCGCGGCGCGTTATGGCGGCGAGGAGTTCTGCGTGGTGCTCAAGGATTGCCCGGACCTGGCCGCCGCGGGCGCTTTTGCCGAGCGCCTGCGGCTGAAAATCCAGTCGCTGCGGGTCAAGGCCCGGGGCACCGACACGGTGCTGGACACCATCACCGCGTCGTTTGGCGTGGCTCATGTTCAACCCGGCGACACACCGGAAAGCCTGTTGACCCGCGCCGACGATGCGCTTTACCAGGCCAAGCGCAACGGGCGCAATCAGGTGCGTCAGCAGCCTGATGTAGCGGTCGGGGCCGTTTAGCCGAGGATGAAGTAAACCTTGCGCACCGTCGTGAGGTTTTCCCAGGTGCCATTGAATCCGCTGGCGACCACGAAGCAATCACCGGGGCCGAACGTGCGCGCGACGCCTTCGGCATCGGTCAGGCGTACGCTGCCTTCGAGGATGTGACACAGCTCGTCGTAATCGCACTGGCAACGCTCCCGGTGCGGTCCTGCCTCCCAGATGCCGGCCACGGCGTTTTTCCCGGGTGCTACAAAGTGCCGCCAACTCTTGCTGCGATAGGGCGCGTCGACCACGGCCGGGTCGCTGATTTCGGTTTCACGGGGAGTAAGGTCGCTGGCGAAGTCGATGACGTGCCGGGGCAGGGCTGTGGACATGGGGGTCTCCGGGTCAGGAATCGAAACCGATGCCAAAGGCATCGAAGGTCTTGAGCAGCAGGTCGCGGTGACCGTCGCGGTCTTCCCGCGCCAGTGAACGCTGGGCCAGTTTCACGCCGACATAACGCAAGGGTTCGGGCGGAAAGCGGAACGGCGCCTTGGACGTCATCAGCAGTTCGGTGCGTTCGGTGCGCTCGCCGGCCAACAGATCGAGCATGTTCAGTGCGGCGAAACGGCTGGCGGACACCCCTTGCCCGGTGAAGCCCAAGGCATAGGCGACGCGGCCCTGGTGTTCGCAACCGGTGAACATCGTGGTGCGCGCGGAGGTGTCGATGATGCCGCCCCAGGCATGACTGAAACGCACATCGCGCAGCGCCGGGAAAGTCTGTTGAAACTGCTCGGCCAGACGCTGGAAGCTGTGCGGACGCTGGGTCAGGGCTTCGTCGCGGCGTCCGCCGAAATGGTAGATGGCATCAAAGCCGGCCCAGAGAATGCGGTTGTCGGCGGTCTTGCGCAGGTAGTGGAACTGGTTGCCGGCGTCGGCGATGCCGTAGCGGCCGATCCAGCCGATGGCTTGCAGCTGCGCATCGCTCAAGGGTTCGCTGACCAGGCTGTAGTCGTAGACCGGGATCACGCTCGATGCCAGATGGCCGAGCAGCGGCGGGGCGATGTTGGTGGCCAGGGCGATTTTTCCGGCGCTCACTTCGCCGCCTTCTGTACGCAGGCGCAGGTTGTCTTTGTCCGCGCTCAATTGCAGGACCGGGCTGTTTTCGAACAGTTGAATGCCTTGCTCAAGGCAAACACGGCGCAGTTCAGCGGCCATTTTCGCCGGGTTGAGCAGGGCGTAATTGGGTTCGAACAGGCCGGCCACATAAGCCGGTGAATCAAGCTTGCGTGTCAGATCGCTGCCTTCGAGCCACTGGCAGTCGATGCCGAACCGTGCATAGTTGCGCTGCATCGAGCGCAGCCCGTCGACCTGCCACGGCCGGGCCGCGACGTTGAGTTTGCCCTGGCGTTCGAACTCAACGTTCATGCCGAAGCGTTGCAGGTCGGCAGCCAGTTCGTCGAGGTTCTGTCGGCCGAGACGAATCAACTGTTCGGCTTCATCAGGCCAGCGCTTCAGCGCGTTCGACACACCATGGGAAATGCTCGGCGCGCAGAATCCGCCATTGCGCCCGCTGGCCTCACCGCCGCAACGCCGCGCCTCGATGATCGCGATGCTCAGCCCGGGGTTGCGCTGGCGCGCCAGCAGCGCCGTCCACAATCCGGTAAAGCCACCGCCGACCACCGCCAGGTCGCACTGCACCGTGCCGGTGACGGAAGGTGCGGCGGGCGGCGGGGTGACGGTGTCCTGCCAGAAGGGATGGGGCAGGACGTGGTCGAGGGCATCGAGACGCGGTGGGGCATTCATGCTGAAACTCCGGCGGTGTGTCGGGCAGCGACGATTGCGTTCGGTTGCCCGACGGTTTTTGTTGTTATGGCTAGAGATCGGGTAGAGCGAGAATCGCGCGGGCGGCAATGTCGGTGCCGCGGGTCGCCTGCATGCGCTCGCTGAACGATTGGAGGCGTCGTTTCATCGCTTGATCGGCCAGCAGCTGTTCAAGCGCGGCGGGCAGGGCGGCCAGGGGATCGGCAAAGCGCGGCAGGTAGCGGCCGACGCCGACTTCCTCGGCGCGGGCGGCGTTGTCGTGGCCGTCCCAGCAATAGGGAATGATCAGCGATGGCAGGCCGAAATACAGCGCTTCGCAGAAGCTGTTGTTGCCCCCGTGATGGATGAACAACTGGCATTCCTTGAGCACCGCCGGCTGGGCAAACCAGCTATCGAGGTACACGTTGTCCGGCACGGTGGTGTACATGTCACGGTAGGCGCCGACGTTGACCAGGAAGCGATACGGTAAGGTTTCGATTGTGCTGATCAGGCGCTTCATCATCCCGGTGTCCGCGGCGCCGAGGCTGCCGAAGCTGAGGTAGATCAGCGGTGCGTCGTTGTGCCGTGGAAAGTCCGGGACGATGTACGGCGCTTCGCGGCGCACGCAACCGTCGAGGTAGATGTAGCGTTGCGGGTCCAGCGGTTGCTGGCGCTCATAGCGTACTGGCGTCGGTGACAGTAGCAGGTTCAGCCATGGCGAGTCGGTGAGGAACTGCCCCGCTGGGCACGGCGCCGTATTGTTGCCGAGGAGAAATTGCGAAAAGCGTTCATGGGCCGGTGCGACGGCCTTCAGGTACTGCTCGGTGTAGCGCTCGCAGGCCTGGGTGTCGCTGGCCATGCACCCGGACAGGTACGGCGGAACGGCCGCATCCGGCAGTTCGGTTTCGGCGCAGGACACCACCCGCACCCAGGGGCAACCGGCGTTGGCGATGGCCGGGAACATCACCACGTTGTCGAGCACGATCACGTCGGGCTTGAGGCGGCCGAGCAACTGCTGCAAGGGTTTTTCCGCTTCGATCGCGGTGTCGATGATGGCTTCCCAGGCCGGCGCCACGTAGCTGTCGATCTGCGCCAGCGGGGTCTGGTCGAAGTACGGAATGCTGCGCTCGATGAAGCGCTCCCAGTAGTGCTGGTGTTCCGCCGCCGACAATGGGCTCGCTTGCGGAATCGGGTACTCGTCGAAACCGTATTCGGCGAACAACCCCTGGAAATGTTCATGGCAGATGAACACCGGCCTGGCACCCAGTTCACGCAGCGACTGAGCGATACCAATGCAGTTCAAGGCCGCGCCGAAACTGGCTTCCGGAAACAGGGCGATCAGTTTTTGTTTTTGCATGGCGAGGGACTGTCCATGGCGGGTCAGACCCGCCGCTCCTGAAGGTGTTTTTGATGCTGTCTTATTTTCAAAAAAAAATCATCATGTTTTTGCGAGCCGGTTAGCGACGCCCGAACAGATGGCTTTGCGGGATGCCACGGTTGGCGGTTTGCGGGCGTTGCGCGGCGCTCAGGCGCAGGTGCAGGCGCAGCAGGTCGGCGGCGATCTCCATCTGCCCGCGTTCGATCTGCGCGATGATTTGCAGGTGTTCGCGCAGCGCCTCCTGCAGGCGATGCACGCTCACCGAGGGCAGCAGGTTCGGCAGGCGCCGCAGGCCTTGATGCTGGAGCAGGGCGTCGCTGATGAAGCGGTTGCCGCAGCTCTGGGCCAGCAGTTCGTGGAAGCTGATGTCCAGTTCGCGAAACTGTTGGATATCGAAGTCTTCCACGGGGCGGGCGAGCAGGCTTTGCGTGGCGCTGCGCAACAGCGCCAGGCGTTGCGGGTCGGCATTGAAGCTCGGGCTGAGCAAGGCTTCGGGCTCGAGAATCAGGCGGAATTTCAGGCTTTCTTCAAGGGCGGCGAGGCTGTTCAGCGACGGGCGAAACAGCCAGGACTGGCCGGGGCCGCGTTCGATGGCCTGGCTTTCGCTCAATTGCTGCAGGGCCTTTTGTGCCGCCGGCCGGCCGATGGCGTAGCGGCGCATCAACTCGCTGATGCTGATGCTGTCGCCCAGGCGTCCGGCCATGCGGTCGCGCAGCACCGAAGCGGCCAGTTCTTCTTCCTCGGCCTGGGGCAGGGCGGCGTTGAAGGCCTGGCCCGCCGGCGAGGCCAGCAATCGGTAACCCTTGCCGGCTTCGTGGCTCAGCAGGTTTTCTTCGAGCAGCACCTTCAACGCGCCGCGAATCAGCGTGCGCGAGACCTGGAAGGTCCGGGCCAGGGCCTGCTCGGCCACCGGGTCGCCGGCCACCAGGCCGCTTTCCTGGGTGTGCTCGAGGATGCGCCGGGCCAGTTCCAGGTGATTGGTGCGCGGTTTTTTTTCGACTGTCGTACTCAAGCGTCTTTTCTCGTTGTGATCCGCTGTCGGGCTCAGGTGCTCATCTTATGTCATGCGCCGGGTAATCGTCAGGCTGGAAAAAATGCGTTGACATCTTTTGATGCTGGTCCTAATTTCTAAAAAAAAACACAAGCAATCGTTTCTCGTTTTGCCGTACTGCCTTCGAACACAACAATAATCAATCGTCGGGTGAGTATTTATGAGCAAGCTGAATGATCTTCTGTGCGTGGGATTGGCCGTTTCCCTGGCGATCGCTTCACAGGCTGCAAGTGCGAAAGACATGGTGATTTCCATCTGGGACGGCTACATGGCCCCGGATGCCCTGGACAAGTTCAAGGCTGCCAGCGGTGTGGACGTCGACAAGGCGCTGCACGCCACCAACGAAGAAGTCATGGGCAAGCTGATGGCGTCCGGTGGTGAAGGGTACGACGTGGTGTTCGTCTCCTCGCCTTTCGCCGAAGTCCTGCACAAACAGGGGCTGCTGGCGGACATCGATCCGGTCAAAGTCCCCAACCTGAAAAACCTCTACCCCGAAGCCACGCACCTGGAATATGACCAGGGCAACCGGTTCTCCGTGCCTTACACCTGGGGCACCACCGGCATCTGCTACCGCTCCGACAAGGTGACACCGGCGCCACAGAGCTGGAACGAACTGCTCAACCCGAGCGACGCGCTCAAGGGCAAGGTGACGATGCTCGCCACCGACCGCTGGATGCTCGGCGCCGGGTTCCTCGCCAAGGGCTGGTCGGTCAACGACAGCGACCCCGCGCAAATCGCCGCCGTTCGCGACCAACTGATCGCCACCAAAAAACGCATTCTCTCCTTCGACGACACCACCTTCTACTCCAAGCTGGCCTCCGGCGAATCGCTGATGGCCCACGCCTGGGACGGCTGGTGCAACTACGGCACCCAGGCCAACGCGGCGATCAAGTTCGTGGTGCCCAAGGAAGGTTCCGACCTGTGGGTGGACACCATGGTGGTGCTCAAGAGCTCGAAGCACCAGGACGAAGCCTTCAAGTTCATCAACTTCATGCTGGCCAAGGAAAACCACGCCTGGGTCGCGGAAAACATCCTCTACAAAGTCCCCAACCAGGCGGCCATGGCCGGGCTGTCCGCTGACCTGCTCAAGCAATACCCCAACCTGACCATCGCCCCCGCCGAGCTGCTGAAAATGGAGCAATTGCGCGATCTGGGCGGCACCACGCAAAAGGCCTACACCCGCGCCGTCACCGAAATCATGGCGGCGCAGAACTAACGCCACGTCGATCCGAGGCCTGCCCGGCATGCCTCGCCACGCTTGCAAGCCGCCTCTGTCCTGAGGCGGGAGGATAGAGTTAATGAGTGCTTTGCATGCTGACAGGCGTCTGTCGGCCTGGCTTCTTGCGCCCGGCTTCGGCTGGCTGCTGATGTTCCTGGTGATTCCGTGCCTGCTGGTGCTGGTCTACAGCTTCGTTGAACGCGGCGCCTACGGTGGCATCGACTGGTTGTTCACCTGGGAAAACTACCAGCGCGCGTTCGATCCGCTGTACCTGGGCATCCTGCTCAAATCGGCGAAGATCGCCGGGCTGGCCACGGTGTTCGCGGTGTTGATCGGCTACCCGGCAGCCTACGCGATTGCCCGTGCGCCACGGCGGCGTCAGGCGGTGTACCTGTTTCTGGTGATGCTGCCGTTCTGGAGCAACTACCTGATCCGCACCTACGCCTGGATCGTCCTGCTCAACCGCGAAGGCCTGATCAACCGCCTGCTGCAAATGCTCGGCTACAGCGGCGAACCCATCAGCCTGCTGTACACCGAATCGTCCGTGGTGCTGGGGCTGGTCTACAACTATATCCCCTTTGTGATCCTGGCGATTTTCTCCTCGCTGTCGCGCATCAACAACGAACTGTGGGACGCCTCGAAAGACCTCGGCGCCTCGGGCTGGATGACCTTTCGCCGGATCATCCTGCCGCTGAGCGTGCCGGGTATCGCCGCAGGCGCGGTGTTTGTCTTCGTGCTGAGCATCGGCAACTTCATCACGGCCGACCTGTTGGGCGGCAAGCAGGTGCAGATGGTCGGCAACCTGATCTACTCGCAATTCCTCACGGCGCGGGACTGGCCGTTCGGTGCGGCGCTGAGCTTCTTCCTGATCGCGATCATGTTGATCCTGTTGTTCATCCAGGCCCTGGTGGCCCGTCGTGCAGAAGGGGCGCGCTCATGAGTCAGTCTCGTTCTGTCAGCGCCACCGTGCTGGGTTCGCACCTGGGGCTGGTGTACGCCTTCCTTTATATACCGATCCTGGTGTTGATCCTGCTGTCGTTCAACAAGTCCGGATTGCCCACTGCCTGGGGCGGCGTGTCGCTGAAGTGGTACGCGGCGCTGGCGCACAACACGGCGATCCTGTCGGCGGCGCTCAACACCCTGATCGTTGCCTTGTCGGCCACCTTCATCGCCTGCGTGCTCGGCACCTTCCTGGCCCTGGGCATCGAGTTGCGCCGCAAGGACAACCATAAAGGCCAGGTGGTCGACACCTTGCTGATGGCGCCGATGATCATTCCCGACATCGTGCTGGCGATTGCGCTGCTGAGTTTCTTCAACCTGCTCAAGGTCGGCCTGGGGCTGCACTCGATCATCATCAGCCACGCCGTGTTCAACATCGCCTTCGTCTGCGCGGTGGTGCGCACGCGGCTCAAGCACTTCGATTATTCGATCCTTGAAGCCTCGATCGACCTCGGCGCGAGCTGGTTCACCACGTTCCGCCGAGTGCTGCTACCGGTGATTTTTCCCGGCGTGCTGGCGGGCGGTTTGCTCTCGTTCACCCTGTCGGTGGACGAATTCATCATCGCCTTTTTCAACTCCGGCTCCGGCCAGGCCTCGACCACGTTGCCCATGCAGATCTACGCCATGATCCGCTTCGGCGTCACCCCGGAAATCAACGCTCTGGCGACGCTGGTGATGCTGGTCAGCATCACCGCGCTGCTGGCTTCGCAGCGTCTCAACAAGGCTCCTCGCACCCATGAATAATTCATCTGCGGTACTGATCCTGGACAAGGTCAGCAAGTCTTATGGCAACGGCCTGGCGGTCAACGAGGTGTCGCTGAGCATCCGCGAGAACGAGTTCTTCGCGCTGCTGGGGCCGTCGGGCTGCGGCAAGACCACGTTGCTGCGCATGCTTGCCGGTTTCGAGACCCCCAGCGGTGGCTGCATCTATCTGGATGGCAATGACATCTCGCCGCTGCCGGCGAACAAGCGGCCGCTGAACCTGATGTTCCAGTCCTACGCGCTGTTTCCCAACATGACCGTGCGCAAGAACATTGCCTACGGCCTGGAAATGGAGCGCCTACCGGAAAGCGAAATCCGCCGCCGGGTCGATGAAGTGCTAAGCACCGCGCAACTGGGTGAACTGGCCGAGCGCAAGCCCGATCAGCTGTCCGGCGGTCAGCGTCAACGGGTGGCGCTGGCACGGGCATTGGTCAAACGCCCGCGAGTGTTGCTGCTCGACGAACCCTTGGGCGCCCTCGACAAGAAGCTGCGGGAAAAGATGCAACTGGAACTCAAGCGCCTGCAACACGAGAGCGGCATCACCTTCATCATCGTCACCCACGACCAGGAAGAAGCCCTGGTGATGTCCGACCGCATGGCAGTCCTGGATGGCGGCAAGGTCTGCCAGTGCGGCAGCCCGACCGAACTCTACGAAAACCCCAACAGCCGTTTTGTCGCCAACTTCATCGGCGTCAGCAACCTGCTCGAAGGCGTGCGCTCGGGCCAGCATTCGGTGCGGGTCAACGGCCACGAGCTGAGCGTCGAAACCGACGCACCGCTGGTGACCGGTCAATCCGTTGCCGTGGTGGTGCGCCCCGAACGCTTACAGGTGCTGACGGAGCAGGGCGGCGATTGTGCCAATCAGGTCAGCGGCAAGATCGTCGAAGTCGCCTACCACGGCCTCGACACCAATCTGCACGTGCAGACTCCCCTCAGCGACAAACCGCTGATCGTACGCGTGCCGTCCTCACAGTTCGAATTCGCCCATTTTGCAATCGACACGACCATCCGGCTGGGCTGGCAGGCCCGGCATGCCCGCGTATTGACGCGCTGAACAATAAAAAGACCAGGCAGGAGCAGCACTCGATGAAACAGAAAGTGATCGCATTCTTTCCGGAAGCCGCTTATGGCCCGGCGCTGAACTCAGTGGGTATCGCCCAGGCCTGTGAAGCCCTGGGGCACAAAGCGGTGTTCCTCACCGACCCGGGCATGAGCGGTGTTTACGCCGGTTATGGTTTTGAAGAGCACATGGTCAACATGTCGGCGCCGATGCCGGCCGAAGAGATGGCCCGCTACTGGGTGGATTTCATCAACGGCCACATTCCGAACTTCCGCAAGTCGCCGCTCGACCAGATCGACAACTACGTCAAGGAATGCTGGGCGGCCATCGTCGAAACCGCCAAGTGGGCGCAAAAGGACCTGCCGGCGGTGCTGGACAAGGTCAAGCCCGACCTGATCTGCGTGGACAACGTGATCCTGTTCCCGGCGATCAAGCAATACGGCAAGCCGTGGGTGCGGATCATTTCCTGCTCGGAAAACGAGATCGAAGACCCGGATATCCCGCCGCACCTGTCGGGCATGAGCATCGACGACAAGACCGGCCACGCGCAATTCCGCCAGCGTTTCGAGGAGGTGGTCGGGCCGATTCACGACGACTTCAACCAGTTCCTCCAGGCCCACGGCGAGGAACCCTATCCGCTGGGCACATTCTTTGAAGCCTCACCGTTCATGAACCTGCTGCTGTACCCGGATGCGGTCAAGTTCGACCGGCGCCATCCGCTGCCGGCCGAGCGTTTCCATTACCTGCAAGGTTGCGTGCGCCACGACACGCCCTACGAGATTCCGCCGTTTCGCGCCCACAACGACAAGCCGCTGCTGTACGCCAGTTTCGGCAGCCTCGGTTCCGGCGATGTCGAGCTGCTCAAGCGCCTGATCGAGGCGGTGGGCAAGCTGCCTTACCGGGCGCTGTTCAACGTCGGCGAACACCTCGACGAGTACCCGGACCTGCCGGACAACGTGCAGATTTCCAACTGGTTCCCGCAGCCGTCGGTGATCGCCCAGGTCGACGCGGTGATCCACCACGGCGGCAACAACAGCTTCACCGAGTGTCTGTTCTTCGGCAAACCGGCGATTGTCATGTCCTACGTCTGGGACGGCCACGACAATGCCATGCGCGCCGAAGAAAGCGGCCACGGCTTCAAGCTCGATCGCTATGAGTGGAGCGAAGAACAGCTCGCGGAAAAACTCCACGCGTGCCTCAACGACGAGGCGATGCGCCAACGGCTGCAGCGCACCAGCGCGCAGATGCAATCGCGCAAGGGGCCGCAAGACGCGGCCGCGATTCTCGACAAGGTGCTCAACGATGCCTGATTCATCCACCACGGCGGGTATCACGCCGTACCTCGAAGCCGTCAGCAGCCGCACCGACCTGGTGGACTGGGGTGTGCAGAGCGACGCCGTCGAAGGCGTCTCGCATTCCAGCGGACGCTTGCTGTTCAAGGGCCCGAACAATAGCCCGGAAACCGGACTGTGGGTGTGCACCCCCGGCCGCTGGCGGTTGTCGATTCCACGGGACGAGCTGTGCCATTTCCTCGCGGGGCACGCCACTTACCGTAACGACAACGGTGAAGTGATCGAAGTGCGCCCCAACACCCTGGTGCTCTTCCCGGCCGGCTGGACCGGTGAGTGCCACGTCCGGGAAACCCTGCGCAACGTGTACATGCTGGCCTGAGCCTGAATACCCCACCCCTGTAGGAGCGAGCTTGCTCGCGAAAAACGCCAGGACAACGCAGTCATCCAGACAGCGCGCGTCATCGTTGACGTCCTTCGCGAGCAGGCTCGCTCCTACAAAAAAACTGGAGAAGATGAATGACTACCCCGTTTCTATACGACCCGCTGAGCATCACCGATGTCAAGGATTGGGGCGTGATCCCGACCATGCTCGAAGGTGAGTCCCGTGTCTCTGGTGTGGTGCTCCACAAAGGCCCCGAAGGCCAGTCCGAATGTGGCATCTGGATCTGCACCCCGGGCAAATGGTTCTGCCATGTCACCAGCGACGAGTTCTGCCACTTTCTCGAAGGTCGCTGCACTTACGTCCATGAGTCCGGCGAGGTGATCGAGATCAGGCCGGACACCGCCGCCTTCTTCGGCAAGGACTGGAAGGGTGTGTGCACCGTCCACGAGACCATCAAAAAGGTCTACATGATCCGGTGATCGCCATGACAGATGCTTTGGCGTCATTGCCAACCCGTGAAGACCAGCGCACCGCCTTTCTGGCCCGCGCCGGTTACGCCGGGGCCCTGCTGGTCGCTTTGCCGGCGGATGCTTCGACCCGGCGATATTTCCGCATGGAGGGCGCGGGTCTGTTGCTGATGGATTCGCCTCCCGACAGTGAGCCCATCGGCCCGTTCGTGCGCATCGCCCGGCAGTTGCAGGGGCTGGGCCTGTCCGCGCCGGCCTTGCTGGCGGTGGACGAGGCGGCGGGGCTGGCGTTGATCGAGGATTTCGGTCACGACACCTACACCCGGCTGCTGCTGGCCGGGCACTCGGAGTCGGCGCTGTATCACCTGGCGGTCGATACGCTGGTGGCCTTGCATCGCGCAGCGCCAGCGGCGGAATTGGCGCCTTACGACGAACCGCGACTGGCGCACGAGTACGCGCTGTTTATCGATTGGTACGTGCCGCTGCTGATCGGCAAGGACGCGGCGCAGAACCTGCGCGATGAGTATCTGGCGCTGTTTGCCGATGCTTGTCGCGACGTTGCAAAACGCCGCGAAGCCCTGGTGCTGCGCGACTTTCACGTCGACAACCTGATGCTGCTGCAAGGCCGTGAAGGCGTGGCGGCCTGCGGCTTGCTGGATTTCCAGGACGCCCTGGTCGGGGCGGCGGCCTATGACCTGATGTCGCTGCTCGAAGACGCCCGGCGCGATGTGCCCGAAGCGCTGCGGGCAGCACTGATCAGCCATTACCTGTTGCAGCGCCCGGAGCTGGATGCGCCGGGTTTTCTCGAAGACTACCGGCGCCTGGCCGCCCAGCGTCACGCCAAGGTGCTGGGGATTTTCGTGCGCCTGGCCGGCCGTGACGGCAAGCACGGTTACCTGGCGCATTTGCCGCGCACCCTGGGTTTGTTTGTCCGCGCCCTGGACGCCGAGGCCTTTGCGCCGCTGCGCCAATGGCTCGACCTGCAAGTGCCGGGCTGGCGTGAAGAATTGCCCGCCGAGACCCTGGCGACGTTGCGCGAAACCCCTTATCGATTGGTTCAAGGATCATCCCATGGCCACGTTCAACACTGACACCGCATTGCGTTTCATCAACTCCGAGTTTCTGCCGCTAACCGCCGGTCGTGTGCGCGAAGTGCTCGACCCGGCGACCCTGCAACCGGTCGGGCAAGTCGGCGTGTGTGGCGAAGCCGATGTGCAAGCCGCCACCGATGCCGCCACCGCCGCGCAAAAACAATGGCGCGTAGTGGATGCCAAAAGCCGCGCCGCGCGCCTGCATCAACTGGCCAACGCCATCGAGCAGAACCTGGCCTGCAACCGTGAAGTCGCACGCCTGATGACCCTGGAGATGGGCAAGCCGTTTCCCGAAGCCATGGGCGAGCTGGCCAACTGCGCGCCGATCTTTCGCTACTACGCGGAAATGGCCCGGGACGATGCCGGCAAGGTCGCCGGTACCACGCAGATCGGCTCGTTCCAGCATGTGCGTTACGAGCCGTACGGCGTCAGCGTGCACATCATGCCGTTCAACTTTCCGATCCTGCTGATGTGCTGGACGGTCGCCGCGTCACTGGCGGCGGGCAATGCCTGCATCATCAAGCCGGCGGAAGCCACGACCCTGTGCACCCTCAAGTTCATGGAGCACTTCGCCGCGCTACTGCCGGGGCTGGTGTCCTGTGTGCCAGGTGATGCAGCGACTGCGCAGTTGCTGGTGCAGTCAGCGCAGACCCACGCGGTGGCGTTCACCGGCAGCGTTGCGGCAGGCAAAGCGGTGGCCGTGGCCTGCGCCGAACGGATGAAACCTTGCGTGATCGAGGCCGGTGGCAGCGATCCGCTGATCATCTCCAGGCACGCACCGCTGGACGTGGCGGCGGCGGGAGCGGTGACGGCGGCATTCCACTTGAGCGGACAAATCTGTACCTCGGCGGAACGCTTCTACGTCGTTGATGAAATCCATGACGAGTTTGTCGCGAAATTCGCCGAACGCACCCGTGCCTTGCGCATTGGCCATGGCCTGGAGCGTTCGGAGATCGGGCCGATGGTCAGCGAGGCGGCACGCAACAAGGTCATGCGCCTGGTCGATGACGCCGTGGCCAAGGGCGCGACAGTGGTGTGTGGCGGGCGGATTCCGCCCGGGCACAGCGTCGGCTGGTTCTATGAGCCGACCATCCTCACCGGCGTGACTGGCGACATGGCGATTCTGCAGGAAGAATGCTTCGGTCCGGTGGCGGCGATCTGTCGGGTCAGCGATTTCGATGAGGCGGTGCGCTTGGCCAACGACTCGCCGTTCGGCCTTGGCGCCTCGCTGTTTTCCACGGACCTGGCCGAAGCCATGGAAGCCGCTGAGCGTCTGGAGGCGGGGATGGTCTGGGTCAACAACCCGCTGATCGACAACGATGCGCTGCCGTTCGGTGGCTGGAAGATGTCGGGTCTTGGGCGCGAACTCGGGCGTCAGGGGCTGGAAGCGTTCCGCCGTTCGAAAATGGTCATCATCGACCACCAGCCGAAAATCCAGGACTGGTGGTATCCCTACGCCGATGACGTGTTCTATCGCGATCCGGCCTGAAGCCCGATGCACACAGGAGGATTGTGATGAGCGACAACATGGGATGGCCGACCCTGGCGGTGATTCTCGCTGCCGGGCAGGGCACGCGCATGCAGTCGCCGCTGCCCAAGGTCTTGCACCCGGTGGCCAACCAGCCGCTGCTTGGCCATGTGCTGGCGGCGGTGGAGGCGGCGGGCATCGAGCAACGGGCGGTGGTGGTAGGCGCCGGCGGCGGGCAGGTGGTCGAGTACCTGCAACAGGTGGCACCGACGGTGCAGGTGTTCACCCAGCACCAACAACTGGGCACGGCCCATGCGGTGCTCGCGGCCCGACCGGCCTTGCAGGCGCAACAGGGGTGTGTGCTGGTGCTGTTTGGCGATTCACCCTTGATCACCCCTCAGACCTTGAATCGCTTGCGCAGGGCATTGATTGACGGCGCAGCGGTGGCGGTGGCGGGTTTCCATACCCAGCAACCGCGACCCTATGGGCGATTGCTGGTGAAGGACGGTCGTCTGCGGGCCATCCGCGAAGCCAAAGACGCCAGCCCGCAGGAGCTGGACATCAACTTCTGCAATGGCGGCGTCATGGGCCTGCGTGCCGACACCTGCCTGTGGCTGCTGGAGCGTATCGGCAACCGCAACGCCCAGGGTGAGTACTACCTCACCGATGCGGTGGCGGTGGCCAACGAGTCGGGGCTTGCGGTAACGGCCGTGGAAGTGGATGAATTCGACGTGATCGGGGTCAATGACCGCGAGCAATTGCAGGTCGCCGAGCAGTTGTACCAGCAGCGCAGAATCAAGGCGTGTTCCATGCAACGGGTTGCCTCGGCGACCGCAGAGAACGTCGAGCCGGCCGTGGCGGCGGCAGCTGACCCAATTCAAGGATTGAGTCAGTTGCCATCGCTACCCGGTTAGTGGAACGGGAAGATGTAGTTCATCCAGGCGGCCATGCGCAGAAGGATTTTGCGCATCATCGCGATGTGATGGAAATGCTGGCTGTACAACGCCGCCTGACCGTAGGCGCCGCCGGGCATCTGGCTGGCGTACTGGGCATAGTCGGGGTCGGTGATTTCAATGATCACCGGAACCCGGCCGGCCGGTGGTGAGCCGGTGAAGCTGATCAGCGTGCCCGACGGTTGGATCTGGCCTTCGGCGATCACCGAAACGACGGTCTTGACCTTGCCTTCGAAAACCTTGCCTGGAATGCCGTCGAAAGCGACTTCGGCCTCGTCGCCTTCTGTCAGGCGCAACAGGCTGTTCTGACGCATCCACGCGGAGAAGTAGTGCCCTTCAGCGGGAATGAAGACCATCGAAGGGCGCAGCGGCAACTTGGTCGCCATCATGCCCGGACGCAGCGAAACGTGGGTGACGAAGCCTTTGCTCGGCGCACGGACCGTGGTGTTGTCGAGTTCGTACTGCGCGCTGTCCAGTTGTGCCTTCAGGTCATCACTGCGCGCGACCACCATGTCCAGTTCCCGTTGGGTACTGAAATTACGCTTGATCAGCTCGGTGATCCGCGCGCGATCGGCCTGGGCGGCAATCAGCTGTGCCTTGAGGGATTTGAGCCGGTATTCGAACGGCGCCGGGTCGATGCGAAACAGCACATCGCCTTTTTCCAGGGGCTGGTTGGTCTTTACCGGCACGTCGATCACCTGGCCGCTGACCACCGGTATCACCGGAACCGATACGAAATAGGAACGCGCCACCTCGGAGTAGGGGTGGTTGTAGTTCATCGTGAAAATCAGCGCGCCGATAATCACGATCCCACCCAGCACCGCCGTGGGCACCGTCCATTTGTTCAGGGGGATGCGGAAGATCTTGAAGATGGCTACGCACAGAGCGGCATACGTCAGAATGAGTAAGAGATCCATGGCTCAAATGCCCTCGCCGAGATTGTCCGTTGGCACCCGGTTCTGGGTCGTGCCCGTCGCTGCCTCCAGGCGCTCGATCCGGCCTTGCAGCTCGGCGACCTGCTGTTCGAGGTGAACCACATGACTTTTTGCTGAATGTCCGTCACTGAAACCCCAGCCCCGGTCCTCTCGATAGGCCATGGCCCAGATCCACAGGAACGGCCACAGCGCGTGCAGGGTGAACAGGCTGACCCAGCCGGTGGCGTGGATCGCATCCTGGTGAGGGTGGTTGCGGTGGACGGCGATTTCATAGGGGATGTCGTGGAGCAGAATGATCCCGTAGAACAGAACAAGCCCGACAAAGACCAGCAGGCCCAGGGCGAAGTAATCAAGCATGAACCACTCCTCTTGAAGCAGATAACGTGTGCGCCTGAGTGTAGTCGTTCAATCTACACTTGACGGGGATGCGGATCTCCAGCCTGGGCAGCCGGTGCCTGGCCGAAGCGTCGACCGATGACGTGCAAGCACTCCCCGACGAGGTGAATTCATGCCAACCAATGGACAATTCGAGAGGGCACCTGTACTGGACCCTGTCGAGCGCATTACCGAAGTGATCTTCGGCCTGCTGATGGCCATGACGTTCACCGGCACCATCAGCGTGGCCACCGCGGACCAGGCAGCTGAACGCACGATGATGATTGCCGCACTCGGCTGCAATCTCGCCTGGGGACTGGCCGATGCGGTCATGTACCTGTTGCGCGCACTGGTCGAGCGCACGCGCAGGATCAAGCTGTACATGGCCTTGCGCCACGGCACGGACGCCGCGGCCGGTCAGGCGCTCGTTGCGCAGGTGTTGCCGTTGCAATTGGCGACGGCGGCCGGCAGCGAGGGGCTGGAGTTGTTGCGCCGTCGGCTGCTCGATCAGCCCTCCTTGCCGATCAGGGCCGGTCTCGGCTGGAGCGACTTCAGGGGCGCCCTCGGCGTTTTCCTGTTGGTCGTGGGCTCGACATTTCCGCTGGTGGTGCCGTTCATACTGCTCGATCAGACGGCACTCGCCATTCGCCTGTCCAACCTGATAGGGCTCGTGGTGCTGTTCATCGCAGGCTGGATGCTCGCCAGATACGCGGGCGCCACGCAATGGCAGGGTGGGGTGATCATGGCCGCCACGGGGGGGGTGCTGATCTTTGCAATCATTGCGCTGGGCGGCTGACAGACGGACATAATTCAACACACTAAAGACTCATTCTCATTTACTATTGCCCTTCCATTTACGTCGGGCAGCCCGGTATGGATGTTCTCGCCGCAATCCATCTTTATTTTTCCCAGTGGGTGATCGAGCCGGTCACCCGGCAGTTCCTTGGCATTTTCGATGTCAACGGGCGACTCGGTCTATCCTTTCTCTGCATGTCTTACGGCGTCGCCTATTGCCTGTTCCGCCACCGAAAATCCCGGGGTTTGACCGACGCGCGTTCATTCGGGCAGTTCATCGGCGGCCGCCGGGTGTACCTGCATCGCTCGGCGTTGCTCGACTACCGCTACTACTTTGTACTCGCCATCCTCAAGGTTGCCCTGGTGTTGCCCATCGTCGGTCTGGTGGATCCGTACGTCTTGCGCTCAGCGGACTACATCGCGTTCTTCACCCAGCTGTGGGGCGCGCGTACGCAAGTGGAGGAGCACCTGGCGCTGACCCTGCTCTATGGGCTGGGCGTATTTCTGGTCAAGGACTTCAGTCATTACTGGGGCCATCGTGCTTTCCATTCGCGCTATCTGTGGGCCTTCCACAAAGTCCATCATTCGGCGCCAGTGCTGGTGCCGGCGACGGCCAGCCGCGTGCACTTTCTGGAAGAGGTGGTCGAAAAGCTCACGGACATCATCTGCGTCGGCGCCTTTGCCGGTGTCTTCTGGTACGCCTGCGGGGGCGAGATCAGTCGCTACACCTTGTTTGGCGTGACCTACATGGTGTTCATCTTCAATAGCCTGGCGGCCAACCTGCGCCACAGCCACGTCTGGTGTTCCTTTGGGCCGGTGCTGGAGCGGGTGCTGAGCAGCCCGGCGCAACACCAGATTCATCACAGCGATGCACCGCGACACTTCAACAAGAACTTCGGCATCAATCTGTCACTGTGGGACTGGATGTTCGGCACGCTCTACGTCACCCGGTCCACACCCGAGTCCATTCACTTCGGCACTGGTGAGAACGATCACGAGCGTTACCTGACGCTACGGGGATTGATCGTCACGCCTTTCATGGATATCGCGCGCAAACTCATCTCTGCAAAACGCCCGAAAGCACAGCCTCAAAACGGATCTGATCCGTATTTTTCAGCGCAATCTGCCTCTGTAACGGATACAGCCGCCAGCCCACAATAAGTCTTCGGTACGCCGTCGGGGCAGCGCACGCGGCCCCTGTACCGCCAATTCATAGTGTGGGAGGCCCCATGGCCAAGATGACGATTTTTCTCGGCGGTTTTCTGCTGTTGACCATCCTGATCGGCATGCTGGCGACGATTCCGCCGGCGTGATTACACACCGCAGATCACTCTGATTGCCTGGCGTGCCAGCTCCGTACCCATAGAGTGTCGACCCCGCCTCCGCGCTTACCGGTACTCATCATGCCGCCGCCACCAGGGCCCCGTTTCATTGCGGCCCTTGGGCGCGCGGTCGAGCCATTGGTACATGCCCCACAATCCGTCCAGGCCCCGGGCGTAGGTGGAATAGGTGTGATAGATCTCGCCGTCTTCCAGCACAAACGTACTCAGTCCTGGCCTGTCGCGGGTATAGGTCGGCGCATCGGTGCCACAGGTCGCGGCGAACTGTTTCACCGGTTCCGGTATTTCACTGGCATCCATGGCGTGCCCGCCGCGCTGGTAGTTGTACTCGACCAGGCCTTCGCGCTGTTGGGCTTCGGTGAAGTAGACGTTGAAGTCAGCGGTGAAGTCGCTGTCGGCAGCCGAGGCCCAGGGAAAGGTCCAGCCCATTCGGCGCTTGTAGGCCTGCAGTTTCGCCAACGGCGCGCGGGATATCGCCATCAGGGTCACGTCGTGGTTCGCCAGGTGGACGACGAGGGGGTCGAAGCCATCGGCGATGGCCGAGCAGGAAGGGCAGCCGGCCGTGTAGTCGGGGCCGAACATGAAGTGGTAGACCAGCAGCTGCGAGCGCCCTTGAAAGAGCTCGGCCAGGGTGGCGCTGCCGTTGTCGGTATCGAAATGGTACGCCTTGTCGAGCCGAACCCAAGGCAATGCCTGGCGTTGTCTGGCCACTTCATCGCTGCGTCGGGTCAGGGCCTTTTCCGCTTCGAGCAGTTGCAGGCGTGCCGCCAGCCATTGGTCCCGGGTCGCGGTTTTGTGCGCGTTCATCGTTCTGCACTCCTGGTGAAAGGTCGTGATTTAGACTAAACCCGGGTGTCAAATGATGGGAGTGACAAGCGTGGCGGGATTTCCATGGACTCGATGATCGCGGCCGCCGCACAGGCGCTGGCGGCGGGCAATCCGCTGGGTGCACTGGACCGCGTGGCCTTGCGCGACGATGCGCCGGCGCTGGCCCTGCGCGGTATCGCCATGGCGCAACTGGGCGATCTGGTGCGGGCCAGGGTGCTGGTCAAGCGTGCGCAACGGGCTTTTGCGCCCAGGGAAGTGCTGGCCCGGGCGCGCTGTGTGGTGGCCGAGGCCGAAATCGCCCTGGCTTCGCGGGAACTCGGGTGGCCGGTCAAAGCGCTCGAAACGGCGCGGGTCACCCTTGAACACCACGGTGACCGGGTCAATGCCGCCCATGCGCGCTATCTGCAAATCCGCCGTTTGCTGTTGATCGGGCATCTCGACGAGGCACAGCGGTTATTGGCCGAACTCGACCCCGACCCGTTGCCGCCGGCCTTGCGGGCAACCCATGAATTGGTGCTGGCGGGGATTGCCATTCGTCGCCTGCAATCGCACGAAGCCCGGGAGGCGTTGAACAGGGCCGGGCAGGCAGCCAGTCAAACGGGGATTGCCGCGCTGATCGCTGAGGTCCAACACGCGGCGTATCTGCTGGATGCCCCTGCGGCACGCCTGATTGCCCAAGGTGAAGTACGGCCACTGTTGCTCGATGACGTTGAAGCGTTGTTCTGTTCAACGTCCCTGGTGGTGGATGCCTGCCGGTACGTTGTGCATGGCTGTGGCATGTCGGTGCCGCTCGCGACGCGGCCTATCCTGTTCGTGCTCGCCCGTGCGTTGGCCGAGGCGTGGCCCGCCGACGTTGCGCGGGAAACGCTGATCGCCCGGGCGTTCCGTCTGAGGCTCTCGGATGAATCCCATCGCGCCCGGCTTCGTGTGGAAATCGGCAGGCTGCGTAAGGCGCTCAAGCCGTTGGCCGACGTCATCGCGACAGCCCGCGGTTATGCCCTGCAATCGTCGGTGTGTACGGAGGTGGTGGCGTTGGCGCAACCGGTCGAGGAAAAATTTACTGCGGTATTGGCCTGCCTCGCTGATGGCGAGTCGTGGTCGAGTTCCGCCCTGGCACTGGCTTTGGGTACCAGCCAGCGCACCGTGCAACGGGCGCTCGATACACTGGCGGAGCAGGGCAAGGTGCAGTGGTTTGGCCATGGTCGCGCACGGCGCTGGATGACGCCGCCCGTGCCGGGATTCGCGACGACCTTGTTACTCCCGGCGCCGCTGCCCGGTGGCTAGGATGAACGCCACCAACCCCCAATGAGGAATGCCAGGATGAAACACGCAACTGCTGAAATCATTCGTGAGTATGGCCCGTTTGCCGATGTCGACCACGTGTGCGGCGTCACTTGGGACGGCGAAAAGGTCTGGTTCGCGTGCAACAGTAAAATCAACGCTCTGGACCCGGAAAGCGGCAAGGTGCTGGGCTCGATCGATGTCGCTGCTCATGCCGGCACCGCGTTTGACGGGGAGCACCTGTTCCAGATCGCCGAAGACCGCATCCACAAGATCGACCCCCGCACCGGTCGTATCCTCTCGACCATTCCTGCCCCCGGCGCCGGCACCGATTCGGGGCTGACCTGGGCCGAAGGGACGTTGTGGGTGGGGCAGTACCGTGAGCGCAAGATTCACCAGATCGACCCCGAGACCGGCAAAATCCTGCGCACCATCGAATCCAACCGTTTCGTCACCGGCGTGACCTGGGTGGACGGCGCGCTGTGGCATGGGACGTGGGAGGGCGATGAAAGCGAGCTGCGCCGGATCGATCCGCAATCGGGCGAAGTGCTGCAGAGCCTGACAATGCCCGAAGGCGTGGGCGTGTCGGGGCTGGAGTCCGATGGCGGCGAACGGTTGTTCTGCGGTGGCGGCGATAGCGGCAAGGTGAGGGTGGTGCGTCGGCCTTCGTGAGGCGCTGCTGCCAGGTCACCAGGTACAACCTTTGTGGGAGCGAGCTTGCTCGCGAATGCAGAGTGTCAGGCAACATTGATGTTGACTGATTTGACGCTATCGCGAGCAGGCTCGCTCCCACAGGGTTGGTGGGTGTACGCAAAAGCTGCGAGCAGCCGAAATCACTGTGGGAGCGAGCTTGCTCGCGATGGCGGTGGGTCAGTCACACCGATGCTGACTGTAAGGACGCTATCGCGAGCAGGCTCGCTCCCACAGGGTTGGTGGGTGTACGCAAAAGCTGCGAGCAGCCGAAATCACTGTGGAAGCGAGCTTGCTCGCGATAGCGGTGGGTCAGTCACACCGATGCTGACTGTAAGGACGCTATCGCGAGCAGGCTCGCTCCCACAGGGTTGGTGGGTGTACGCAAAAGCTGCGAGCAGCCGAAATCACTGTGGGAGCGAGCCTGCTCGCGATAGCGGTGGGTCAGCCGATATCAATATTGAATGTGCTGGCCTCATCGCGAGCAGGCTCGTGCCACCACTCAGTCCGTTTGTGGATGCGGATCGTTGATGTCGTACCAATCGGCTTTCGAGCCGACACAAACATGTTTTTGCTTGCGTACTCGTAGCGTCGTATCCAGCGTACCGAGGGCAATCGAAACCCACTCGGAAAATGGTCCTGTCGAGTCAGTCCAGAACAGTGAAGATCCACAGCGAGAACAGAACTGCCGCGTGACACCCCTGGACGATTCATACGCCTGCAACGAATCTGCACCGGACGTGATGGTCAGCGCCGAGGCGGGCGCGCTGGCATAGGTCGCAAACGCAGCCCCATGGCCCTTTCGGCATTGACTGCAATGGCAATGGGTGACGGCTTTCAGCTCGGTCGACAAGCGATATTTGATGGCGCCGCAGAGGCAACTGCCGTGGTGAAACTCATCCATGTAAAGTCATCCCTCGATCGATAGCATTTTTCCGTCCTGCCATGTTTTCTGCTGGTCAAAATCGGTCTAAAAGCCCGGTTGGCAATCGCTCCTGTTTTGCTATCCTCAACCCTGTAGGTGAAGACGCAGACTGATGCGCAAAAGGATAGCAAGGAGACGTGGGGCGCGTTCCGAAGGGTACACGGTTAGAAAGATCCCCGCGCTGGGATCCAGCCCTTATGCCGTGTGAAGCAGAAGAGTTCCATTACAGTTTCACGACTCTTTTGTGGGAGGCCTGATAAACCTTGTAAGCCGGAGACCAGCACCGGCCACCTACTTGTTACATCCACCCACAAAGCCCGCTCAGAGCGGGCTTTTTAATGCCCGCAAAGTGAGTTCGGTCAGCGGCTCAAGGCGCGCCAAACAGCATCGTCCAGTAAACACCGTTGTCGCTGCGCGCGTTGGCGGCGTAAGCGGCGCCAACCTGGGTGAACATCGGGTTCATCAGGTTGGCGCAGTGCCCGGGGCTGGCGAGCCAGCCGGCCATGGCCTTGCTGGGTGAACCTTGCCCGGCGGCGATGTTTTCACCGATCTGCCGGCCACGGTAGCCGGCTGCCCTGGCGCGGTCGGAGGGCATGTCACCGTCGGGGTCCTGGTGGGCGAAATAGTTGCCGTAGGCCATATCCTTGCTGTGGCTTTGTGCTGCGGAGCCCAAGGCTGCACTCCAGGACAGCGGCCGTGCGGCGGCGAACCGCTGGCGACCGCACAGGCGCGGCTTGGCCCGGGCTGCGTTGACCTGCGCCAGCAACGCCTGTGCGGCGCTGCGTGGATCGCCGGTTTTCCCGTCGAGCACCGGCCGTGCCAGCACCACTTGCCACTCGCTCCCGGCGCGGCTGATACCGATGTCGGCGTATTGGTTGTCGAGCAGCGCGGCGCAGTGCTCGTCCTGGAACATATCGAAGGCTTCTTCGGCATCCCGTGCACCCACCACACGGATGGACCGCACCATGGTGGCCTGATAGCCGGAAGCCTTTAACCGGTCCCGCAACCCACCGCCATAGCCAACGGGCAGGGCCAGGTTCGACTTGAGCATCAGGGGGGATAAGCGTTGCGTCGGCCGCCGGTCGCAGCGTTGCGGATGGGCGCGATAGTCGTTGATGGCGTCTACCAGTTGCCGTTGCCCATCGGCGTGGGCGGGGCTTGCAAAAACGGGGAGTAGGGAAAACAGGCACAGCGAAGAAAAGCGCAAGGCAACGACAGTTTGGCGCATGGACGGACAACTCTGATGAGATGACAACGAGGAAAGTGGGGAAAAGCGCTGGGCTATGACTGGTGCCTTGAAACAAGGTTCACGGCGGGCGTGAACCTGTTTATTGCCGGAGCCGAATGTCCGACGAAGGGTATTGAAACGGGCGGGCAACGCAGACCCCTGTAGGAGCGAGCCTGCTCGCGATGGACGTTAACGATGACGCGTGCTTGCTGATTCAACGCGTTGTATTTGAGTTCATCGCGAGCAGGCTCGCTCCTACAGGGCCGGATCAGTCCATGCAGGCGTAAACCACCAGCTCCACCAGCATTTCTTCCCGGGCCAGGCCCGCCACGACCACGGCGGCGCGGTTAGGGTAGGGCGCCTGGAAGTACTCGGCGTAGACCGCATTCACGGTTGCCAGGTAGCTGCGGTCAGTGACGTAGATCAGCACCTGGGTGACTGCGTCCAGCGAGCTGCCGGCGGCTTGCAGGGTATGGCGCAGGTTGTCCAGGGTCTGCCGGGTTTGTGCTTCGATGCCGCCGCTCACCACCTGGCCCTGGCGGTCGATGGGGATTTGCGCGGTGTACAGCGTGCCGTTGCCGACAACGGCCCATTCCAATGGCGCGCGCGAGGCAAAGAGGTCGGTTTTGATTGCCTGTTTCATTGATGATTCCTGATGCGGGTTTGAGGGGATTACCGGGCGTCGCTGCCTTCACCGGCGCCACGGCGACGGGATTCTTCGGTGCTTTCCACCAGCACCCGCTCACCCAGTTTTTTCAACTGGGCCCAGACTTCATCATTGACCTGCAGCCCGCCCGCGACTGCTGGCTGACTGAATTCAAGCGTCGGGGCCGCGTCTTCGGCACTCAGGCGTGGCAGCAGCGCGAAGTGTCTGGAAATCAGCACGTTGATGCTTTGCTCATCGCCCTGCGCCGGTTGCGGCAGGTCATACACCCGCAAGGCCGGGTGGGTGTTCCCGGCACTGAAAGTGGCCACCAGTTCCTGCCGGGCATCGCGCCAGTACACACAAAAATTCAGACCTTCTCCGGCACAACGCGCCAGGTAACCCAGCAGCAGGATGCGGTTGTGGCAATGGCGGACGCGGATCAGCGCGCTGCCGCCGCGCAAGGCCTTGCCCACCCCCAGTTCGATGGCCTGGGCGGCGCAGCGCAACACGCTCTGGCCATGGGCATCGAGGGTCAGTTGCGTGGCGTCTTCGTAGCAGGTTTCGATGGGGCGATCGACTTCATCGTGAAGGAAGTCCAACGCTTTTTTCAGCGCGCCGATACCGTCGAGGCCTTGCTGTTGCAGCCTGGCAATCATCTCGGCGGCGTCGTCGCAATCACCGGGCGCAAAACCGATGCCTTCGAAGGCCTTGCGGCAGATCACCTGGATTTCATTGAGCGATACACGCATTTCAGAGTGCTCCGGCAGCGTTGGTCAGTTCAGGCATGACCGCAAAATTCCAGTCGTCGGCGAACGGCTGGCCGATCTCGCTGACCAGCGGTGCCCCCTGAAACAGGGTGATGCGCACCCAGCGGCTGGACTTGGGGTCGAACTTGCCGGCGCCGAAGAACGCCAGCTTGCAGCGCAGCAAATGGATCGGCAGCATGCCGCGGTCCATCAGGTTGGCGCGGATCTCCCCGAAGGCGCAGCGAGCCATGCCTTGCAGGCGGCAGACCGTGCCTTTGAACTGCGGCTGCGCCAGCAGAAAGTGCGCGGTCAATTGCCGTGGGTATTGCTCGCGATAGGCCAGCAGGGCGCGATGACAGCGCTGAATGTTGTGCGCGATCCCCAATTGCATTTCCTTCTCGGCGCCTGGCTCCATGGCCCGTTCGCCCAGGCGTGGTTCTTCCTTTTCCGCCGAGCGATACCAGAAAAAGTGGTTGGCCTCGGCGCCGCTCAAGTCGTAGTCGAGCGCCCAGCGGTACTCGGTCTCGATGAGATCGCACAGCTCATCCAATGGCATCTCGGCGTTCAGGCGAAACCCCTCGTTGACCGACATCTGCTCGGCCAGCGGATCGACCTGTTCGGGGTACAACTCCAGCAGCAGGCTGACCAGCAGTTCCTGGCAACCGGCGCCGATGTTCACCTCGGCCCAGGCTTGCAGGCGCGACCACAAACCCGCGTTGACCGACTGGCCTGCGAACCACTCGGCCAGTTGTTCGAGGTCGGCCAGCGTCCGCTGGTCGATGGCGCTTTGCCGTTGGTCCTCGGTGCTGGTTTGCTGCAAGTGCCGACGGGCCCGTAGCAGCAACGCCTGAAAGCGTTGGGCATGAGGCAAGTCAGCCGCTTGCACCACAACCTGCGCCAGTGCGGTTTCCCTGGCCCACAGCCATTGGTTGACCAGTTGCGGGTGATTGATCAGGAACGGTGCCATCCCCAGCCCCGTGGAATTGCCGACCCCAAGGTAACGCTGCAGGGCAGGGTCCAGGCCCACCGCCCGCTGTGGGTTGCGCGCCCGGGCCATGTGTTCGATCTGCTCGATGCTGAAATGCCGCAGCAGGTACACGGTAAACATCTGGGCGCTGAAGGGTTGCGTGAAGTCCGCAGTGCCTTGCAGGCAACTGAAGTCGGCGATGCCGAACTTGCCGTTGCCGTACACCGCGGTGGTGCGATACAGGTAGCCGACCTCGGCCAGTTGCCGCGGGTCTGGCTGACAACCTTCGGCCAGCGCTTCGAGGAAGCGCTCGAAGTTGCGCAGGCTGCGGTTGGCCCGCGACAGCACCAGCACTCGCGAATCAAAACGCCCGGCTTCCTGCAACGGCACATTGCGCCGCAGGTCAGCCAATTGCTGCTCATCGACATCGCCGGCGAGCAGGACAAAAGTGACATCCCACTGATCGGCGATGACCCGGTCGCTGCGCTTCTCCGGCGGCAGGTACATGGAGAAAATCACGCAGTGATAGTGGGCATTGGTGGTGTCGATGCGGTAGATCGCCGTACCGAAGCCCTCGGCATCCAAGTCGAAGCAGGTGCGCTGGATGCGCCACTGCTCGTTCATCATCCGCCGCATGCTGCTGCGCACGAAACTCAAGCGGCTTTGAAAGTGGCTGCCCAGTCGCTCCAGGTCCATGACCCGAGCGGCGGGCCGTAAGGCCGAAGCGGTGTCTGTGTCGGTGTGCGACATCATTGCGATTCCTGAACGGTTCATATCAGACTGCCTGTTCGCGAGCCATCTGCCGGGCGATGCGCAGTGCATCCCAGAGCGACGGCAGAATCAGCAGTGAAACCGGTACGGCGGTAATTACGATAAAGGATTGCAGCGCCGTGACCCCGCCCGAACCAATGGTGATCAACACCACAGCGGCCAGGCCCATACCGATGGCCCAGAATGCACGCAGCCAGGGTTTCGGCTTGTCATTGCGGGACATCGCCATCGCCACGGTGAACGCCATCGCATCGCCGTTGGTGGCCACGGAAATGAAGCTCAGGAACAGGAACAGCGCCGAGATCAGCCCGCCCAGGGGCAGGTTCTGGGTCACGCCTAGCAGCAGGTCTTCGGGCTGCGCGCCGTGGGCGGTGACGATGCTCGGGGTTTGCAGTTCCATGCCGATGCCGGCGCCGCCGACCACGGTGAACCAGAACATGGTGACCAGCGGGGCGATGATCGACAGGGTCATGATCACTTCGCGGATGGTCCGGCCACGGGAGATCTTCGCCACATACAGGGCGACCATCGGCGCGTAGCCAATGAACCAGCCCCAGTAGAACACCGTCCACCAGTCGAGCCATTTCGGGTCGGCGCGGAACAGGGTCATCGGAATGAACTGCTCCAGATGCAAGGCGAACGCGGTGGGAAAGCCGCCGAGAATGAACGCGGTGGGCCCCAGCAGCACCATGAACACCGCCAGGCCGATCATCAGCCAGACATTGATTTCACTGACGAAACGGATGCCCTTGAGCCCGACCAGGCAGGACGTGGTGTACATCACCGTGACCAGCACGATGGTGATGGACTGCACCATCAGGTCATTGGGAATGCCCCAGACCGAATGCAATGCACTGCTGATTTGCAGGCCGAGGAAACCGATCGGGCCGATGGTGCCGGCGACGACGGCGATGATCGAGGTGGCGTCCGCCAGGGTGCCGATCGGTCCCTTGAGCGCACGTTCACCGAACAACGGGTAGAGCAGGGTACGCGGTGCCAGTGGCAAGCCTTTGTCGTAGTGCAAATGCATCAGCACGATGGCCAGCAGACTGCCCAACACTGCCCAGGCCAGGAAGCCCCAGTGCACGAACGATTGCGCGAGCGCAGCGTGTGCGGCGGCTTCGGTGTGAGGCTGCACCCCCGCGAACAACGGTGGTGGGCTGGCGAAGTGCATCATCGGTTCCGCTGCCGCCCAGAATGCGCCGCCCCCGGCGAGCAGGGCGCACATGATCACGGCGATCCAGTTGAAGGTGCTGGAATCGGGCCTCTGGTCGACGCCGCCCAGCCTGACGCGTCCGCACTTGCTGAAGCAGATGATCAGGCTCATGGCAAAGGTCGCCAGCATCAGGATCTGCCAGTACAACCCGAAGAACTTCGTCGACCAGGCGAACAGCGTGTTCACCAACAGCGATACGCCATCGATGTCGATCAGTGCCGCGATCAGGAAGGCGCCGAGGAAGCCGCCACTGATTAAAAACAGCGGCCAGTCGATGTCTTTTTTCGGCGGTGCAAGGTCCAGTGGCTTGACGTCGGCTTGCAGGGAGTCGGATGTTTTCATGATGCCTCCAAAATACGCGCCTGGGGCTGTGCATCGCCGGTCGGGGAGATGAACGGGAGGCTATTGTTGTTATTTTTCATGCTGTCCTCACGGTGTCGATCAAGAGTCAGTCTTGCGCCGTCGTAGCGTTTTCCAGCAGGCGCAACCAGTTGAGTCCCATGATGTTGCGTACCTCGTCCTCGGCGAAGCCACGGTCGCGCAGGCCCTGGGCGATGATCGGGAAATCCCGGCTGTCGCGGAACCATTGCAGCGGTGTCGGCCAGTTGGCGTTGTCCTTTGATCCTTCGCCGTAATCCTTGTCTTTGCTCCAGCGCCCGTTGCGCATCCATTCGAGCACTTGCAGGGGTTGTTGCTGGCACAGGTCAGTGCCGATGCCGATGTGTTCGACGCCCATCAGCTCCGCCGTGCTGGCAACCATGTCGCAGAACGATTCCAGGGTGCAGCCCGACGCACCCTTGAGGTGGAACGGGTAAGTGCTGAAACCCAGCAGGCCGCCGGACTCGGCGATGCCGCGCAACACCGCGTTGGACTTGTTGCGTTTGGCCGCATGGAAACTCGATGGGTTGGCGTGGGAGACGATCACCGGCCGGCTCGACAACTCGATGGCTTCCAGGGTGCTGCGCTCGGCGCTGTGGGACATGTCGATCAGCATGCCGACGCGGTTCATCTCGCGGATCACCTGGCGGCCGAAACGGCTGATGCCATTGTCTTCGGTCTCGTAGCAACCGCTGGCCAGCAGGCTCTGGTTGTTGTAGGTGAGCTGCATGATCAGCACGCCGAGCTGGCGGAAAACCTCCACCAGGCTGATGTCGTCTTCAATCGGCGAGCAGTTCTGGAAGCCGAAGAAAATCCCGACGCGACCTTCCTGATGCGCCAGACGAATGTCCGAAGCCTCGCGCACCGGACGAATCAGCTCGGGCCAGGTTTCGAAGCGGCGGTTCCATTCGCCGATGCGCGACAGGGTTTCCCGGGCGTTCTCGTGATAGGCGATGGTGGCGTGCACCGCGCTCAGGCCACCGGCCTGCATCTGGCGAAAGATCTCTTCGTTCCAGTGGGAATATTGCAGGCCGTCGATCATCAATAAATCGTGCATGGCGATCTCCTGTTCAAGGACGCACGTAGGTGGTCTTGACCACGGTGTAGAACTCGCGGGCGTATTGCCCTTGCTCGCGCGGCCCGAAGCTGGAGGCTTTGCGGCCGCCGAACGGCACGTGGTAATCGGTGCCGGCGGTGGGCAGGTTGACCATGACGCAACCGGTGCGGGCACGGCGCTTGAAGTCGCTGGCATAACGCAGCGATTGGGTGATGATCCCGGCGGTGAGGCCGTATTCGGTGTCGTTCAACACGGCGAGGGCTTCTTCGTAATCGCTGACCCGGATCACACAGGCAATCGGCCCGAAAACCTCTTCGCGATTGATGCGCATGGTGTTGTGGGTGTTGGTGAACAGGGCGGGTCGCATGTAGTACCCGGCCGGCTCCAGGTTCAGTAATTGGCCGCCCTCGACCAGGGTTGCGCCTTCGCCTTCTGCCAGTTGCAGGTAATGAAGGTTCTGTTCCAGTTGCCGGGCTTCAGCCACCGGACCGATCTGCACCCCATCTCCGAGGGCATGGCCGACCTTCAGTTGACGCATGCGTGCCACCAACGCCTCGACGAAGCGGTCATGGATGCCGTCGCAGACGATCAATCGCGACGAGGCCGTACACTTTTGCCCGGTACCGAAGAAGGCGCCGTTCAACGCGCATTCCACGGCGATGTCGAGGTCGGCGTCATCGAGCACCACCAAGGCGTTCTTGCTGCCCATTTCCAGTTGGCAACGCACCAGATTACTGGCGGTGGCGACCGCGACGCGGCGACCGGTCTGCAGGGAACCGGTGAAGGTCAACGCATCGATGTCGGCGGACTGGATCAGGCTTTCGCCGACCACAGCGCCGCTGCCCATGACCAGATTGAAGGTACCGGCGGGCAAGGCCTGACGGCTGATGATTTCAGTCAGGGCCCAGGCGCTGGCCGGTACCAGGTTTGCCGGTTTGAACACCACGGCGTTGCCGAAGGCCAGGGCCGGGGCAATCTTCCACGCGGCGGTGGCCATGGGGAAATTCCACGGCGTGATGATGCCGATCACGCCGATTGGTTCACGCTGGACTTCGATCTCGATGCCAGGGCGTACCGAGGCGGCTGTCTCGCCCATCTGACGCAGCACTTCAGCCGCGTAGTAGTGGAAGAACTGCGCGCAGCGATTGACCTCGCCGATGCCCTCGGCCAGAGGCTTGCCTTCTTCCCGGGAGAGCAGTTCGCCGAGTTCTTCCTTGCGCGCCATCAACTCGTTGCCGATGGCCATCAATACGTGCTGGCGCTGTTCCAGGCCACTGGTCGCCCATTGCGGCTGGGCGTCGCGGGCGGCGGCGATGGCATCCAGTGTCTGTTCGGCGCTGGCCTGGTGGTAATGGCCAATGAGGTCTTGAACATCCGAAGGGCTGTGGTTGGCGATGACGCCCTGGCCTTCGCACCAGTTGCCGCCGATGTAGTTTTTGTAGGGTTGCAGTGCCATGGGAACCTCCGATTGCGTTGGTTCCATCTTGAGAGTATTAATCTGCAAATAAAAATTAATAATAAATATGAAATGATAAGGAAAACTTACCGTGCTTCCCGAGCTGAAGATTACCCAGCTGCGCTATTTCGTCCTGGTTGCCCAGCTGAAAAGCTTCCACGGCGCGGCAAGGCAGGCCTATCGCACGCAACCGGCGCTGTCCCTGGCTGTGCGCGAGCTGGAGCAGAAGCTCGGCCAGCCATTGTTCGAAAAGGGCGGCAAAACCGAACTGACGCCATTCGGCGAGCACTGTTTGCCGCTGTTCCAGGATTTGCTGGCGCATCACGACCGCATCGCCCGCGAAGTCAGTTTGCTGGCAAGGCATGAAATCGGTCAGGTGAGCATCGCTACGGTGCCGTCGGTGGCCAGTCGGTTGTTGCCGCATCTGCTCGCACGGTTTGTCAGCGAGCACCCGAAAATGCACATCAGCATGCAGGACGGCAATGCCGACAGCGTGCAGCAGTTGTTGGTCCAGGGGCAGGTGGATTTTGCGATCAGCAGCGTGTGGGCGGCGGACGAAAACATTGAGTTCGTGCCGATTCTGAGTGATCGGGTGGGGGTGGTCTGCCGCCACGATCATCCGTTGGTGGCCAAAGGCGAGGCATTGCATTGGTCGAGCCTGCAAGCCTGGCCGCTGGTGCGCAATGGCACCTCGCGCTTGCTTGCAGGCACGGAAGCGGCGGGGTTGCTGGACAGCAGTCTGCTGTTCGTCTCCAACATGATTTCGCTGATCGCGATGCTTGAAGAGGGCATTGGCATCACGACGCTGCCGTCCCTGGCGTTCCCTCAGGGCAATGAGAAACTGACGTTCCTGCCGCTTTCAGAGCCGCGACTGGAACGCCAGATCGGCATTCTGTGCCGCAAGGGGCACAGCCTGTCGCCAGCGGCAGCCGAGTTGATGGGCTTTCTCAAAGCGAACATGCAGATGGTCGATCTGTAAGGTCAGTGTTCGAGTGGTGGTTCAGGGGCTTCTGTCGGTCGCAGCCTGAAGCGACAGACATGCCCGCCACGCACCATGCACTCGCTGTGCTCGACTTCACCGCCGCCCAACGCACCAATCAAGGCCAGGTCCAGTTCGCAGACCACCGGGTGCTCGGCGGCCAGGCGATGGAACACGCAGTTATGGGCGACGATTTCCGGGGGGCCGCCTGAGCGAAAAAACACCTCGGCTTCGTAGCCCGTCTGGGTCATGTGCTGCACGATCCTGGCTTCATCCACGACCTGTTGTTCCAGGTCCGAAGCCAGCTTGCGGCCCATGCTGCGCATCAGCGAGGCCAGGGCTTCGGGGCCGATGATGGTGGCGACTTCATCAATCAGTACGCTGGCCAGTAGCTGATAGTGGCGAGGGAACTGCTCCCGCGCGTGGTCGGTGAGCCGATACAGCTGCTCCGGACGACGGCCCGTCGGACGGGTATCGCCGCGCAGCACCAGGCCGTCACGCTCCAGCGCCGCCAGGTGTTGGCGGATCGCCGTGCGCGTGACTGCCAAGTGCTCAGCCAACTCGTCAATGCTCATGCCGCCCCCATGGTGCAGCAGTGCATTGAGCAGGTCCTGCTGTGTTCGGCCCAGTCCTTCCAGCATGGGATGCCCTCGCGCGGTATCAGAACTTGTCCGGGAATTGCTTGACCAGCGCACCGGTCAAGGCGTCGGCCAGGGCCAGGATGTGCGTGCGCATCATCGCCCAGGTGCGGGCTTCGCCAGCGTAATCGTGCGCGGCAAACTCGTCGATCTGGGCAACGTGGTGACCGCCATGGGCCGACAACATGTTGACCAGCGTGGCTTCAGGCAGATTGGGGTTCGCCGTAGCGAGAAACGCCGCAATCGCCTTGGCGTTGGCGGTCAACTCGGTGACGGCGGCCTGCTTGCCCTTGGCGTCCTTGGCCACAGTGGCATCACTGTAGTGTTTCACCGCGCCCCAGTGACCGGCAAGCAGCTTGAGCAGTTGATCCGCCGCCGGTTGACCGTAGAGCGGGGCGATGCTGTTGGCGATTTTGGTGGCGTTGTCGACGACCTGGTCCGCCGCGACTTTGGCTTGTTTTTTGTCGGCGGATTGATTGGCCAGCGCGTAGTTTCTGATCCAGAAAATGTGTTCGACCCAAAGGTCACGCTCGGCCAGGCGCGTGGTCAGCGCGGGGCTGTCGGCAGTGGCGGGTGAGGCGGCAGGCGTCTGGCTCCAGACCGGTTGCGCACACAACGCCAGCAGGAGCAAAGCCAGGGTTTTGATATTCATGACGGCACCCTCTGAGAATGGGAACGTTCGACAATATCAATATAGGCATAAAAATATGTTTTTATTGGGTGTTGGCAAACTCTCGGATGAACGGCCGCCGACAGAGCCTTAACCGTGGAGGCTCTCAGGCCACAGGTATGTTCTACCTTGCTGGCTACAACCCATCCCTCAGCACCTTTAAGTATTCAGGGCTTTCGCCGATCGAGTTATGCCCCGTCCCCGGTATCACCCGCAGTGACGCCACGCCTTTGGCGAAGTGTGTGTACAAACGTTCAGTACTCGAACGCGCAATCACCTCGTCATGCTCGGCCGCGATCAACAGTGTCGGCACCGTGATGCGGGCGGCGTACTGCCAGGACGGGTATTTGTCCTTCAACAACCAGCGCACCGGAAACCAGCGGAACTGGCGGGCAGCGAGCCCTTCGAGGCTGTTGTAGGGCGTGATCAGCACCAGTCGCGCGGCCGGGCGTTCGCTGGCCAGGCGCACGGCCACCCCGGAACCCAGACTGCGACCGACCACCGCCACATGGGGATGGCTGGCATGTACCAGGTCGAACAAGGTGATGGCGTCGCGGGCATTGGCCTCTTCGGAGGGCGAGCCGGAACTGCCGCCATAACCACGGTAATGCAGCAGGTACAGCGCGTAGTCAGGGAACGCTTGGGTGAACTCGGGCAGGTTGCGCGAGACGTCTTCGGCATTGCCGCCAAAATAAATCAGCGCATTGGGACCTTCGTGCGGTCGGATGGAGACCAGCACCTGCCCGTCGGTGACCGGCAGGGTGATTAGCGTCGCGGTGGTCCCGACGGCGCGCGGTTGCGGGTAATAAATCAGCGCCCGCTGGAACACAAACAGCGCCACGCACAGCGCCAGGTACAACGCAGCGATGATGACGATGAGTAACACCAGGGTACGTGACATTCGACTAACGTTAGTGGGCGGCATTGACGGCTCGGGGTTTGAAAGTGGCTGGTGCCGCAAGGCTTTCTGAGTGTAGTCAATCGACCCTTGGCGCGGGTAATCCGGGTTGTCGGCGCAACAGGCCGGCCCCCTGCGACTGGTGAGAAGCGTTTTATGAGCCATCCTGAGGGTTACACCCGTAGAGAAGTACTCACGCTGGCTGCCGGTGCTTCGGCGGTCTTCACGTTCGGTCCGGTGGGTGCACAACCCGAGCCGTTGACGGGAACAGGAGGCAAGACCATGCAGACCCGCGCCATTCCCTCCAGCAATGAGTCCTTGCCGATCGTAGGGTTGGGCACTTATCGCGGATTCGATGTCGAGCCTTCGCAACCGGCCTACAAAGACTTGCCCGCGGTGCTGGATGCGTTATTCGACAAGGGCGGCAAGCTGATCGACAGCTCGCCGATGTACGGTCGCGCCGAACAGACCATCGGCGAACTGCTGTCGATCCATGAGCCGCGCTCACCGGCGTTCCTGGCCACCAAGGTGTGGACCCGGGGCCGCGAAGAAGGCATCGCGCAAATGGAACAATCCTTCGCCCTGTTGCAGACCGACCGGATCGACCTGATGCAGATCCACAACCTGCTGGACTGGCAGACGCACCTGCCGACCCTGCGCCACTGGAAAGAAGCAGGGCGCATTCGCTACATCGGCATCACCCATTACACGGCGTCGGCCTATGAAGAAGTGGAGGCGGTACTCAAGGCCGAACCCCTGGACTTCTTGCAGATCAACTACGCCCTGGATGATCGCGGCGCAGAGAAACGCCTGCTGCCGTTGTGCCGCGAGCGGGGGGTGGCGGTGATCTGCAACCGGCCGTTTGGCGGTGGCGGCTTGCTGGCCAAATTGAAAGACAAACCGCTGCCAGGCTGGGCGGCGCAAGTCGGGGTCAAGAGCTGGCCGCAACTGGCGCTGAAGTTCCTGCTGTCGCATTCGGCGGTGACCTGCGTGATTCCCGGCACCGGCAACCCGCGCTACATGGCGGAAAACGCCAGGGCCGGTTTCGGCCCGATGCTGACCGATGCCCAGCGTCAGCAACTGATTGCGCTGGTGGGCTAGCGACTTGTTCCAAGCGTTGCGGCGAGTCGTCGAACCTCTCCTATACTGTTTCGCGTCCATGCCGCGGGAAGTGCATTCACAGCCTTGGCGGCGTCCCTGTCCATCACTGCAAGGAGATCGAACATGGCTATCCGTATTGGCGACGAAGCACCGGACTTCACCGCCGACACCACCGAAGGCACCCTCAATTTTCACCAATGGGTCGGCGATGGCTGGGCCATTCTGTTTTCCCACCCCAAGGATTTCACCCCGGTGTGCACGACCGAACTGGGTTACCTGGCCAAACTCAAGCCGGAATTCGACAAGCGCAACACCAAGGTCCTGGGCCTCAGCGTCGACCCGGTCAGTGACCACAATCGTTGGGTAGGCGACATCGCCGAGACCCAGGGCTGCGCGGTCAACTATCCGCTGATCGGCGACGAAAACCTGGTGGTGGCCAAGCTCTACGACATGATCCACCCCAATGCCAGCGGCGGTGCGCGCACGGCGGTGGACAACGCCACGGTGCGTTCGGTGTTCATCGTCGGCCCGGACAAGAAGGTCAAGGCCATGCTGATCTACCCAATGAGCGCCGGGCGCAATTTCGATGAAGTGCTGCGTCTGCTCGATTCCCTGCAACTCAACGCCAAACATACCGTCGCCACGCCGGTGAACTGGCGGCCGGGTGAAGACGTGATCATCCCGACGTCGGTGTCTGACGAAGACGCGAAGAAGAAATACCCGGATGGCTTCAAGACCCTGAAGCCGTATCTGCGGACCGTGGCTCAGCCGAAGTAGTCATCAGCCGTGAGACCGCCATCGCGAGCAGGCTCGCTCCTACAGGGATCTTCGGTGAACACAAAGTCTGTCTACGACTGAAGCCCAATGCAGGAGCGAGCCTGCTCGCGATGGGGCCAGTCCTGCTGGCCCAGGACTTTTATTCAAACCAGGTACTTTTTAAACCACCCCAACGTCCGCTCCCACGCCAGCTTCGCCGCCGCCTCGTCATAACGCGGCGTCGAATCATTGTGGAAACCATGATTGCAGCCCGGATAGATATAGGCCTCATAGGTCTTGCCCCCGGCCTTCAACGCTTTCTCATAGGCGGGCCAGCCTTCGTTGATCCGCGTGTCCAGTTCGCCGTAGTGCAGCATCACCGGGGCCTTGATCCGGGGCACTTCCTCGGCCGTCGGCTGACGGCCATAAAACGACACGGCGGCTCCCAGTTCCGGATAGGCCACGGCGGCGGCGTTGGTCACGCCACCGCCGTAGCAGAACCCGGTGATGCCGACTTTTCCAGTGGCGGCGGGGTGTTTCATCATCCACTCGACGGCGGCGAAAAAGTCGTTCATCAGCTTTTCCGGGTCGACCTTCGCCTGAAGTTCGCGGCCTTTGTCGTCATTGCCGGGATAACCGCCGACCGAACTCAGGCCATCCGGGGCCAGGGCGATGAAACCGGCCTTTGCCACACGCCGCGCGACGTCTTCGATGTAGGGGTTGAGCCCGCGGTTTTCGTGCACGACCACCACCGCCGGCACCTTGCCGCTGGCCTTGGCCGGACGCACCAGATAACCGCGAACCTGGCCGTGGCCCTTGGGCGAGGGGTAGGTGATGTACTCGGCAAGAATGTCCGGATCGGTGAACTCGACTTGCTCGGCCAGCGCATAGTTTGGGCTTAGCGCGGCGAGCAGGGCGCCGGCGGTCAACCCGCCGAAGGTAAACAGCGCCGCACGGTCGAGAAACTCCCGGCGGTTGATCTTGCCGTGGGCGTAGTAGTCGTACAGTTCCAGCAGTTCGGGGGCAAAGTCTTTGGCAGTTAGACGGGTCATTGCTGCAACTCCTCTCGGCTGGTTTAACACGGATCAATCTTGTTGGCGAAACGCCGTCCCTGTGGGAGCGAGCCTGCTCGCGATAGCGGAGTGTCATTCAGCATGGATGTCGACTGATCTGCCGCCATCGCGAGCAGGCTCGCTCCCACAGGGCTCTATGGTGGATGTTTGATGTGCATTCTGTTCATTTCAGGCTCTGCGCCCCGGCCTTGGCCACTTGCGCATCCTGCTCAGGCTTGACGCCAGAGACACCGATAGCACCAATCACCTGGCCATCGAAGACAATCGGTACACCACCCTCAAGCGAAGTCAGCAAGGGTGCTGAAAGGAAAGCGTAGCGCCCGGCGTTGACCATGTCTTCATAGCTTTTCGATTCGCGTCGCCCGAGGGCGCAGGTGCGTGCCTTTTCGGTGGCGATATACGCGCTGGCGGGCGCACAGCCGTCGAGGCGTTCCAGGGCCAGCGGGTGGCCGCCGTCATCGACGATCACGATGGTCACGGCCCATTGATTGGCTTGTGCCTCGGCGTGGGCGGCGGCGAGGATGTGGCCGATTTCGTTCAGACTCAGAACGGCTTTGCTGTTCATGGGCATCTCCAGGGTTCGGTTAGGGCAGGGCGGCTTCGACCAGTTCGATCCAGTGCCGCACCGGGGTTCGCCCCGCGCCGTCGAGGTGCGACTGGCAGCCGATGTTGGCCGTGACAATGACCTCGGGATGGCCGCTTTCCAGGGCGTTGAGCTTATTGTCGCGCAGTTGTCGCGACAGTTCGGGCTGGGTCAGCGAATAGGTACCCGCCGAACCGCAGCACAGGTGTCCGTCGGGGACGCAGGTCAGGTTGAAGCCGAGTCCGGTCAGCAGCGCTTCCACGGCACCGCCAAGTTTCTGCCCGTGCTGCAGGGTGCAGGGGCAATGAAAGGCCAGGCGTTGCGAGGCGTGGATGCCGAGCTTTTCCAGCGGTTCGTCGCGCAACACCTCCACCAGGTCCCGGGCCAGCTCGCTGATCTTTTTCGCCTTGTCGGCATAGGCCGGGTCGCTGGCGAGCAGGTGGCCGTAATCCTTGATGAAGGCGCCGCAACCGCTGGCCGTCTGCACAATTGCCTCGGCGCCTTTTTCGATGCCCGGCCACCACGCGTCGATGTTGCGCCGGGCACGGTCGAGGCCAACGGCCTGGGCGTCCAGGTGGTAGTCCACGGCGCCGCAGCAACCGGCTTCGCGGCTCGCGATGACGCTGATCCCCAACCGGTCCAGCACCCGCGCCGCCGCGGCATTGGTGTTGGGCGACAGACTGGGCTGCACGCAACCTTCGAGCATCAGCACCTGACGCTCACGCAGGGTCATGGGACGCGGCTTGGCCGGGTAGACATTGCGCGGCAACTTGCTTTGCAGGGTGCCGGGCAGCAGTGCGCGGAACACCTGGCCGCCATTGACCAGGCTCTTGAACAGCTCTGGATGGGGCACGGTCTGGCGCAACCCCTCGCGCAACAGGCGCTGGCCGAGGGGGCGTGGTACCGCCGCGTCGACCACCGCGCGACCGATGTCCAGCAGGTTGTGGTAATCGACGCCCGAGGGGCAGGTGGTTTCGCAGTTGCGGCACGACAGGCAGCGGTCCAGGTGCTGTTGGGTCTTTTGCGTGACGTCGTTGCCTTCCAGCACCTGCTTGATCAGGTAGATTCGGCCCCGTGGGCCGTCCAGTTCATCGCCGAGCAATTGATAGGTCGGGCAAGTGGCATTGCAGAACCCGCAGTGCACGCAGGTGCGCAGGATGCTTTCGGCTTCCGTGGCGCGGGGCAGATGGCTGGCGCTTTCACTCAGAGTCGTCTGCATGGTTCAAAGCTCCGCGTACAGGCGTCCGGGGTTGAAGATGCCCCGTGGATCGAGTTGTTGTTTCAGGTTGCGGTGATAACGCATCAGCGCTGGGGGTAGCGGATGGAAGGGGTTGTCGGTCAGGCCGTGGCTGAAGCAGGTGACATGGCCGCCGACCTCGTCGACGACCTGGCGGATGTACGCCGCTTCGGCATCGGATTTCAGCCAGCGCTGGGCACCGCCCCAGTCGATCAACTGGCGCCCCGGCAGCGACAGGAGCGGTGTGTTGTGCGGCAGCGACAGGCGCCAAAGCGGCTGGTCTTGATCGAAGAAACTCAAGCGCTGTTCGTTGAGATCGTCCCAGAAAGAAGCCTCCAGCCGTTCGCCCCCAAGGCGCTCATGGGCCGCCGCCACCGAACCTTCACCGCCCTCGAGCCGCAGGTGCAGGCGTGAGCCGTCATGACAGGCCGCGCTGATCGGCAACGGCTGCTGGCCCCATTCTGCCAGGCGCAGCAAGGCCCGTTCGGCGTCCATTTCCAGGCTGATGCTTAAGGCTCGCCGGGGTTTTGGCAGCACTTTGAGGGACACTTCGGTGATCAGTCCCAGGCTGCCGTAACTGCCTGCCATCAGGCGCGACAGGTCGTAGCCGGCGACGTTTTTCATCACCTCGCCACCAAAGCGCAATAGTTTGCCCTGACCGGTGATGACCCGCGTGCCAAGAATGAAGTCCCGCACCGAACCGACCCACGGGCGCCGTGGCCCGGACAGTCCGCAGGCGATCATGCCGCCGACGGTGGCGCCGTCGCCGAAGGACGGTGGCTCGCAGGGCAGCATCTGTTGTGCGGCGTCCAGCACCCGCGCCAGTTGCGACAATGGCGTGCCGCAACGGGCGGTGATCACCAGTTCAGTCGGGTCGTAGCTGACGATGCCCCGGTGCGACCGGGTATCGAGAATTTCCCCGGCTGTGGTGCGGCCCAGAAAGGCTTTGCTGTTGGAACCCTGGATGCGCAACGGCGTGGTGTTTTCCAGCGCCCGATTGACCTGCTCCAGCAGTGACTGGCTGTCATCGAAATCTTCAGGGCCGTGCATCAGAAACGCTCCAGCTCAGGGAAGGGCAATTGACCGCCGTGTATGTGCATGGCACCGAATTCGGCGCAGCGGTGCAGGGTCGGAATGTTCTTGCCGGGGTTGAGCAGGCCGCCGGGGTCGAAGGCGGCCTTGACGGCATGGAACAGGGTCAACTCATCGCTGTTGAACTGCGCGCACATCTGGTTGATCTTCTCGCGGCCCACGCCGTGTTCACCGGTGATGCTGCCGCCGACTTTCACGCATAGCTCCAGAATCCTGCCGCCCAAGGCTTCGGCTCGATCGAGTTCACCGGGTTGATTGGCGTCGAACAGGATCAACGGATGCATGTTGCCGTCGCCGGCATGGAACACGTTGGCCACCCGCAGGCCGTATTCGTTAGAGAGCTCGGCGATGGCGTGCAACACACCGGGCAGTTCGCGGCGGGGGATGGTGCCGTCCATGCAGTAGTAGTCCGGGGAGAGGCGGCCCACCGCCGGGAAGGCATTCTTGCGCCCGGCCCAGAAGCGCACGCGCTCGGCTTCGTCTTTGGCCTGGCGCAATTCAGTTGCGCCGGCCTGTTGCAACACCTGGCGCACCCGGGCGCAATCATCAGAGACATCGGCTTCAACACCATCGAGCTCGCACAGCAGAATGGCCTGGGCATCCACCGGATAACCGGCGTGGATGAAGTCCTCGGCGGCGCGGATCGCCAGGTTGTCCATCATTTCCAGGCCACCGGGGATGATGCCGGCGGCAATGATGTCGCCGACCGCGCGCCCGGCTTTTTCCACGGAATCGAACGCCGCCAGCAGCACTTTGGCGGTCTGCGGTTTGGGCAGCAGCTTGACCGTGACCTCGGTGATCACCCCGAGCAGGCCTTCGGAGCCGGTGAACAGCGCCAGCAGGTCGAAACCGGGGGCGTCGAGGGCGTTGGAGCCCAGGCTCAGGTGCTCGCCATCGACGGTGAGGATGTCGACCTTGAGCACGTTGTGCACGGTCAGGCCGTACTTGAGGCAGTGCACGCCACCGGCATTTTCCGCGACGTTGCCGCCGATGGAGCAGGCAATTTGCGAGGACGGATCCGGCGCGTAATACAGGCCAAAGGGCGCCGCCGCCTGGGAGATCGCCAGATTGCGCACGCCGGGCTGAACCCGCGCGGTACGGGCGGCAGGATCGATGTGCAGGATGTTGTTGAAGCGCGCCATCACCAGCAGCACGCCTTTCTCCAGGGGCAGTGCACCACCGGACAAACCGGTGCCGGCGCCACGGGCCACGACGGGGACGCGCAGCTCATGGCAGACCCGCAGCACCCCCTGGACTTCGTCGATGGATCGGGGCAGCACTACCAGCATCGGCGTGGTGCGATAGGCCGACAGCCCGTCGCACTCGTAGGGCTTGAGTTCCTCCCGATGATGCAAGACTTCCAGCTTCGGCAAGCGGGTTTGCAGGGCCTGCAACAGCGCCTGTTTGTCGACGTCGGGCAGGGCGCCGTCAACGCGTTCATCGTAGAGAATGTTCATTGGTTCATGACTCCCGCTGGAGGCCACTGATGTACATCATTGGCCTGAGACGGCCGGCTGTCCATGGGATCTTTGTCTGCTCGACGGACGATTCATTCCATAAACCACCGTCCACCAATGTGGGAGCGAGCTTGCTCGCGATAGCGGTGGCACAGTCGACATCTCTGTCGAATGTGACACGGTCATCGCGAACAAGCTCGCTCCCACAATGGATCAGTTTTAAGCAGAATTACGCGTGTATTCGATTCAATGCCCGCCCACCACCATATGGCTGAACGGCGCGACATAGGCCTGCAATGTCACCAGCCCGCCGACCAGGATCGCCAGCACAATCGAGTGGAAGAACACGTAGCGCAGGATTTCCCCTTCATGGCCGTACCAGCGGGTGGCGGTGGAGGCGACCACGATCGACTGGGCGTCGACCATCTTGCCCATGACCCCGCCGGAACTGTTGGCGGCGGCCATCAACACCGGGCTGATGCCCAGTTGCTCGGACGTCACCCGTTGCAAGCCGCCGAACAGCACGTTGGACGCGGTGTCCGAGCCGGTCAATGCCACGCCGAGCCAGCCGAGCAGGGTGCCGAACATCGGGTAGAAAATGCCCGTCGCGGCGAAGGCCAGGCCCATGGTCGCGTCCAGTCCCGAGTAGCGCGTGAGGAAGCCCAGCGCGAGCATCGCCGCAATGGTGATCAGCGAGTAACGCACCACCCACAGGGTGCGCAGGTACTGGTGTATCAGTTGCGGGATCGAGTACCCCATCAGCAAACCGCCGACAATCGCCGCCAGCAGAATGCCGCTGCCGGTGGCGGTGAACCAGGTGAACTTGTACACCGCTTCTTCGGTTTTCGGCGCGGCCACCACGGGCGGGACTTTCTCGACCTGCAAGTGCAGGGTGGTGAAGGTCACGACCGGCGCAAACACCGGGTTCGCCTCACGCATCGGCTTGCCCTGGGGATCGAGCTTGGCGGCACTGGTTTGCGGGTCGATGGCGGGGCGGGTGTCGAAGGTGTTCTTGAAGCCCTGGGTGCCCCAGATGAACACGAAGACCGTGAGGATCAGCCACGGCATCCACGCCCGCATCACGGCCGGTTTTGCCTCGTTGGCAAAGGTTGCAGTGGGTACAGGTTTTTCGTCGTGCTCGGCGTCGATCTTCGAGTCGTCGACACGGCCGGACAGCGCAGCGGAAGTGTGCACGGTGGCGGGTTTCCACACCTTGAGGAAGCCGGTCAGGCAGGCCATGGAAATCAGCGCGGCGATTACGTCCACCAGCATTGGCCCGTGGTAGTTGGACACCAGGAACTGCGGCACGGCAAAACTGACCCCGGCCACCAGGATCGCCGGCCAGATTTCCACCATCTTGCGCCAGCCGGCAAAAGCCCAGATCAGCCAGAACGGCACCAACACCGAGAAGAAGGGCAACTGCCGGCCGACCATCATCGACAGTTCCATTTCATCCAGCCCGGTGACCTTGGCCAGGGTGATGATCGGCGTACCGAGGGCGCCGAACGCCACGGGGGCGGTGTTGGCGATCAGCGCCAGCCCCGAGGCGGCGAGTGGCGAGAAGCCCAGCCCGATCAGGATCGCTCCGGTCACCGCCACCGGCGTACCGAAACCGGCGGCGCCTTCGAAAAACGCGCCGAAGCAGAAGGCGATCAGCAGCAATTGCAGGCGTCGGTCATCGGTGATGCGCGCCAGGGAGTCTTGCAACACCTTGAACGAGCCGTTCTCGGTGGTCAGGCGGTGCAGGAAGATGATGTTCAACACGATCCAGCCAATTGGCAGCAGGCCGTTGGCCGCACCGAACAACGCCGCCGAACCTGCCATGCCCGCCGGCATGCCGAAGGCGAAGATCGAGATCAGCAAGGCCGAGGCCAGGGCGAGCAACGCCGCCAGGTGCGCCTTGACATGAAAAAACGCGAGGGACGCCAGCATCACCACCACCGGCACAGCCGCCATGAGCGTTGAAAGCACCGGGTTACCGAACGGATCGTAGACTTGCTGCCAGACCATGTTCCACCTCTGCTTTTTATTGTTGAACGTGCAGATCCCCCTGGGGGGAGGTGGTTTTCAGTATAGGTGGCATTGCGCCGCTGTCAGGGCAGGCCCTCCGGTCCAGCGGGTCGGCGCAGTTCCGGGGGCTGAGCTAGCATGGCCAGTAGGGTTTGAATTCAGTCAGGGGAGCAATGCAGTCATGACCGAGCGCCATGTGGAGCACAAGGAAACGCTATCGAACGGATGCAGCATCAAGGTCAAGGCCGAGATATTGAAGGACGGTTCGTTGAGCATGTTCATCGGTGTCTATCGGCCGGACGGCACGGCCATCAATGAAAACCACGACCCACGGCCGCACATGCTGGACATGGAAGCAGCGATGGATTGGGGGATCGATATTGCCAAGGGGATCGGTAATAGCCAGCGATCGTTGTGAGCCCGGACGACCGGCGGTCGCTGTCAGAACCCGAACGAACGGGCCGAGCCTTTTGCCAATTCGACATCCAGCAGATGCTCGACCAGCACATCATTCAAAAAGCGGAACTGATCATTGAGCCCGACCACTTCGTTGCTGAAGTGATGATCGGCTGCCGGCATCAGCAACGCCTCGAACTTCTCGTCGAAGAGCAGAGTCAACTCTTTACATGACTCGAATTCCTGAGCGTAGAAATTGTTGCCGAACACCGGGAAACGTACGGCGAGGGTGACCGTGTGAATCATGACGTTTGCTCCTCGCTCAGGACGTACCAGGCAAACACACTCAATGTGAACGCCGTCAGGGTCAGGCAGGTCAGCAGATGGATCAGCATGAGGTTTCCCTCCGATTCGGGGTTTCGAGTTGGCTTGGGATCGATCCTACGCTGACGGCGTTCAAGCGGAAGGCAATCGCGGCGATGGTGAATATCGACGCCAGTGATGGTGGTTTTTGCGCTGTTGATGCGGGCCCCATCGCGAGCAAGCTCGCTCCCACCCTGATTGGCGGTGAACCTGTGGGAGCGAGCCTGCTCGCGAAGGCGGCCTCACGGACACCGCCACCTATACTTAAACCGAGGGTTTTGGGTGTCGGGCATTCTGCCCGGTGCACACTGCAGGAAGTCGCGATCTTGAGCCTGCGTTCACTGATCATTGCCGTACTGGTGGTGTTGGCAGGGTGCGCCACACCGCCGCGTGCGCCGGTGGAAGTGGCGCCGGTCATCGTTTCAGCGAGCACCTGGCAACAAGTGGACCGGGAAATCGTCGCCGCGTCGCAGTCGGCCACCGAGCAGACCCGAATCTACTCCCGCGGTGCGATGGATTACTGGCGCACCCGGGTCTATGAATTGACCGAACAGAATTTCATTCCGTGGTTCAGCAGTTACTGGACCCAGGAATGGCTGTCGATGAAGGTCAGTTGGTACACCCTCAGCGCCAAGGGCGAGCAGGACGCATCGGAAAAACGTCTGGCGGCCTACCTGCTCGAAGCCTATCAGGAGAAGGTGCTGGCCCCCGTGGCACAGGAAGTCGATCCCGATTCGATTCTCGGCCTGTCAGTGGCGTTCTACGTTGACATCCTCAAGGAGGAACTGCAGAAGATATCCACCCGCCACGGCGTGCCGATGGCCCAGCTCAATGGGCGTATCCAGAAAATCCCGGCCATCGCCCTCGGACCGCCGCCGACGCGGAACGCCTCGTTGTACCAGATCGTGCGCACCGAACCGCTGAACACTCTGCCGGCCTACGCCGCGCTGATCGATAAAGTCCACAAGGCCGGTGGCGACAGGGGCGTGGGTTCAACAGACACCGCGATGGCGCCGGTGGCCAGGCGCGCCAGCCGGCGGATGGAAGCCGAGATGGCCCCGCGCGGGGCCGCCAGCGCCGTGGCCGCGGCAGCCGGGAAACTCGCCGGTGGCTTGATCACGGTAGGGGTGGCGGGCATTCGCGCACTGATTCAGGCCAATGACCGGCCCGACAGCGAGGCGCTGATTCGCAGCAGCCTGGGCAATACCTTCGACAAGGCCTGGCTCAAGCTGGTGCAGAACCCGACCAGCGGCGTCATGGCCGGCACGCTGTACATGGCGGGGCAGATCGAGGGCAGCCTGGCGGACCGCACTGCACCGCCGGTCGGATTGAGCGCCGGGACTGTCGATTTGACGCCATCGCAACCGACTACGCAGCAGAACACCCCATGACCCAAGGAGAAATACTCATGTCTTATGTCGATGGTTTCATCGCTGCCGTACCCACCGCCAACCGTGAGCAATACATCAGGCACGCCAAAATCGCCGCCTTGGTCTTCAAGGAAAACGGTGCCTTGAGCATTGTCGAATGCTGGGGCGAGGATGTCCCGGAAGGCAAGGTCACCTCGTTTCCCATGTCGGTGAAGCTCAAGGAAGGCGAAACCGTTGCCTTTGGCTGGATCATCTGGCCTGACAAGGCCACCCGCAATGCCGGAATGGACAGGATGATGCAGGACCCGCGCATGAAGCCGGACGTTAATCCGATGCCCTTCGATGGCCAGCGCATGGTCTACGGCGGGTTCGAAGTACTCCTCCAGGCCTGACGTCGCACGCGGGATCACTCCGGCGTCGGGGTGATCCTGCAACTCTTGCGCTGGCGGATTTCGTCGTCCGTCGGCCGCTCACGGATGAACTCGAAGCGCGGCTCGCCTTCGCTGTAGTGCACCAGCCAGCCCCATTCCAGCTTGAGTTCATCCTGGCCGGGCTCGGGCGGCCTGGCCCACCATGGTTCCTTGCTGATGATCTGTCGCATGGCCCCCTCCGGTTTTTCGGGATGCTAGGGGACGTTCTCAATTAGTTTCGCGGCGTGAAAACCAATTGAGAACGCCCCCTGGAACTATAACGCGCATGCCCCGTGGCGCCACAAATGCGCTGGCCGGCAATCGGGTGTTGAGTACACTCAGACAATCTTCCCAGGAGGTGCCCGGCATGAACGACGAATCCCGCGAGCCGTTCAAGCGTCTGTTCTTTGCGCTGAACTGCGCCCCGGCCCAGCGCCGGGAGATAGCGCAGTGGCGCAGTGCGCTGCAACTGCGCAACGGACGGCCGGTGCCGGCGGAAAACTTTCACCTGACGCTGAAGTTTCTGGGGGCGGTGGGCGTGGCGCAGATCGCCGAGATCTGCACGGCTGCGGCGTCGATCCGCACACCGGGCGAGCGCTTGACGGTGGTGCTGGACCGGCTGGACGTGTGGCGCAGGGCAGGAGCGCTGGTGCTCGCGCCGCAGCAGGCGCCCCCGGCATTGCTGCGCCTGGTGTATGCCCTGGAACAGGCGATGTTGCCGTTTGGGCTGGAGCAAGCGCCAAGGGAATACCGTCCGCACCTGACCCTGGCGCGGGACTATCGGGCGCCGGTGCCGGAGTCCGCAACGGCGCCGGAGTTCTTCCTGCGTGCCGACCGGTTCACCTTGTTCGAATCCCACAAGGGACGCTATCGGGCGCTGGCCGAATGGCCGCTGCTTGTTGTTGACCGCTCATAAAAAAAGGCGCCCGAGGGCGCCAACATTCACCTGAACCGAGGGAGCCAGGTGAGGCCGTTCTACTTGCAGGAGAGGCAGCGGTGGTAAGGCGCTGCGTGAACGGAAATTGGTAAAGCTGAAATGTGTGCTGGATGTTCTGGCCTCATCGCGAGCAGGCTCGCTCCCACAGGGGGGAGCGTCGTTCACATATCACTGGTTCAACACGGACCAATGTGGGAGCGAGCCTGCTCGCGAAGGCATTTTCGAGTGAATTACTGGCCGAGTTTCACCTTGGTCCAGCCCCGGGTCATGACCCGCTGGACGGCAATCGGCTGGTCCGGCACGGCGTAGAGCGTGGCCATCACCGCTTCTGGCGGGTAGGAACCCGGATCGTTGCGGATCGCTTCATCGACCAGCGGCGTGGCCGCCGCGTTCGCGTTGCTGTAGCCGATGTTGTTGGTGATGTCGGCAATCACCTCGGGGCGCATCAGGAAGTTCATGAACAGGTACGCGTTCTCGACGTTGGCGGCATCGCGGGGGATGGCGAGCATGTCGTAGAAACTGGCGGCGCCTTCTTTCGGGATGCTGTAGTCGATCTTCACCTTGTCCCCGGCTTCCTGGGCGCGGGCCTTGGCCTGCAGCACGTCGCCGGAGTAACCGACGGCCACGCAAATGTTGCCGTTGGCCAGGTCCGAGATGTATTTCGAGGAATGGAAGTACGCCACGTTCGGGCGAATCTTCATGAACAGCGCCTGGGCTTGGGCGATGTGCTGTTTGTCTTGATCGTTCACCGGGTAGCCCAGGTAGTGCAGGGCGGTCGGGATCATTTCAGTCGGTGAATCGAGGAAACTGATGCCGCAGGCTTTGAGCTTCTCGGCGTTTTCCGGTTTGAACAGCAGGTCCCAGGAGTTGGTCGGGGCGTTGGCGCCGAGCACTTCCTTGACCTTCTGCGGGTTGAAGCCGATACCGATCGAGCCCCACATGTACGGAATGGCATGGGCGTTGTCGGGATCGCTGGCGGAGGCGTTTTTCAGCAGCACCGGGTTGAGGTTTTTCCAGTTCGACAGCTTCGATTTGTCCAATTCCTGATAGACACCGGCCTTGATCTGCTTGGCCAGGAAGCTGTTGGACGGCACCACGATGTCGTAGCCGGATTTGCCCGCCAGCAGGCGTGCCTCAAGGGTTTCGTTGCTGTCGAAGACATCGTAGGTCACCTGGATGCCAGTCTCGTCCTCGAACTTCTTGACGGTGTCCGGGCCAATGTAATCCGACCAGTTGTAGACGCGCAGAACCTTGTCATTGGCCTGGGCGCCAGTGGCGATTGCGCCCAATAAGGACAGTGTCAGCAGAGTCCTGCCAAACATTTTCATCGGTACAACTCCATTTCTTTTTTATTCAAAATCACATAGCAAACATTTGTGGCGAGAGCGCTCCATTGTAGGAGCGAGCTTGCTCGCGATGGACCTCAGAGCGATGTGTTCATCCAGACAACACGCGTTATCGTTAACGTCCATCGCGAGCGAGCTCGCTCCTACAAGGGGCGGCACTAGGCCGTCGCTCCCGCCATTTTCTTTTCAGGCTGCTGCCAGGATTCGCTGGCAGTCTGGTCCATGGCTTCCTGGATCGCGCGCTTGCGGGTGGCTTCGGCGCGGCGGCTGAAGTACCAGACCATGAAGGTCACGATGGATACCGCCAGCAGGATGAGGCTGGCCACGGCATTGATCTCGGGCTTGACCCCAAGACGCACCGCCGAGAACACTTCCATCGGCAGGGTCGTGGAACCCGGGCCAGACACGAAGCTCGCCAGCACCAGGTCATCCAGCGACAGGGCAAACGACATCATGCCGCCGGCCGCCAGCGACGGCGCGATCATCGGAATGGTGATCAGGAAAAACACCTTGAACGGTTTCGCCCCCAGATCCATGGCCGCTTCTTCGATGGACAGGTCCAGCTCGCGAAGGCGGGCGGAGACTACCACCGCCACATAGGCGGCACAAAAGGTGGTGTGGGCGATCCAGATCGTGACGATGCCACGCTCCATCGGCCAGCCGATCAACTGCGCCATGGCCACGAACAGCAGCAACAGTGACAGACCGGTGATCACCTCAGGCATCACCAGCGGTGCGGTGACCAGGCCACCGAACAGCGTGCGGCCCTTGAAACGCGTAACGCGGGTCAGGACGAACGCTGCCAGGGTGCCCAGTGCGACTGCCGCGATGGCGGTGTAGCAGGCGATTTCCAGCGAGCGCACCACCGAACCCATCAATTGCGAGTTGTCCAGCAGACCGGCGTACCACTTGATCGACCAGCCACCCCACACCGTCACCAGCTTGGATGCGTTGAACGAGTAGATCACCAGAATCAGCATCGGCAGGTAGATAAACGACAAGCCGAAAATCAGCATGAACTTTGAAAATCCGAAGCGTTTCATCCCCGTGCCTCCATCTCTTTGGCCTGGCTGCGGTTGAACAGCAGAATCGGCACAATCAGGATCAACAGCATCACCACCGCCAGGGCAGACGCCACCGGCCAGTCGCGGTTGTTGAAGAACTCTTGCCACAACACACGGCCGATCATCAGGGTTTCCGGGCCGCCCAGCAGTTCCGGAATCACGAACTCACCGACCACCGGAATGAACACCAGCATGCAGCCTGCGATGATGCCGTTCCTGGCCAACGGCACGGTGATTTTCCAGAAGTTGTTGAAGTTGCTCGAACCCAGGTCCGACGCGGCTTCCAGCAGGCTGCCATCGTGCTTGACCAGGTTGGCGTACAGCGGCAACACCATGAACGGCAGGTAGGCGTAAACGACCCCGATGTAGACGGCGGTGTTGGTGTTGAGGATCTCGATCGGCGCCGAGGTCAGCCCGGTCCACATCAAGAATGCGTTGAGCAAACCGTTGTTGCTGAGGATGCCCATCCACGCGTAAACGCGGATCAGGATCGCGGTCCAGGTCGGCATCATGATCAACAGCAGCAGGACGTTTTGCGCTTCCTTGCTGGCCTTGGTGATCGCGTAGGCCATCGGGAAACCGATCACCAGGCACATCATCGTGCTGAGCAACGCTACTTTCAACGAGCCGAGGTACGCCGAGATGTACAGTTCGTCCTGGGTCAGCAGGCTGTAGTTACCGAGGTTCAACAGCAGCTGAAATTTTTGCTCGGCGAAGGTGTAGATCTCCGAGTACGGCGGAATGGCCAGGGCTGCTTCCGAAAAACTGATCTTCATCACCAGGAAGAACGGCAACATGAAGAACAGGAACAGCCAGATGAATGGAATCCCGATGACGAGCTTGCGCCCGCTGGGGACCAGTCTCAGAAATTGCTGATTGAAGGTTTTCATGCGCGCAGTACCACGCCGCTGTCGTCTTCCCACCACACGTAGACCTGATCGTCCCAGGTCGGACGCGCGCCACGGCGTTCGGCGTTGGCCATGAACGACTGGACGATCTTGCCCCCAGGCAGCTCGACGTAGAACACCGAGTGGCCGCCGAGGTAGGCGATGTCATGCACCTTGCCGGCGGACCAGTTGTAGCGGTTCTCCGGCTTTACGGTGCTGACCAGCAGTTTTTCCGGGCGAATGGCGTAGGTGATCGACTTGTCCTGCACCGACGTGCTGACGCCGTGACCGACGTAGATCTTCTGCTCCAGATCCGGGCTGTGGATGATCGCGTGACCTTCCAGGTCCTCGACAACGGTGCCGTCGAAGGCGTTCACGTTGCCGATGAATTCGCAGACCATGCGGCTGACCGGTGCTTCATAGATGTCGACCGGGCTGCCGATCTGGGCAATCCAGCCCAGGTGCATGATCGCGATGCGCTCGGCCATGGTCATGGCCTCTTCCTGGTCGTGGGTCACCATCACGCAGGTCACGCCGACGCGCTCGATGATCTCGACAAGCTCAAGCTGCATTTGCGAGCGCAGCTTTTTATCCAGTGCGCCCATTGGCTCGTCGAGCAGCAGCAGCTTCGGACGCTTGGCCAGGGAACGGGCCAGGGCCACGCGCTGACGCTGGCCACCGGACAGTTGGTGCGGTTTGCGCTTGGCGTACTGGGTCATGTGCACCAGGCGCAGCATCTCCTGCACCCGGGCTTCGATTTCGGCCGCTGGCAAACGGTCCTGCTTGAGGCCGAAGGCGATGTTCTGCGCCACCGTCATGTGCGGGAACAGCGCGTAGGACTGGAACATCATGTTGATCGGTCGTTCGTACGGCGGCATGTCGGTGATGTCGACGCCGTCGAGCAGAATCCGGCCTTCGGTCGGGCGCTCGAAACCGGCGAGCATGCGCAGCAGGGTCGATTTACCGGAGCCGGAACCACCGAGCAGGGCGAAGATTTCACCCTGGTGGATTTCCAGGGACACATCGTCCACAGCGGTGGTTTCGTCGAACTTCTTGGTGACGCGATCGATTTTCACCAACACCTTTTTCGGTGCCTGGTGACCCTCAAGAGCCTTCCTGTAGATGCTGGAGGCGTTTGCCATGTGAAACTCCCAACAGGTTTCAGTCGCCCGGCCAACACGGCCCGGCTTAATAGTGGATTGCAAACCCGTGAAGCCGGTCCGCGCTGATCCCTTGTAGGAGCGAGCCTGCTCGCGATGGTCGCCGACGATGACGCTGGCAGTCTGAGTGCCCGCGGTGTCCGGACATCCATCGCGAGCAGGCTCGCTCCTACAGGGAATTGCGTTCCCGCCCTGGGTTTATTCGGCGCCGCCATCCTGGCTGCCTGGTCGTACTTGTTGTTATTGCAGTGTGTTGTTTTCGCGAGCGGGGCACGCACAAGCGCCTGCCCGCTCGCGTTGGGCAGTCAATCGTTGAATGCGGGTATCAGGTCGTCAGCTCGAGTGACGCAGTGCCGCCCGTTGCCGGCAGGCTTCGCCGAACGCCTGGAAAATACTCAAGTAAGGAGGGTTATCCAGCACCTGCCATTCCGGGTGCCATTGCACCCCGAGGGCAAACACTTTGCTGTGTTCGACCGAGATCGCCTCGATCAGGCCATCGGGTGCGACGGCTTCGGCGCGCAGGCCGGGCGCGAGTCGGTCGATGCCCTGGCTGTGAATCGAGTTCACCTGGAACACCGCAGGCAGGTCCAGCGCTTCGAACACGCCACCGGGCTGCACGTTCACCGCGTGAGCGGGAGCGTATTGCACGGCCAGGTCCGGGTGGTTGGCTTCACGGTGATCAAGAAAGCCGGGGAGCTCATGGACTTTCTGATGCAGGCTGCCACCGAACGCCACGTTCATTTCCTGGAAGCCACGGCAGATGCCGAGCACCGGCACGCCCGCTGCAATCGCGGCGCGGATCAGGGGAAGGGTGGTGGCATCCCGCGCCGGATCATGATCCGTGCCGGGGGCGCTGTCGGGGCCTTGATAGTGGAAGGGTTCCACGTTCGACGGCGAACCGGTCAGCAACAGACCGTCGAGCTGCGGCAGCAGGTCATCGATTTCGGTCAGTTCAGCCAAAGAAGGAATAACGACAGGCAGCCCCAGCGCCGCAACGCTGACAGCACGCAAGTACTTGTCGCCGCTGATGTGGTAGGGGTGCAGGCCAATCTGTTTGACGCACGCAGTAACGCCGATCAATGGCTTGAGTGCCATTTTTATCACCTCGAAGTTTCACACTTGAACGAGCTTTTCTGGAGCTTAGCCTTGTTGATTTTAATTAACAACTCTCATGTAAAAAATTCTAAACGCCGCACGTCCAATCTTCAGGATTTACACGTGTTTGAGGGCGTATCTGGCACTCTCGTCCTTCTGAGAGGCCCTAAAATAAACGTTGAAAGGCCAGGTGTTCGCTATTGACTTCACTTTGCCGTTCGGGTTGACTGGGCTCGTGAAAGGGTAGTGAACATAATAATTAACAGCTAAAAATAGGTGCATCATGTCGGTCCCTCTGCGTGCCGTTCAACTCAACGAAGCAAACGCATTCCTTAAGAAATATCCTGAGGTTTTGTACGTCGACCTTCTGATTGCGGATATGAACGGTGTGGTGCGCGGTAAGCGCATCGAACGCACCAGTCTTCATAAGGTTTACGAAAAAGGCATTAACCTGCCGGCGTCTCTGTTTGCGCTGGACATCAACGGTTCTACGGTGGAAAGCACCGGCCTGGGTCTGGACATCGGCGATTCAGACCGAATCTGTTTCCCGATCCCCGGCACTCTCAGTATCGAGCCGTGGCAGAAGCGCCCGACCGCGCAACTGCTGATGACCATGCACGAGCTCGAAGGCGAGCCATTCTTCGCCGACCCGCGTGAAGTGCTGGCCAATGTAGTGCGCAAGTTCGACGACATGGGCCTGACCATCTGCGCCGCGTTCGAACTGGAGTTCTACCTGATCGACCAGGACAACGTGAACGGTCGTCCGCAATCGCCGCGTTCGCCGGTGTCCGGCAAGCGTCCGATGTCGACCCAGGTGTACCTGATCGACGACCTCGACGAATACGTCGACTGCCTGCAAGACATCCTCGAAGGCGCGAAAGAGCAGGGCATCCCGGCTGACGCCATCGTCAAGGAAAGCGCCCCGGCGCAGTTCGAAGTCAACCTGCATCACGTGGCTGACCCGATCAAGGCGTGCGACTACGCCGTCCTGCTCAAGCGTCTGGTGAAGAACATTGCCTACGACCACGAGATGGACACCACCTTCATGGCCAAGCCGTATCCAGGCCAGGCGGGCAACGGTCTGCACGTGCACATTTCGATTCTCGACAAAGAAGGCAACAACATCTTTGCCAGCGAGGATCCCGAGCAGAACGCCGCGCTGCGTCACGCGATCGGCGGTGTGCTCGAGACCCTGCCGGCGCAGATGGCGTTCCTCTGCCCGAACGTCAACTCCTACCGTCGTTTCGGCGCGCAATTCTACGTGCCGAACTCGCCGAGCTGGGGCATCGACAACCGCACCGTGGCGGTGCGTGTGCCGACCGGTTCGCCAGACTCGGTGCGCATCGAACACCGCGTAGCGGGCGCCGATGCCAACCCGTACCTGCTGATGGCTTCGGTATTGGCGGGCGTGCATCACGGCCTGACCAACCAGATCGAACCGGGCGCCCCGGTGGAAGGCAACAGCTACGAGCAAAACGAGCAGAGCCTGCCGAACAACCTGCGCGATGCACTGCGCGAGCTGGACGACAGCGAAGTCATGGCCAGGTACATCGACCCGCTGTACATCGACGTGTTCGTGGCGTGCAAGGAAAGCGAGCTGGCCGAGTTCGAGAACTCCATCTCGGATCTTGAGTACAACTGGTACTTGCACACGGTCTAAAGAACCACTCAAATCCCTGTAGGAGTGAGCCTGCTCGCGATAGCGTCATCACATTCAATAGTGATGTTGATTGATCCACCGCTATCGCGAGCAGGCTCACTCCTACAGGGGTCGGATTACCAAGTTTTGATGGATGGGCGTTCGCTCGTCCGTCATCCAATCCCCTGCGTCGAGTCACAACCATGACAAACACTCGCAGCGATTGGGAGCAGCGCTTCCAGTCCCTAACCATCGAAGGTCGCGCATTCATTGACGGCCAATACTGCGCAGCCGCCAGCGGTGCGACGTTCGAATGCATCAGCCCCGTGGACGGTCGTTTCCTGGCGAATGTCGCCAGCACCGACGAAGCCGACGCCAATGCAGCGGTCGCCGTGGCGCGCCGTACCTTCGAATCCGGCGTGTGGGCCAACCTGGCCCCGGCCGAGCGCAAGCGCATCCTGATCCGTTTCGCCGACCTGATCCTGGCCAACCAGGAAGAACTGGCCCTGCTCGAAACCCTCGACATGGGCAAGCCGATCAGCGACTCCATGAGCATCGATATTCCGGCGACCGCCAACGCGATCCGCTGGACCGCCGAAGCCATCGACAAGATCTACGACGAAGTCGCCGCCACCCCCCGGGATCAGCTTGGCCTGGTGACCCGCGAAGCCGTCGGTGTGGTCGCGGCCATCGTGCCGTGGAACTTCCCGCTGATCATGGCCAGCTGGAAATTCGCCCCGGCCCTGGCGATGGGCAACTCGTTCATCCTCAAACCTTCGGAAAAATCCCCGCTGACCGCGATACGCATCGCGCAGTTGGCACTGGATGCCGGCATCCCGAAAGGTGTGTTCAACGTCCTGCCGGGCTACGGCCACACCGTCGGCAAGGCGCTGGCATTGCACATGGACGTCGACGTGCTGGCCTTCACCGGTTCCACGGCGATTGCCAAGCAGCTGATGATCTACGCCGGGCAGAGCAACATGAAACGCGTTTGGGCTGAAGCCGGGGGCAAGAGCCCGAACGTAGTATTCGCCGACGCGCCGGACTTGCGCGCGGCAGCACAGGCAGCGGCCAGTGGCATCGCCTTCAATCAGGGCGAAGTCTGTACCGCCGGTTCTCGCTTGCTGGTGGAGCGTTCGATCCGCGAGCAGTTCATTGCGCTGTTGGTGGAAGCCCTGCAAGCCTGGAAACCAGGCCACGCCCTCGATCCTGCAACCACCGTCGGTGCGGTCGTCGACCAGCGTCAACTGGACAACGTACTGCGCTATATCGGCATCGGCAAAGAGCAGGGCGCCCAACTGATCGCCGGCGGCAGCCGCACCCTCGAAGACACCGGTGGCCAGTACGTGGAACCGACGATTTTCGACGGCGTGACCAACGCCATGACCATCGCTCGGGAAGAAATCTTCGGCCCGGTGCTGTCGGTCATCACCTTCGACACCGCTGAAGAAGCTTTGGCGATTGCCAACGACAGCATCTTCGGCCTGGCCGCCGGCGTATGGACCAGCAACCTGAGCAAGGCCCACACCTTCGCCCGTGGTCTGCGTGCCGGCAGCGTCTGGGTCAACCAGTACGACGGCGGCGACATGACCGCGCCGTTCGGCGGGTTCAAGCAGTCGGGTAATGGTCGGGACAAATCGCTGCACGCGTTCGACAAGTACACCGAACTCAAGGCGACCTGGATCAAGCTCTGATAACAATAAAGCGACGGTCGCCGGCTCTGTCGGCGGCCATCGGAGAAACGTATGAAACAGAACTCTTCAACACAACAGCATGTAAACAGCTACTACGCCGCCACCCGCAACTTCACCGGCGATTTCCCGGTGCTGGAAGGCGCGGTGGACTGCGACGTCTGCGTGATCGGCGCCGGCTACACCGGCCTGTCCTCGGCCCTGTTCCTCGCCGAAGCGGGCTACAGCGTGACCGTGCTCGAAGCGGCCAAAGTCGGCTTCGGCGCCAGCGGTCGCAACGGCGGCCAACTGGTCAACTCCTATAGCCGCGACGTCGATGTCATCGAAGAGCGCTACGGCGACAAGACTGCCGAAGTCCTCGGCAGCATGATCTTCGAAGGCGCCGACATCATCCGTCAGCGCATACAGCACTACGACATCCAGTGCGACTACCGTCCCGGCGGTATCTTCGCGGCGATGAACAAGAAGCAACTCAAGGGTCTGGCCGAACAGAAGAAGAGCTGGGAACGCTACGGCAACAAGAACCTGAAAATGCTCGACGCGGCCGACATCAAGCGCGAAGTCGGTTCCGATGCCTACGTCGGCGGCCTGCTGGACATGCAGGGCGGCCACATTCACCCGCTGAACCTGGCACTCGGCGAGGCTTCGGCCATCATTGGCCTGGGCGGCAAGATCTACGAGCAATCGGCGGCGGTGGACATCACCTACGGCGAGCCCATCACCGTGCGCACCGCCAAAGGTGTGGTCAAGGCCAAGTACCTGTTGATCGCCGGTAACGCCTACCTGCCGCAGGGCCTGGACAACCGCGTGACCAGCAAGAGCATGCCGTGCGGTTCGCAGATCGTCGTCACCGAGCCGTTGTCGGAGCAGCAGGCCCGCAGCCTGATCAAGAACAACTACTGCGTCGAAGACTGCAACTACCTGCTCGACTACTACCGCCTGACCTCCGACAACCGCCTGCTGTACGGCGGTGGCGTGGTCTACGGTGCACGCGAGCCGGACGACATCGAACAACTGATCCGCCCGAAGATCCTCAAGACCTTCCCGCAATTGAAGGACGTGAAGATCGACTACCGCTGGACCGGCAACTTCCTGCTGACCATGTCGCGCATGCCGCAATTCGGCCGTATCGAGAAGAACGCCTACTACATGCAGGGCTACAGTGGCCACGGCGTCACTTGCTCGCACCTGGCCGGCAAGCTGATCTCGGAAATGATCCGTGGCGACGCCGAGCGCTTCGACGCGTTTGCATCCTTGCCGCACATGCCGATGATCGGCGGGCGCACCTTCTCGGCGCCATTGACCGCCCTCGGCGCCGTGTACTACTCGTTGCGTGACCGTTTCGGCATCTAAGCTTTACCTCGCCGGCGGCATCTCCCCAAAGGGTGCCGCCGGCTTTTTACATCAGCAACACCGCTGTCTCCTGTGGGAGCCAGCCTGCTGGCGATGAGGTCATATCAGTCAATATGGATGCTGCCTGACACACCGCCATCGCGAGCAGGCTCGCTCCCACAGGTTCTTTTCCGGCACCGTTTATCGAACCTGCTGAGCATTACGAACAAACGTGATTTAATAGCCGCCTTTCACGTTTCCGGGACCGGAAAACGGCGTGATCCGCGCCTGCACTCCACCCATCCATTATCCCTGTAGGAGCGAGCTTGCTCGCGAAAGCGTTGGTTCAGTCGACATCAATGTTGAAGGTCGGATCGCAATCGCGAGCAAGCTCGCTCCTACGGGTTGGCACATAAGGCTGTCATGGACACGGGCTCACGACTCAAATTAGTACGCGAAAGCTACAAAATGTCCCAGCGCGAGCTGGCCCGGCGTAGCGGCGTCACCAATGCAACCATCTCCCTGATCGAACAGAATCGGGTCAGTCCTTCCGTCAGCTCCCTGAAGAAATTGCTGGAGGGCATCCCCATGTCCCTGGCCGACTTCTTCACCTTCGATCAGCCACCGCGCGAACACCAGTACGTCTTCCGTGCCAACGAACAGCCCGACCTCGGCCGCCACGGCCTGCGCCTGCTGCTGATCGGTGCATCCGTGCCAAGCCGGCAGATGCGCTTGCTGCGCGAGCAATACGCACCGGGCGCCAGCTCCGGCGAAGAGCCGATCGTGCATTCCGAAGGCGAGGAGTGTGGGTTGGTGACACGGGGTACCGTGGAATTGACTGTGGATGGCCAGGTGAGTGTACTCAACGCCGGGGATGGCTATTATTTCCCGACGACCTTGCCGCACCGGTTTCGCAATATCGGGGCGGATGAAGCGGAAATCATCAGCGCCAACACACCGGCGAACTTCTGATAAGCGCTTTGCAGGCGGGGTTCATCAGGAACCCGTCGTCAAAACCCGCAGCTGATGCGGGTTTTTTTATCATTCGAATCGGTCATTCCTGCTGCTCAGGACAAAACACTGCACCCTTTGCGGGTTATCTCTATCTGTTGGTAGTCGGCGCGGTTTTCTTTCTGCAGGGTGGCCAATAGAGACAAAGTGGCTTGCGGATCATTGAGCGGTAATGTCTTGAGTACCTCGACATCGACATCCCACCACTTGCTGTTGATCAGCGCCTCGATCAACTCGGGTGTGTGCCGATACTTGACGACTTTTGCCGGGGTGCCGGCAACAATGGCGTACGGTGGCACGTCATGGGCAACCAGGGCGCGGGTTGCGATGACAGCGCCGGTGCCTATGGTCACGCCTTCCAGGATCATCGCGCTATGGCCGATCCAGACGTCATGCCCAATCGTGATGTCCGCAACCTCCGGGTCGTAAACCAGCGCCGTATCGGTATATTGAAAGGGATGTGAACTGAGCCAGTCCAGCGGATGTGAGCTCTTTTGCTGGCCGATAAAACAGCTGCTGCTGATGGAGCAAAACCTGCCAATGGAGGAGACCGCCGAAAGGAAGCAGTCACTGCGGATATAGGTATGCGCACCGATTTCCAGCTTTTTCGACTCTATGACCACATGCCCAAGCGTCACGCCTTCTTCTATGGTCAGTGCCGTTCTTTTGTGCAGTGACAATACACCGCCTGCCACTTTGCATTTGTGTTTGCGAATCCATCTTTTCCAGTAACTGTTTCGCAAATAACTGATTATTTTTTTCATGAAGAACTGTCTTGGATATCCGTTACAGGGCTTGGCCTGGCCCCATGAGCCAACAGCCGAGTCTAAATGAATCGGCGGGGGAGATGAATTTTTTAGACGTTTTTCAAAAAAGCGCTTTTGTGCGTCTCAGTCGCTGATCAGTCCAGGGCCTGCGCCGAATGCAGGGCGTGGGCAATGAGCTTCGGTCTCGCCAGAGATTTACTGGTGGCTGATGTAGCCATTTAAACCCAGCGGATCTACGTAATTGACTGCGTAGGCGATGCCTCTGTATTCGTCGATTGAAACCGCAAAAAGTATGAAGGAAATGTCTGTTGCTTTGTTGATGTAATTTTAGTTTTGATATAGAGAAATGATATAAAAAACTGTTATTTATGACAGGTGTTGATGGGCTGATATTTGATTATTCTCAGTGAGCTCGTAAAGCTTCGGTGTTTTAATTAATTATAGGTGTCGATCATGAAAACAGTAATAACAGAAAATATTATTTCCGATGGGTTCCCTATGGAGAGTGACTGGCAGGCAAAATTTAAAATTGTACTGACGGATAGTGAATTTCAAAATATTGTCAGTGAGGTTCAGTTCGGTGGCAGATTTACTGCAGAGGGGCAGCGTTATTTTTATGGGTATGACCGCGAAATGCAACCTAACGATTGGGTGCTTCGAGTAAACTTTTCGCATTTTGACTTCGAATTAAATGTTGACTACAAGGTCGGCTCAGGAGGGTTTTCCGCTCTGTTGATTCAAGGTGGAAACGATATGGTAAGTGGAGGGTTCATAGTAGGTGGTACAGTACGGTTTATTGAAATGAACCCTGTTGAAGGGAAAATACATGGTCAATTTACTAACGTATGGACTGAAGGTGGGCGACCTGATGGATCAGACATGGATCCTGCATATGCAAGAGTTATTAGTTTTGCAAGTAATGGCAAAAGGGTTTAAAAACTGAATACTTGTAAACAATATTAGTGACGGTGTTGATGTCGTTTTCGACGTAGTCGGGGAGGCTGGTGCAGGCCATACGGCCCCTGTGGCGAGGGAGCTTGTCGGATCGCCGCACCGTCCCGCTCGGCGGCCCTGCCGCCGTAAAGCCGGGTACTGCGGTGTGTCTGAGGAAATGAGTTGCAAGGGATGAGGGCCGCTTCGCGGCCAAGCGGGAGCAAGCTCCCTTGCCACAAAGGAACAAGTCCTACACATTTTTCAGACGTCAAGATTGAACGTTCGTCGGATGGCGGGTTGCTATCACCGCAATTGCCTGCCGATATCAACACGGCTGCTACGCTTGGTCGTTGCAGTGTCCGAGCCTTATTCCCGCTCACGCTGCAAGGGTTATCACGGAGCGCGACATCCATTCCTGTCGGCAACCTGCACGGAGGCAGGCGATGGTGATCAAGAGCATGGCCGATCCAGCTGCGGCGGGGGTTCCCGAGCCGCCCGATCGGGAAGAAATCGAGCGAGTGCTGGCGCTGTTGCTGGTCAGCCCGTTGTTTGCCAAGTCCAGGCGCATGGGCAGTCTGTTGCGCTTTCTGGTCGAGCACGACCTTCAGGCTTGCAAAACGCCGCTGACCGAACACGCCATTGGCATCGCGGTGTTTCGTCGTGACCCGGCCGTTTATTGCACGGGCGACGATCCGGTGGTGCGAGTGCAGGTGGGGCGCTTGCGACGCAAACTCGCAGCGCATTACGCCGGCAACGGCCAGCAAGACCCGGTGCGTTTGTGCATTCCACCCGGGTGCTATCGCTTGTCCTATCAGCGGCTGCGGCCCAAGGGCGTCGGCACTCGCCATCCTGTGGTCCAGATCCAGCCGTTTACCTGCCTCACCCGCGATGGCGATGACTTTACCCGGGGCTTGTGCGAGGAGTTGAGCTGCCGGCTGTTCGAGTCGTTCGAGCAGGCGCAGACCGGGACCAATCATGTGTTGATGCGGGTGGCACGCAACGTCGAGCCGGTACTGAACTTCAAGCGTGGTGGGCGTTACAGCTATTGCCTGGAGGGCAGCGTGCGGGTCGAGCCTTCGCGGGTGCGAGCGTCATTGCGCCTGGTGGATGTGGCGCAGGGGCGGATTCGCTGGTCGGCGCAGTTCGATCGTGATCGACCCTATGGCATCGCCACCCAGGAGGACCTCGCGCAGTCGATCTGTCGCTCGCTGACGGGCTACTTCGCCACGGCGGGCAAAGAGGAGTGAAGGGGCAACCGCAAGGTTGCCCCGGCATGACGGTTACACGGTTTTCCACTGACCGCCTTCGTAAAGGCGAGCTGCGGTGTTATCGAACGTCAGGTCGATTTCGATCGCCTTGGAGCGTGAGGTACTGAACATGGTGCTGGTCTGTACGTTCTGTTCGAACCACACGAGGATGGTTTCCACCGGCGTCAGTACGGTATTGCCGGTGACGACCTGGTTTACGGCCACGTAGATTGGCGTACTGACCTGATTGCCATCGATGCCGGTGGACAACTGGTTGACCCCCGGATGAATCGGCGCGTAGTTGTTCACGAAAGTCAGGGACATGTCCGGGCCACCGGTAACCGCCGAACTCAACAGACCGTGCTCATCGAGTGTCGAGGTTTGCCCCAGGCCAATGTTGACGATGTTGGTCGAGACTTTGACTTGCACGTTTTCCTTGAACACGTTGGAGGCGAACAGTTGATACTGCGGCGTCCAGCTGAACTCGTTGTTACTCAGGTAAGCGTCATAGGACTGCCAGACCACGTTGTAGTCGGCGTTACCCACCTTCTTGGCAAAGCACAGCTTGTAGCCGGACTTCTTCAGCAGCGACAGGTCGCCGGCGGCGATTTCGATGGTGACGGTTTTTTGCGAAGCCGCCAGGGCCGACCTCAGTACCCGGCCGTAATCCGACGCCTTGAGTTGCGTTGCACCCATGATCGACTTGACGGCTTCTTGCACATCATTGTGAAGCTGCTGGCTCTGTTGGCTGACAGCGATTGATTTGCTCATGGTTTCCCTCTTCCTTGGTGGTGTGTTGGGCAAACAATGGGCTGCCGGCGCTTGGCGCTGCAGTCCATTGACGGCTTCACTCTAGGGGCGAGGGGCAGGGCGGCTAAGTGTCTTGGTGTTACAAGCGGGTATCGGGGTTGTATCAGGGGCTGAGTCAGCGGGGCAGATTTCGGCAAACACCTGCGAGGCTTCGAACGGATCAGCGTAGACGGTTTGACGGTGGGTGACTCGATGGAACCATCTTCGTCTATAACGTCTAAATTTCAGGGAATATTCCCCACCACGAAGGAATGAATCATGTTCAGGACTCGATCATTGATTGCGGCGGTTACTTGTTTGACGCTGGTCTGTGGCTCGGTGACGGCGCTGGCTGATCCCGGTAATGGCCAGGGTAGCGGGAAGGTCACCCATGGCAACCAAGGCAACAAGGGTCAGGGAAGCCAGGGCCAGGGCAACCAGGGCGGCCATGGCAACAAGAGCAAGAGTTCCGGCGGCGGTGGCGGTGGGGACTGGAGCAACGGCCCGAGCATCAACCGTGGCAGCGTGCTCGAGATCATTGGCGTGAACACAGGCTACTGGAGCCCAGGGCCCGATTTGCCACCGGGTATTCAAAAGAACCTTGCCCGGGGCAAACCGCTTCCACCCGGCATCGCCAAAAAACTCGATGGCCGACTGGTCGGCAGGCTGCCCCACTATGACGGCTACGAATGGCAGCAGGTCGGCACGGACCTGATCCTGGTTGCGCTGGCCACCGGGCTTGTCTATGAAATTCTTGACGGTGCGTTTGATTGACAGGGCAATGGCGGCCTTCGTGGCCTCAGTGCCGCTCTGGCCGAGGGCTACAGCGAGTTGAGGGATTTGCAGCCGTTTGTCGTGGTTCTTGAACTGTTGGGGAGATATCGCGTCATACATCACGCGATATCAACCTCCTATGGAAGCAATCATGCTTTTTAAAAACAAGAGTCTCGTTGCTGTAATGTCATGCGCCATGATGCTTGCAGCCGCCCCGTTACTCCCTGATGGCCTGTCGATCATGGGGTCGGCATACGCGAAGGACGGCGGCGGCGGTGGTGGCGGCGGAAACGGCGGCGGTGGCGGCGGTGGAAACGGCGGAGGCAATGGTGGCGGAAACGGTGGAGGCCACGGCGGCGGTATGGGCGGCGGACACGCCGGCACCGGCCACTCTGGCAGTAACGGCCGCGCTAACGGGCTGGACAGCGACCATGCCGGCAAATCCGTGCGCGACCGTGGCCTGAGCGGGAACCACTACGGTAATGAACGCAACGATGACAACGGTCATGGCACCACGACCTCAGGCCTCGCCCACTCCGATACCCGTGGTGTTGCCAAGGCCACGGCTATTTCGGCCTCGACGCCGGGTGAGCACAACACCAAAGGCTTGAGTAAGGCCGGGCTGTCGACTTCGAAAAAAACCCACTGAGTTCGCAGCCGTAGAGATCAGTTTCAGAGAAGCAAAAAACTCGCTGAGAGGCGTAATGCTGTTCACTTAAGGGGAGCAGCCTTACGGTCTACTGGAATTCGGGTCTTTGAAATGTTCACCGTCCTTGGCCTTGACGGCCTTGGGCGGTGATCCAGAAACAACCCACCAACACGTTTACTCAACTCCGCCAACTGTCTGCCTGTCACCGATGCGGGCCAAAAGATGATCAGTCATCCGTTTTTGGACGCAATTGTTCAAACGTCTGGCAACCTCATGAGCGGGCTCACTACGTGCTGGTCGCCCAGCATTGATCGACTGCCGAAAAGCTTTTCCTGCCCCCACTCAACTTCAAGACAAATGCCCTCATTTACTTAAAACAACAACTGGCGGGGCGCTCTGTGCCTATGACAATTTCGCGACGACATAGGGTTGGGTCCGAGAACACAACTCAAGCGTGGGTAGTGTGTAATACAGTTCAACCCTGGAGTCCAAATAAACAATCCCTGTAAACTTCATAACGTTCCAGGTTATTCCATTCAGGACGTTAGTCTCGTCCAAAGTAAAAGACCTGACAAAATGTCCTGTATCTTCAATATATAAATTAGCGATAAGTTCATCCCCCGGCTTCAGGTAGTCAGAGCCCGGGATGACAACGGTACAGCCGTTACTCATAAACCCTTGATCAACCTTCATTGCGAAGGCCTGCTTGATATATGCATAAGGCAACAAGGGTTCACACCGGTACACAATACTCTTGTTGTTGGTCGCCACGATCGATCTCCTTTCAATGTCAGACGGCATCAGTTGCAGGTCAGTTCATACCCGTACAACACGATGCTAATGACGGACGCGCCGTGTATCTACTGTCAGAAATTACAGGTAGGCGTGATTACCGATGAGCGGTCTGCGCAGGTCGGATCACCCATCATTGCGACAGGCATTTGATCGGCGACCACCGCGTATTTCGTTCCCGACCAGCACATCCCCAATAACCTGCCTCCCAGGTTGACCGCACAACAGGCATTACACGGACAGAAAACGAGCCACCCGGACACATCGCGCAGTGATTTGCGTGTGCAGGCGATTTGTCATGTTCAGCGCCATTTCAATGTAGATATTAGTCAGCCCAACGCGATTTCAATGAGGCTGCACTGTGTTCCAACGACTTGTGTGTTCGCTGTCTGTTTTGAGCCTGTCCATCGCTGCCGCCCAGGCGGCCGAGACTGTCCCCCTCAACACCCCACGCCTGAAGAGCATCGATAACTTGCGCGATGTCGCCGGTCTCACCACCGCGTACTCCACCGCCAATGACGGCACGATGCGTGGCGGGGTGTTTTACCGCTCCAACGCGCTGACGCCGTCGGCGGCGGATCTGGCGACCCTCAACGGCCTGGGCATCAAGGCGGTCTACGACCTGCGCACGCCCAGCGAGATCGCCGCCACACCCGACACGATGCCTACGGGCGCGACGTACACCAACATCGACATCATCGGCGGCTCCACGTCGGGCGCGAACATCACCAACATCGCGTTCCACAGCGCCGCCGAAGCCACTGCCATGATGCAGGACACCAACCGTGATTTCGTCCGCAACCCAGGGATGCGCAGCGAGTTCAACCAGCTGTTCAATGAGCTGGCCACGGTCGATGGCGCTGCGCTGTTCCACTGCACCGCCGGCAAGGACCGCACGGGCTGGACCGCCGCTGTGCTGCAAAGCATCGCCGGGGTCGACGATGCCACCATCATGAGCAACTACCTGGCGACCAACGACTACACCGCCGCGCGCATTAAGGCGACCCTGGCGGCGTTGCCACCGAGCCTGGCGACCATCTATGGGCCGCTGATCGGTGTTGAGGCCAGTTACCTGCAAGCCGGCCTGGACGAGGTGACCGCGCAATACGGCACCATGGATAACTACCTCAAGGAAGGCCTGGGCCTGTCCCAGGAAACCATCTACGTGCTGCGCGGCAAGATGGTGTTCTACAACAGCCTGCCGGGCGCGGCGGACCTGGTCGGCAACGCCGCGGCGGGCGCGCAGTTGTTGCAGCAACTGCAGAGCAGCAACCTGTCGGGCACCTACAGCGCCTACAACTACTACCTGCAGTCGGCCATCGATGCCCGCAGCCTCGGGGGCGTGGAGTCCACCGTCGGCGGTCAGGTGCATGCCGACGCCGCCAGCTACCTGCTGCGCCAGGGTGCGATGATCGAAAAGGCTAGCGCGCCGTTCACCAGCGGCATCGACCTCAAGACCGGGCAATATCGCCTGTGGAGCACCGCGCTGGCGGGGTATCTGGGCACCGACGGTTCGTCCCAGGCTTCCAGCAGCAACGAGCATAGCCAGGGCATGATGATCGGCCTGACCCAGCGCTTTTCCGAACAATTCAGCGCCCATGCCGGGTTCGGCTACAGCAGCGGCAATGTCGGTGGCGCAGGTGGCGAGGCCGATACCGACCTGACCTTCTTCAGCGTCGGCGCACGCTTCGCGCCGAACGGCCTGGAGCGCGGCCTGTTTGTGGATGCCGATGCCAGCGCCGGCTACCTCGATTACGAGAGCAAGCGCGAACTCGGCGGCGGTCTGGGCACGGCCAAGGGTGACAGCCATGGCAACCTCACCGGCGCGACCCTGGCGCTCGGTTACCGTGTGCCGGTGAACGGCGTGACCCTCGAGCCGAGCCTCGGCGTGCGGATCAGCCACATCAACCTGTCGGGCTTCCAGGAAAAAGGCAGCGAACTGGCGCTGGACGTCGACGGCATCCACCAGACCCGCAAGAGCGCGGTGGCCAACCTCAACGCATCCTTTGCACCTGTCAGCCTCGGTGCCTGGCAAGTGGTGCCAGGCGTGCAAGTGGGCTACGAGCATGTGTTGGGCGACCCTGAAGTCGACAGCGAAGGGCAACTGCTGGGCCTGGACATCGAACAGCAAGCCGCCTTCGACAACCGTGACCAGTTCAGCGGTGGCGTCAACGTCATGGCCAACCTTGGCCCGTGGAGCGTGGGGGCAGAAATCGGCGCCAGCGGTGGCGGCGACAGTCACGGCTTCAATGGCGGGCTGAAGGCCAGTTATCTGTTCTGACGGAGCACCATTCACTGGAGATCCTTGTGGGAGCGAGCCTGCTCGCGATGGCGGAGTGTCAGTCAACATGGATGTTGGATGTGATGACTTATTCGCGAGCAGGCTCGCTGCCACATTGGCTCATTGCTATACCTGAACCCCCGAGGGTTCAGGTATAGCTGAACTCATTGGCCGCGTTCGCAGGCCCTTTCTCACATCTGCGGGACTGATGCCGTAGGCATTCTGGAAATACTGGCAAAACCGCCCGACATTGCTGAAGCCGTGTTGCAGGGCCACGTCTGTCACCGAAGGCGACACCCCCTGGGACAGCGCGGCAAAGGCGCGCTCCAGGCGTACCTGCCGTTGATAGGCGACGATCGAAGTGCCCATGAAACGCTGAAAACCTTCCTGCAATGCGCGCAGGCTGACGTTGGTCAACTGCGCCAGTTCCGTGCCGCTGGCCAGGTGGTCGGGATGCGCCTGAATGTACTCGACGGCCAGCTTCACATGCCGTGGCGCTATCAGTGGGGAAGGGCGCCGCAGGGCTTCGGTGAAGTTGTGCGGCCAGGCTTCCAGCACCGCATCGACCAGCATTTCGCGAAGGCGCGAAGGCATCAGCGAACCCGTGTTGATCAGCAGGTCGAACTCGGTGCCCGTGGCCAGTTCAATCAACGCACGGATGCCCTGCAAGGCCGCCACATTCAGATCCACCACCGGCTCGAAATGCACCTTTTGCAGGATAGGTTTGCCCAACAGAGCCGACAGGCGCTCGGTGATCAGGCGGCGGCTGATCGAAATCCCGTGTTGTGCGTGGTTGTCGACAAAGCGCGTCGAGCGGACTTCGGCCTTGTCGATCGCCAGGCCTATTTGTGCGAAGCCGACCGACTCGGTGACGTGGTTGAAGATGATCTTGCCGGCGGTGGGAATGACGAAGGTGATTTCATCAAGGGGGGCGGGAAACGCCACCGTGAAATCACCGCGATAGTGCATGCGACGAAAACTGACACCTTCGTGCCGGCCATAGACCCCGCCAATGATGATGTTTTTCGGCGGCGGTGGAGAGTCTGAATAGAGGTTGCCGAACAGGTTCGAGAACAACGCGCCAAAGTCGTCGCAGCTCATGTCGTTGGACCTGATGATGATTTGCTTGCGCGTCGTGCTTGCGTACACCTGAAGTGGCACCTTGAGCGGATGGGCAAAGCCCTGGTACAGGAAACTGGGCGATCGGAGATCGAGCGGAAGCGGTTCGGGAAAGCGTTTGGACGTTATCAGTGAGTAATGACAGGTTTGTTACTGGTTGTTGCCGCGGGTCCCGTTTCCGTTCACCCGACGCCACCGCTCGCACCGGACAACCGGTGGCGCGAGCGGTACTGGCCTGCAAGGGGCGCGGCTATTTCACCGGCTCTGTTGCCTTGATATCCCCGCAAAAGATATCGACGTTGCCATCGGTCGCAGCCGTTCGCACGACCACCGAATACTTGCCGTCAACCAGGGTTTGCAACGGCACAGGCGCGGTTCTGGTAAAAGTCCAGCCGCGTACGGGTTGGGCTTCGGTGTTGACGGTGTCGTTCATCGCGTAGGCGACTGACCCGGGTTGCTCGCAGGTGCCGTTATTGATGAACGAGTAAAGGCGCAGGGGCAGGGTAACCCCCATTGGAGCACCGCTGATGAAGAAACTGAGCCCGGTTTTCTTGTCCCAGTCGGTCAAGGTGACGGTGCCGATCTGACCGGCGTTTTGCCGGGTGGCGGCCAGGTTGACGTTTACGCCGTGGGTCGATGAAGTGGTGCAGCCGAAAAGGCTTGCCGCAACCATGAGTGCTGCCAGTGAGGTTTTGAGCTTCATTGCCAAACTCCTGAGTTGAAGAACTGCAATGGGGAGAATTAGCGGGTATAGCTCATTTATCGCTTTCATGACGTCGTCCATATAAGGCTTTTCATTTTTTAGTGGTGATGGTGGGGTATCTATCTCCTTCGCCAGCCATGTGGCGGCGTAGCCGTGCAAACCCGCTACATTTGTAACTGGTCGAGTCTGCATGGATTGCCTGCCGGCACACGCGCTTCGATGCCAATGAAGGTTTGCAAGGGGGGCGCGTGCAGTTAAAGGATTGTGCGGTCAGTTGAGCCCACTCATCATCTGCGTGGAAGATTTGCCACTGGAGTGACTGATGAACCAACAAGGCGGCCATCCGCAAGAGCGGATTACAGGCACTCCACAGCGGGGAACCTTGCGCAGCCTGTTGATCCCGGAGTGGCTCGACAACTACCGGCCAGACTGGCTGCGCAGCGATGTGGTCGCCGGGCTGACGGCAGCGGCGGTGGTCATTCCCAAGGCGCTGGCGTACGCCACCATTGCCGGCCTGCCGGTGCAAGTCGGGTTGTACACGGCGCTGGTGCCGATGGTGATCTATGCCGTGCTCGGCACGTCGCGCCCGCTTAGTGTCAGCACCACAACCACCCTGGCCATTCTCGCCGGCTCCGCGTTGGGCCAGATCAGCCCTGATGGCGATGCGGCGACCTTGCTCGCCGGCTCCGCCACGCTGGCCCTGATGGTGGGCGCGATCCTGATCGTTGCAGGGTTGCTGCGCCTGGGCTTCGTCGCCAATTTCATTTCCGAACCGGTGCTGGTGGGTTTCAAGGCCGGCATCGGCGTGGTCATCGTGCTCGACCAGTTGCCCAAGCTATTGGGCACGCACATCGACAAAGGCGGCTTCCTGCACAACCTGGTGGCCACGGTCCAGAGCGTCGGCCATGCTTCGCTGCCGACCGTGGCGGTCGGTGTGTTCATGGTCCTGCTGCTGGTGGGCATGAAACGTTTTACGCCAAGGCTGCCCGCACCCTTGATTGCGGTGGCGCTTGGCATCATCGGCATGAGCCTGTTTGGCCTGGAGCGCTTTGGTGTGTCCGCCGTCGGTGTGGTGCCGATCGGATTGCCTGCGCCGACCCTGCCGGTCTGGTCGATGGTCGAGACCCTGTGGTCCTCGGCGATGGGTATCGCGTTGATGAGTTTCACCGAAACCATCGCGGCGGGGCGCGCTTTCGCCCGCAGTGACGAGCCCGCGCCACAACCGAACCGGGAGCTGCTGGCCACGGGCGTCGCCAACATCGGTGGCGCGTTTCTCGGGGCCATGGTCGCCGGTGGCGGGACCACCCAGACAGCGGTGAACCGCCTGGCCGGCGCCCGTTCGCAACTGGCCGCACTGGTCACCGCTGCACTGGCACTGGGTACTTGCCTGCTGCTGGCACCGCTCATTGGCCTGATGCCCAATGCCACGCTCGCCGCCGTGGTGATCGTGTATTCGGTGGGCCTGATCGAACCGGCGGAATTTCGCGAGATCCTGTCGGTTCGCCGTACCGAATTTGCCTGGGCCGTGGTGGCCATGATCGGCGTGATACTGCTGGGCACGCTGCAAGGGATCGTCGTGGCGATCATCGTCTCGTTGCTGGCCCTGGCCTATCAGGTCTCGGACCCGCCCGTGCATGTCCTGGGACGCAAGCCCGGCACCAACGTCTATCGCCCGCAGGCCACCGACCACGCAGACGACGAACACTTTGACGGGCTGCTGTTGCTCAGGCCCGAAGGGCGGGTGTTCTTCGCCAATGCCGAGCGCATCGCCGACAAGATCCGGCCGCTGATTGACGAGGCGAACCCCAAGGTTGTGGTCCTGGACCTGCGCAGTGTGTTCGACCTGGAATACACCGCGTTGAAAATGCTCACCGGGGCGGAGCAGCAACTGCAGGAAAAAGGCATTTCATTGTGGCTGGTGGGCATGAGCCCGAGCGTATGGGAGATGGTCATCAAGGCCCCCCTGGGCCATGCGCTGGGCGAGGCGCGCATGTTCCTGAACCTGGAACTGGCGGTTGAACATTATCAGCGCAGTCGACGCTGAATGAACGCGGCCGGGGGCACTCCGGACGCTATGTGACGCATTGAAGGAGTTAACGGGCATGGCGAAGAAGAAGGCGGCAAGCAAAAGCAAACCGGTTGAAAGCGGCAAGCTCAAGAACAAGGTGTATCTCGAGGAACTGGCGCGGCTGCATGTCGAGATGGTCAAGCTGCAGGAGTGGGTGCAGCACACGGGCGCGAAGGTTTGCATTATCTTCGAGGGCCGTGATGGCGCCGGCAAGGGCGGGACCATCAAGGCGCTGACCGAGCGGGTCAGTCCGCGGCTGTTCCGGGTGGTGGCGTTGCCGGCACCGACCGAGCGGGAAAAAAGCCAGATGTATGTGCAACGCTATCTGCCGCACCTGCCGGCGGCTGGCGAAGTGGTGATCTTCGATCGCAGCTGGTACAACCGCGCCGGTGTGGAGCGGGTCATGGGCTTTTGCAGCGAAGAACAGGTGCGCAATTTTCTCACCTCGGTGCCGCGCGTCGAGCAGGCACTGGTCGAATCGGGAATCATCCTGATCAAGTACTGGCTTGAAGTAAGCCAGGAGGAACAGACCCGACGCCTCAAGGAGCGCATCACTGACGGGCGCAAGATCTGGAAGCTGTCGCCCATGGACCTCAAGTCCTATAACCGCTGGTACGACTACTCCCGTGCCCGGGACGACATGTTCGAGGCCACCGACACCGATTTTGCACCGTGGCGGGTCGCCAACTCGAATGACAAGCGCCGGGCGCGGCTGAACATCATCAGCGATGTGTTGGGCAGTATTCCTTATGAGGAAGTACCGCGGGCAAAAGTGAAACTGCCCAAGCGCCAAAGTCCCGGCAACTATCGGGATCCGAACTATCCGTTCAAGTTCATCGCGGAAAAATTCTAGACCGATGCATCGGGCAGGAGCCGGCCCACGCCAACTCCTGCTGCATGCCATCAGGCCTTGATCACGTACCCATACGCCCGGGTACGACCGCCTTCCTGCTTCAGGTACACCCCCTGCAACTCCGGCGTGAAACCGGGCAAGCGGTTGATGCCTTCTTCCAGCGCCAGGAAGTACTTGAGCACCGCGCCGCCCCAGATTTCCCCCGGTACCACGCACAAGACGCCTGGCGGATAAGGCAGCGCGCCCTCGGCGGCAATGCGCCCGTCGGCCTGCGCCAGCGCCACCAGTTCGACGTTGCCGCGGATGTACTCGATTTGCGCCTGTTGCGGGTTCATGGCCTTTTTCGGGAAGTGTTCCTTGCGGAACATGTCCTTCTGCAGTTGCTGCACGTTGTGGTGGCGATACAGGTCGTGCATTTCCTGGCAGAGCTGGCGAATGGTGTAGTTGCGGTAGCGTTCCTGATGCTGCGCGTAGATCGCCGGTAGCACCCGGCTCATCGGCGCGTCATCGCTGATGAATCGTTCGAAACGGGCGATTTGCGCCGCCAGGTGGGTCATCTTCGCCCAGTCTTCGGCCGGGGTGAGCAGGAACAGGATCGAGTTGAGGTCGCATTTTTCCGGGACGATGCCGTTCTCGCGCAGGAAGTTGGCGAGGATGCCGGCGTGAATGCCGAAGTCGGTGTAGCTGCCGTCCACCGGGTCGATGCCCGGCGTGGTGAACAGCAACTTGCACGGATCGATGAAGTACTGCTTCTCGGCGTAGCCGGCAAAGGCGTGCCAGCGGTCCTTGGGGTGGAACTCGAAGAAGCGGATGTCGTTGGCGATTTCTTCCGTCGGATAGTCTTCCCACGCCCGCCCTTCAATAGCGTGCGGCACGAACGGGCGGACCAGGGTGCAGGCTTCGAGGATCAACTTGCGCGCTTCGATGCCGAACTTCACGCAGTCTTCCCACAGGCGCAGGCCGCTGCGGCCCGAATGAATGCGCGCGTTGACATCCAGCGAGGCGAACAACGGGTAGAACGGGCTGGTGGAGGCCTGGGCCATGAACGCGTTGTTGAGCCGGTGGTGGTTGCAATAGCGCGCCTGGCCTTTGATGTGGCGGTCCTTCTTGTGCACCTGGGAAGCCTGGGAAAAACCGGCCTGCTGCTTGTGCACCGACTGGGTGACGAAGATGCCCGGGTCGTTCTCGTTGAGATCGAGCAGCAGCGGCGAGCAGTCCTTCATCATTGGGATGAACTGCTCGTAGCCGACCCATGCCGAGTCGAACAGGATGTAGTCACACAGCTGGCCGATGCGGTCGACCACTTGCCGGGCGTTGTAGATGGTGCCGTCGTAGGTGCCCAGCTGAATGATCGCCAGGCGGAACGGCCGCGGCTGTTGCGCCTTGTCCGGGGCGACCTCGGCGATGAGTTCGCGCAGGTAGTCTTCTTCAAAACAGTGGGCGTCGATGCCGCCGATGAAGCCGTAGGGGTTGCGCGCGGTTTCCAGGTACACCGGCGTGGCACCGGCCTGCAGCAGCGCGCCCTGGTGGTTGGACTTGTGGTTGTTGCGGTCGAACAGCACCAGGTCGCCGGGGGTCAACAGGGCGTTGGTCACCACCTTGTTCGAAGCCGAGGTGCCGTTGAGCACGAAGTAGGTCTTGTCGGCGTTGAACACTTGCGCGGCGTGTTTCTGCGCCAGCAGCGCCGGGCCTTCGTGGATCAACAGGTCGCCAAGCTTGACGTCGGCGTTGCACATGTCGGCGCGAAACAGCGTCTCGCCGAAGAAGTCGAAAAACTGCCGCCCGGCCGGGTGCTTGCGAAAGAACTGACCGCCCTGGTGGCCTGGGCAGGCGAAGGTGGCGTTGGCGGATTCGGTGTAGTGTTTGAGGGCATCGAAGAACGGTGGCAGCAGGCTTGCTTCGTAGGCCTTGGCGGCGGTCTCCAGTTGGTTGCCGTGGTATTCGATGTTGCTGGGCGACAGGTCGAAGATGCCGTTCACTTGCAGCAGCACGTCGTTGAGGTGTTTGTAGACTTCTCGGGGGTGGGTGCTGGTGCCGGGGGACGCCACCAGGAAGATTGGAATATCAAAACCGGTGCGCTGAATGACGTCGAGGGATCCGGCCAACACATCATTGACCGACACCACGGCCACGGCGACGTCGGTGAAGTCGGTGTGACCGAGCGGGACCACCTCCCGAGCGTTCAGGAAACATTCAGATGCGCCTTCACTGGCGGCGATTTTCAGGGCTTTCATCGGTGGTGTCTCCTGGCGGGCACTCAATTGTCCGCAGCTTTTTTAGAGATCAACTTCCGGGAGAGCCTTCCAGTTCCCCTGCTCGGAAATCGGGTCACCACTGGTTATAGAGCATATTCCTGATCTGTCAGGCTTTTGACCGCGACCTTGCACATCTTGACGTGTGACGCCTCACGCCCTGTCGGTCAGGCGTGTACCAGCGCAATGGTGAACGAGACCACGATCATGCAGGCAAAAGCAAAATTGATATTCATGAGGTTTCCATCCGAAACATGAGTGACGGCGCCATCTTGAACAGGTCACGGGAAAATAAAAAATTCGGCGTAATGATTTGAAAGATCGAAAAAAATGATACTTGGCCGGTTCGTTTCACCCGGATCAGCGAAACCGACGAGGTGAAAACCCATCTGGCGCAACTGGCCGCGCAACGGGTACAGGGCGGTCAGATCGTGGTGTTCGATTCCGGCACCACCACTTTGCAGCCGCGTGCACACGCTGATCACCGAACGGCATGTGGCGTCAGGCAATGTCGAGGACTACCGGGCGCTGGGGGTTGAGGTGGTGCAGGCTTGAGTAGGTCTTTGTGGGAGCGAGCTTGCTCGCGATGACGTACTTTCAGCCGACATCATTACTGAATGACACACCGCTTTCGCGAGCAGGCTCGCTCCTGCAAGGGGTGTTTGCCGGCCTTGATGTTTGAGGTCGACATCGATCCCTGTGGGAGCGAGCCTGCTCGCGAAGAGGCCAGTACAAACAACATCCATGTTGAATGTATTGGCCAGTAACCTCAGCGCAATCGCTCCAGCATCTGGTAGTACCACATGCCCGCGGCGAGCATCGGGTTGCCCAGCAGGTCGCCCATGGGTACGCGGATGTGCTGGCAGGCGGCGAAGGTGTCGAACTGCTGCATTTGTCCTGTGATCGCGCGGCCCATGATTTCACCCATGATGTGGGTGGTGGCGATGCCGTGGCCGGAGTAGCCCTGGCAATACCAGACGTTGTCCGAGAGCTTGCCCAGTTGCGGAATGCGGTTGATCACGATGCCCATCGCGCAGCTCCACTGGTAGTCGATGGCCACGCCCTTGAGCGCCGGGAAGGTTTGCTCGATGCATGGGCGCAGTTCGGCGGCGATGTCGCGTGAATCCTTGCCGCTGTAGTTGGCGCCGCCACCGAACAACAGGCGACCGTCGGCGGTGAGGCGGTAGTAGTCGAGTACGAAACGGCAGTCGTAGACCGCCAGGTCCTCGGGGTTGATCTGTCTGGCCAGATCGCCCAGCGGCGCGGTGGTGACGATGCCGCCCATGGCCGGGAAAATCTTGCCCTTGAGCTTGCCTGGTTCCAGCTTGTGGTAGACGTCGCCGGCCAGCAGTACCTGGTTGGCGTCGATCTGCCCGTGGGCGGTGCGTATACCCGGCATGTCGCCATGGATGATCTCAAGCACCTCGCTGTTCTCGAAGATTAACGCACCCAGGCTCTCGGCTGCGCGGGCCTCGCCGATGCACAGGTTCAACGGATGCAGGTGCATGTTGCGGGTGTTCTTGATCGCGCCGTGGTAGAGGTCGCTTTGCAGCAGGTCACGCACCTGGCTGCGGTCGAGCAGGCTGACCTCGTCGCCCATGCCACGGTGCACCGCCTCTTCGTAATCCTTGCGCAAGCCGACCATGTGCGCGGGTTTGTACGCCGCGTGCAGGTGACCCTGCTTGAGATCGCAGGCGATGCCGTATTTTTCCACGCGCTGCCGGATGATCTGGTGCCCGCGCCAGCGCAGGTTCCAGATGAAATCGTCGACTTCATCCCCGATGCTGCGGCGCATCTGTTTGCGCATGGCTTCGTCGCCCGACAGGCTGCCGGTGACCTGGCCTCCATTGCGCCCGGTGGCGCCCCAACCGATCTTGTGGCTTTCGACGATGGCGACCTTCAGGCCTTTTTCCGCCAGCTCGACGGCGCTGGCCACGCCGGTGAAACCACCGCCGATGATCACCACGTCAACCCGGTGCCGGCCTTGCAGCGTCGGGTAATCGGTGTCCTGGTTGAGGGTGGCGGTGTAATAGGAATTGCAACGTTGAGTCATGTCGGTGTCCACGCAAATTTGGGAGAACCCAATGCCAGCCAGTCGAAGTGCGCAACCTGGAGGAGCGAGCCTGCTCGCGAATGCGGAGTGTCATTCACCGTTGATGTCGAATGACACTCCGCTATCGCGAGCAGGCTCGCTCCCACAGGGATGGCATACGCTGAGCAAACGCAGGGATAGCGAAGGAGGGGGCTCGCCGATCAGGCGAGCAGGGCGCTATCCGGCGGACGTGCGGAGTGACGCAATTTGGAGCGGCGCAGGGCCATGGGCAGATTGACAATACGCTTCATGCGCGTGTTTCCGGCTGCGGACAACGTTGGAGGCCGAAGCCTCCGGGGATGCTGGATAGTAGGGGGTCGCCCTTCAACCTGCAAGGTGAATCCCGAGGCCGATCAACCCGCAGCCGATCAACACCTCGATCACCCCGCGCTTGAACCGAAGCAAGGCAATGCCCGCCACAATCGCGATCAGCAGCGAAGGCCAGTCCAGTGCTCCTTCGAAGCCTTTGGGCCACAGCACGTGGTAACCAAAGAAACAGGCCAGATTGAGAATCACGCCGACCACGGCGGCCGTAATGGCCGTCAGCGGCGCGGTGAACTTGAGTTCGTTGTGCGTCGATTCCACCAATGGCCCGCCGGCGAGGATGAACAGGAACGAAGGCAGGAAGGTGAACCAGGTCACCAGCGTGGCGGCCACGGCACCGGCGACAAACGCTTGATCCGGCCCGAAGACCTGAAGCACGTAGGCGCCGATGAACCCGACGAAGGCGACGACCATGATCAACGGACCCGGGGTGGTTTCACCAAGCGCCAGGCCGTCGATCATCTGCGTCGGCGTCAGCCATCCATAGTGACCGACCGCGCCCTGATAGACATACGGCAGCACCGCGTAGGCGCCGCCAAAGGTCAGCAGCGCGGCCTTGGTGAAGAACCAGGCCATCTGGGTCAGCGTGCCTTCCCAGCCGAACAGTACGGTGAGCATGGCCATGGGCAGTGTCCACAAGATCGCACCGATCACGGCCAGGCGCGCCAGTTTCCAGGCGCTGAAACGGGCGTGTCCGGGGGTTGGGGTGTCATCGTCGATCACGGCCGGACCGAAGGACTTCTTCGCCGCGCTGTGGCCACCGGTCCTGAATTTTTCCGGCGCCAGGCGTCCACCGAAAAAGCCGATGACCGCCGCGCCGAGCACGATCAGCGGAAACGGCATATTGAGCACGAAGATGGCCACGAAGGACGCGGCGGCGATGCCCCATAACCAGCCGTTTTTCAGCGCCCGCGAGCCGATCCGGTGAGCCGCCTGCACCACGATTGCCGTGACCGCGGGCTTGATCCCGTAGAACAGTCCGGCGACCACGGGCACTTCGCCAAACGCGATGTACACCCAGGACAGCGCAATCAGGATGAACAGCGACGGCAACACAAACAGCACGCCAGCGATCACGCCGCCCCAGGTCCGGTGCATCAGCCAGCCGATGTAGGTCGCCAACTGCTGAGCCTCGGGCCCGGGCAGCAACATGCAGTAGTTGAGGGCATGCAGAAAACGCCGCTCGGAGATCCAGCGCCGGCGCTCGACCAGCTCCTGGTGCATGATCGAAATCTGCCCCGCCGGCCCGCCGAAACTGATGAAGCCAAGCTTGAGCCAGAATAGAAAGGCTTCGCGCAGGCTGATGGACCGTGGCTGCGGCACATCCTGTTGGGTAATTGGGGAGGGCGTGGGGCTCAAGCAGAAATTCCTTGTGTAGAGGAGCTTTGAGCCAACGACTGTAGCTATGCCGGAGCGCGTTGCATAGCCGCCTGAGTGGAAGTGCCGGACGGCTGCACCGTGGAAATGGGCGACACCGCTCCGACAGGCTCCAGCTCTGGCGGCAACTCCGTCACGCCCTGCGCAGCCAGCACATCATGCTCGATGTTGCGCACGATGGCATCGGTTGGCAGGTCGTTTTCATCGCGGCCGAAGGGCTCTTCCAGCCCAGGGGTTCAGCCATGGCGAAGGGCAAAAGGATGCAGAACAGGTTCTCACGATCATGGTTTTCAGCCGCCCGTCATGTTCATGAAGCGAACAACCTGGACATCGTCGTTCACTTCGAAGTTGTGTCGATAAGGCTTGAGTTTCATCGCCTCGATAATGGCTGTTTCCAGGCGTTCGGGCTGTCCGGGATGGCTGCGCAGGACAGCCTTGAGATCCACCGAGTGTTCATTGCCCAGGCACAGCAGCAGACGTCCTTCCACGGTCAGCCGCACCCGATTGCAGGTGCCGCAAAAGTTGTGGCTGTGGGGCGAGATGAAGCCCAGGCGAATCTGCGGAGCCTCGGCCAGGCGCCAGTAGCGCGATGGCCCCTGGGTCGACTCGGCGGAATCAATCAAGGTGTAGCGTTCGGCGATGCGTTCGCGGACCTGGCTGCTTGCGAAAAACGATTCGGCGCGGCTGTGTTCATCGATGGTGCCCAGCGGCATTTCCTCGATGAAGGAGATGTCGAGATTGCGGTCGATGGCGAAGTTCACCAGATCATTGATCTCATGGTCGTTGCGGCCCTTCATCACCACGCAGTTGAGCTTGGTATTGCGAAATCCTGCCCGGTTGGCGGCGTCGATGCCCTTGATCACTTGCGCCAGATCACCGGTGCGGGTCAGTTCGCGAAAACGTTGCGGGTCCAGGCAGTCGAGGCTGATGTTGAGGCGCTTGACCCCGGCGTCGAACAACGGCTCGGCCAGTTTTTCCAGCTGCGAACCGTTGGTGGTCATGCACAGTTCACGCAGGCCGGGCAGGGCGGCGATCTTCTCGCACAGCTGCACCACGCCCGGACGGATCAGCGGCTCGCCCCCGGTCAGGCGGATCTTGCGGGTGCCCAGCGCCACGAAGCTTTGTGCCAGTTGATAGATCTCTTCCAGGGTCAGCACCCGTTGGCGCGGCAGAAACTGCATGTCCTCGGCCATGCAATACACGCAACGGAAATCGCAGCGGTCGGTGACCGACATCCGCAGATAATCCACGCGCCGGGAGAAGCCATCGATCAAGACTCGTTCGGACATGATTTTTTCTCTAGGCACCGAAAAATCTGTAGGAGCGAGCCTGCTCGCGATGGTCGTTAACGATTACGCGCGGTTTCTGGTTGAACGCGGTGTCCTTGGGGCCATCGTCGGATCGCCGCCCGGAGCAGGCTCGCTCCTACAGTTACGAATTCCGTTATTTGCGGATTTGTTGAGCGCAGGCTAAGAGTAGCTTCGAGAGGTGTCCAATCACTATTAATAACCGATTGATCGACCGGCTCTATGATGAACTTAATTTGGCTTTAAAAATTGCTTTTGGTTAATTCAAGCTGCTGAAAATAAAGGAAAAACCATGATGGAGCAGATTTTTCCCTGGGCAGGCGGTGTGATTTTCTCCAAAACGGAGCGCCACCGCGCATGCCGACAATCAAACCTATCGGGATGCTTGTCATGTTGTCACCGTAAAGAAACTTGCCAAATTGCTCACTGGGCCCCAAACATCGCCGTCCAGTAGATCCCCGCATCGCTCTTCGGATCATTCGCATAGGCCGCGCCCAATTCGTTGAACTGCGGGTTCATCAGGTTGGCGCAATGACCGGGGCTGGTCAGCCAGCCTTCGACCACTTTGCGTACGCTGTCTTGCCCGGCGGCGATGTTTTCGCCGATCTGCTGGAAGTTGTAGCCGGCCAGTTCCGCGCGGTCGCCCGGGGTGCGGCCGTCGCGGTCCTTGTGGTCGAAGAAGTTGTTGTTGGCCATGGCGCGCGAGTGGGTTTCGGCGGCGGTGGCCAGCGTGGCGTTCCAGGCCAGCGGCGCGGTCGCATTGAAAGACTGGGTGCCGCATTGACGCGGCTTGGCCCGTGCTGCGTTGAGTTCGATGAGCAGCTTCTGGCCCTCGGTCTGCCAGTCGCCCAGGCGTGCGCTCAATAACGGTCGTGCCACGACGATGCGCCACTGATTGTCCTGGCGGCTGACGCCGACGTCGACGAATTGCGGGTCGAGGACGATCTGGCAAAAGCTCTCCTGGATCGCCTTCATCGCCGACGCCGCATCACGAGGCCCGGACAGGCTGATGGCCTGCACATTTTTCATGGGATAACCGGCAGTGGCCATGGCCTGCTGCAGATTACCGATGCTCGGGGCGGTCAGCACCAGGCGCGGGTCGGCCGACAGCGGTGGAAGCTCCGATGAAACCTGGCCTGCACAGCGCTGCAGTTGGCTGCGGTAGACATTGATCGATTCGATCAATTGCGTTTCGTCGGCCGCCACGACGTTGGCGGCGAATACCAGGCCCAGTGACACACCGGCCAAACGCATTGCGGATGAGATGAAACCCATGAATATCCCCTTGAGCAGATTGCGCCCATGATGCGCGAAGTTGGCCCAGCTAAGACAACGGATTTATCCAGAGTGTAGTGGGGTGGGCGAAATCATTTCACTACTAGACTCAATTGAACCACTCACCGAGTGACACCGACCATGCGCCTCGACTGGATCGCCACCTGCTTCGCACTGACGTTGCTTGCTGGCCCGGTATCCGCTACGGATCAAGCGCAAAAGCAGCAAGCGGCCGAGAACAAGGCCGAAGTGCTGGAACAGAAAGCCGCCGAGAGCAACAGCCCCGCACCGGCGCCCAAGGCCGAAGCCATTACCCCGTCCGAAGTCCAGGCCGTCGACCCGGTCGGCACCGCGCCGCTGGACGATGCAATCACCTGCCTGGCCCGGTCCATTTACTGGGAAGCCAAGGGCAAGGACGCCGCCGACATGGAGGCGGTGGCCAATGTGGTCATGAATCGCCTGGGCCACGAAGGTTTTCCGGACACGGTATGCAAAGTGGTCAAACAGGGTTCGCAGACCCAGAGTTGCCAGTTCTCCTGGTGGTGCGACGGCAAATCCGATTCGGTCCAGGAAGAGGTGCCTTACGCGATGGCCAAGGAAATCGCGCGCAAGGCCCTGAACAAGGAACTGCCGGATCGCACCAACGGTGCCCTGTATTTCCATGATCGTACGGTCAAGCCGGATTGGGCCAGGCAATACATCAAGACCGTGGATATCGGTTTGTTCCGGTTTTACAAACCCCATGGCGGATCGGCCAGATAGCCGCGGTGTTTTCGGCCGGATATTTTATTTTTCCGAGGTAGTGCCAGGCGTTATCCAAACTGAAATGTGCCTGTTTTATAAGCTTCATAACGCAACCGTGCGCGAATGAAGCCATAAACAGGGACTACACATGAAGTTGACGAGGGTCCGGATCAGTAACCTCGCGTCGATCGCGGCGCAGTCGCCGGCGCGTTTCCCATGACCGTCCTGGTCACCGGTGCGGCCGGTTTCATCGGCTTTCATACGGTCAAGCGCTTGTGCCGCGAGGGTCAGGAGGTCGTCGGTATCGACAACCTCAACGACTACTACGACGTGGAACTCAAGCACGCACGCCTCAAGGTGCTGGAGACGCTGCCGGGTTTTCGTTTCCGGAAAATGGACATCGTCGACAAAACGGCCCTGATGAGCCTGTTTCAGGAACACGCCTTTACCGAGGTGGTGCACCTGGCCGCCCAGGCCGGAGTGCGCTATTCGCTGGACAACCCGGATATCTATGGGCAATCGAACCTGGTGGGTTTCCTCAATGTGCTCGAAGCCTGTCGGCACCATCGCTCCGAGCACCTGATCTACGCCTCGAGCAGTTCGGTGTACGGCGCCAACAGCAAGCTGCCATTCAGTGTCGAGGACCCTGTCGAACATCCCGTTTCGCTGTATGCCGCCAGCAAGCGTGCCAATGAACTGCTGGCCGAAAGTTACTGCCATTTGTATGGCCTGAAAGCCAGTGGCCTGCGCTTTTTTACCGTCTACGGCCCGTGGGGGCGCCCGGACATGGCGCTGTTCAAGTTTACCGACGCCATTCTCAAAGGCCTGCCCATCGACATTTACAACCAGGGGCAGATGTCCCGCGACTTTACCTGTGTCGACGACATTGTCGAAGGCATCGCCCGACTGCGCCCAAAGCCTCCGGTGCCGGAAGGATCTGCCGCCGGGGTCAACCGGCTGTTCAACATCGGTCGCGGCATGCCGGTGGCGTTGCTGGATTTCGTCGAGTGCCTGGAATCAGCCCTGGACCTGCAAGCCCGGCGCAACTACCTGCCGATGCAGGCCGGAGATGTGGTCAAGACCTGGGCCGATGTCTCGGCGCTGGCCGAGTGGGTGGGCTTCAGCCCGCAGGTGACGCTGGAAACCGGCGTCAGAGCATTTGTGAAGTGGTATCGGCAGTTCTACCGGATTTGAAGCGTTCGCCTCTGATCTCGAAAAAATCAAAAAAGGCGAGAGAGACCCCATGAGCCAAGACATTTTTGTATCCGTACTGATTCCCGCCAGGAACGAAGCGAACAACCTCAAGCCGCTACTGGAGGAAATCCGCGTGGCGCTGGCCGATGAATCCTACGAAATCATCGTGGTCGACGACGGCAGCACCGATTCGACCCTGCAGGAACTGCGGCAGATTCGTCAAAACGGCCTGAACACCTTGCGTATCCTGCATCACGAGCGGTCGCTGGGGCAGAGCACCTCGCTGTATCACGCGGCACGGGAGGCTCGCGGGCAGTGGCTGGCGACCCTCGATGGCGACGGTCAGAACGATCCGGCGGACATTCCCGGCATGCTCGCGCTGGTGCGCGGCGAGCCAGGCAAGGTCGACGTGCAACTGGTGGCCGGGCACCGGGTCAATCGCCGCGACACCGCGAGCAAACGCTACGCCTCGCGGTTCGCCAACAACCTGCGCCGGCGCCTGCTCAAGGACGCCACCCCGGACACCGGTTGCGGCCTGAAGCTGATCGAGCGCGCGGCGTTCTTGCGGCTGCCGTACTTCGACCACATGCATCGCTATATTCCGGCGCTGATCCAGCGCCATAACGGACGCATGATCGTGCACCCGGTCAACCACCGGCCGCGCACGGCCGGGGTGTCGAAATACGGCAATCTCGACCGCGCGCTGGTCGGCATTCTTGACCTGATCGGTGTCTGGTGGCTGATCAAACGCACGCGCCTGAACACCCACGCCCAGGAGCTCGAAGGATGATTTTGACCCGTGAAACCCTGTGGTTGCTGGTCGGCTTTGCCGGGCAGGCTGCCTTTACCGGGCGGTTTGTCTTGCAGTGGTTGTACAGCGAGTACAAGAAACGCAGCGTGATCCCGACCAACTTCTGGTACCTGAGCATCGTCGGCAGCACCTTGTTGCTCGCCTACGCCATATACCGCCAGGACCCGGTGTTCATCGTTGGGCAGGCCTTTGGCTCCCTCGTCTATTTTCGCAACCTGCAATTGATTGCCAAAAGCAGAAGCGCAAAGGAATAAGCCATGCGTAGATCGTTGTCGCCCAGGGTCGAGTGCCTGGGGGTGATGCTGCTTGCCCTGTTGCTGATCGGCGCGGGAATGGGCCTGCGTCAGGCGCAGAATGTGGATGAAGAACGTTTCCTCGGTGTCGCACTGGAGATGTTGCAGAACGGCTCGTGGCTGATCCCGCATCGGGCCGCCGAGATCTACGGCGACAAACCGCCGATTTTCATGTGGGCGGTGGCGTTCTTCACCTGGCTGACCGGTAAGCCCAACATCGCCCTTTATATCCCGGGACTGTTTTCGGCGGTGACGGTCACGGCGATGGTCTATGACCTGGGCCGTCGCCTGTGGACCCAGCGTACCGGGCGCAACGCCGCGTTGTTGTACCTGGCGACGTACCAGACCTACAGCATTCTGCGCACCGGTCAGATCGACAGTTTGTTGATTCTGTTCACCTCCCTGGGCCTGTACGGTCTGGCGCGACACCTGCTACTTGGACCTGCATGGCGCTGGTTTTACGCCGGCTGCGCGGCCATGGGCATTGGCGTGATCACCAAAGGCGTGGGTTTTCTGCCGGCGTTGTTGCTGATTCCTTATGCCTATGGGATGCGCAAGGACTGGCCTGGTGTGGTGGCCATGCCCGGTGAAGCACGCAAGTGGTTGCTCGGGTTAGTAGTGATGCTCGCGGCGATTGCGATCTGGCTGCTGCCCCTGGCCTTGTCCATCATCGTTGATGGCAGCGCAGACGAAGTGGCCTATGCGCGGGAGATCCTCCTGCGTCAGACCGCCGGCCGCTATGCCGCTGCGTGGCATCACCGCGAACCGTTCTGGTATTTCTTCACCAACGTGATTCCGCAGTACTGGCTGCCGTTGGTGCTGGTGTTGCCATGGCTGGTGCCGGCCTGGCGCCGTCAGCTACAAAAACGCGACGGCCGGGTGTTGGTCTTGCTCGGCTGGGTGGTGCTGGTGGTGCTGTTCTTCTGCATCAGCACGGGCAAGCGCAAGTTGTACATCTACCCGGCACTGCCCGGGCTGGTGCTGGTCGCCGCGCCGTTGATCCCGTGGCTGCTCAAGCGCTGGTTCAAACGGCTCCCGGGTTTGCGTCGGGTGTTCCCGGCACTGGCGGCGGCCTGGTTCGTGCTGTGGTTCGCCCGTGGTTTCATCGAACCGCTCAAGGACGGCACCAACGTTGATCAGGTGCTCATGACCCAGGCGGCGACCATGACTCAGGGCGCCGATCTGGTGCTGGTCAACTGGGAGGAGGGGCACTGGTTGTTCGCCCGGCAGCCGATCGTACATTTCGGCATGGACAATTCGACCATCGAAAAGGCCGCGCTGTACCTGCGCGAACACCCCAAGGCCTACGCTTTGGTGCCGGATGACGTACTCAGGCAGTGCTTCAAGCCCGAAGCGGCCCGTGAACTGGGGGAAAACGCCCGGGCGAACTGGTCGATCGTGGGCGCGGATGCCGACAACGGCAAATGCCTGCCGCAAGAGGCCGGTAGAGCCTATCGGTTTACCTGGAATGACCCGCACATGCCATCGGCACCAGTACAGGTAGCCAATCCCTGAGGGGACTTGTAGGAGCCGGCTTGCCGGCGATGGACTCAAATGCGCCGCGTTTATCCAGCTTACGTGCGTTATCGTTAACGACCATCGCTGGCAAGCCAGCTCCTACAAGAGACCGCGTTTGAGTCGAATATGAAGTGACTTCCAAACCAGTCTTCGTTCGTCGCCTGTCACTGACTGGCGTCCAGCACCACGCGGTAGCGCGCCTTGCCACTGCGCAAATGATCGACGGCCTCGTTGATGCGGCTCATGGGAAACATCTCGACCTGCGGCAGGATCTGATGGCGGGCGCAGAACTCCAGCATCATCGCGGTGTTGGCGGGTGAGCCGACCGGTGAGGCGGACAAGACTTTTTGCTGGGGAATCAGATTGAACACATGCACCGGTATGGCATCGGGCACGACGCCGACAAAGTGCAGGCGACCCTTGCCGCGCAGGGTGGCGAGCATGGCGGTCCAGTCGAGGTTGGCGTTGGCGGTGACCAGCAGGAAATCCAGGGTGCCGGCAATGGCATTAAGCGCATCGGTGTCGGTCGAGGCGACCACCTTGTGCGCGCCCAGACGCCTGGCTTCGTCCTGCTTGCTCAGCGATGAGGTGAACGCCGTGACTTCGCAACCCCAGGCGTTGAGGAAACGCAGCGCCAGGTGACCGAGACCGCCGATGCCCACCACGCCGACCCGGTCGGTGGGCTTGATGCCGAACTCCACCAGCGGATTGAACACGGTGGAACCTGCACAGAACAACGGCCCGGCCATTGCCGGATCGAGCCCGGCCGGGATCGGCAGGGCCCAGGCCCAGTGCGAACGAATGCGGTCGGCAAAGCCGCCGTTGCTGCCGATGATGGTCGGTTGCACGGTGCGACACAGGTTATGCGAGCCTTCGATGCACGACGTGCAATGCATGCAACTGCCCTTGTACCAACCGATGCCCACCCGTTGCCCCATTTCCAGACCGCGAACCTGGTCGCCCAGGCGCACGATACGGCCGACCACCTCGTGGCCAGGGATGAACGGGTAGTGGCTGATGCCCCAATCGTTGTCGATCAGCGACTGGTCGGAGTGGCAGACGCCGCAGTATTCCACGGCGACTTCTACCTCATCGTTGCCCAGCGAACCGGGGTCGTAGCTGTAGCGTTCCAGTGGCGCGCCTGCTGCCGTGGCGGCCCAGCCGGTAAAGGTGGTGAGTTCGCTGCTGTCGCTCATGGGATACCTCCAGATCAGAAGTCAGGGGTCTTGGCCGCTACGGTGCAGCGGCGGAGCGAGGAAAGTGTAGCGGGTTGCTGGCGTTGCATCAGGCGCGAGCCTGGAGACTGTTGATTTCGGAGTTGCCTCAGATCTGCAGATTGATCACGAAAGCCTCATTGAAATCAGGATTTTCATTGATGCCATTCTTGGCATAGCCTCGAGGGTTGCAGACCACGCGGGTGTTGCCCACCCGATAATCGAAGCTGCCATGGGTATGGCCATGCAGCCACAGTGCCGGCTGCCAGTCCTTGATCCGCGCTTTGAGGTCCGAGACAAAACTTGAGTTGATCGGCGAACCGGCAAAGGTCGGGCTGATGCTCGACCGTGTCGGGGCGAAATGCGAGACCACCACCGTGGGCGTGCTGCTGTCGCGGCTGAAGCAGTCCTCCAGCCAGGCGACCGTCTGCAGAAACACCCACTGGGAAATGGCTGGTGTGAACAGGTCCGGGAAGTCGGGGGCAATCCTGATGTGGCTGAAGTCACGGATCAGATTGGTCGCCAGATCGATGCCCAGCGCCCGATCATCCGGGCTGTCGAGCAGGCGATAGTCAGACCACAAGGTGCAGCCGAGAAAACGCACGCCGTCGTGGACGTACTCCGAGCGTTCCAGAACGTGGATCTGCGTGCCTTGCGCCAGGCTGTTCAGTTGCTCGTAGGTGGAGATCAGGTCACTACCATAAAACTCGTGATTGCCCGCCACATACAGCAGCGGAACCGGGCACGCCATGGCCCACTCGATGGCCTTGGCCGGCCGGGCGATGTCCCCGGCAAGCACGACGATGTCGGCTTCCACGGCGGGAAACGGGATCGCGTTGACGGACAGGTGCATGTCGGACAGCAAGGCGATGCGCATGGATCAACTCCGGCGTGTCTTGAAGGGCGGGTTATTCAAGTTACGCGTGGATAACCCGTTGTCACAAGCCTGCTCCCACAGTTTGATCTTCAGTGAACGCTAACCCCACGGCCCGCCACAATCCCTGTGGGAGCGAGCCTGCTCGCGAAGAGGCCGGCACATCCAACAGGGATGTTGGCAGACAGACCGCTATCGCGAGCAGGCTCGCTCCTACAGTTGACTTTTTTACTTCAAGTACCACCCCCAAGGCTGGTCACTGATGTACTCAGTCACCTGCTTGACCTCAAGATAATTGTGCAACCCCCATTGCCCCAGTTCCCGGCCGATGCCGCTGTGTTTCATGCCGCCCCAGGGCGCTTCGACGAAGGTCGGTTGCGAGCAGTTGACCCAGACGATGCCGGCGCGCAATTGGTTGGCGACCCGGGCGGTGCGCTGCAAGTCAGCGCTCATCACGGCGGCGGCCAGGCCGAAGCGGCTGGCGTTGGCCATTTGCAGCGCCTGCTCTTCGGTCTTGAAGCGCTTGATGCACAGCACCGGGCCGAACACTTCTTCACGCCACAGAATGCTGCTGTGCCCCGGTTCGTCGAAGATTGCCGGCTCGATGAAATACCCTTCGGCCAGATGCGCCGGACGCCGTCCGCCGGTGAGCAAACGGGCGCCGCTGGCCAGGCCCTGGTCGATGAAGCCGAGCACCTTGTCGTACTGGCCCTGGCTGACCAGCGGCCCGAGCAGCACGCCGGGCTGCATGCCCGGGCCAATGCTGATCTTGCGGGTTTCTTCCACCAGCCGTTCGATCAGGCGCGGGGCGATGGCTTCCTGCACCAGCAGGCGTGAAGTCGCGCTGCATACCTGGCCCTGGTTCCAGAAAATCCCGAACAGAATCCACTCCACGGCGGCGTCGACATCGGCGTCGTCGAACACGATGAACGCAGACTTGCCCCCCAGTTCCAGGCTGATGTTCTTGATGTCCCGCGCCGCCGCCGACATGATTTTCGCCCCGGTGGGCACGCTGCCGGTGAAGGCCAGCTTGTCCACCCCCGGATGCTCGGTGAGCGGGCTGCCGGCATCGGCGCCGAGGCCGGTGACCAGGTTCAACACCCCGGCGGGCAAGCCGATACGATCGGCGGCGGCCGCCAGTTCCAGGGCGGTCAGCGGCGTCAGCTCGGACGGCTTCAACACCACTGTGGCCCCGGCGGCCAAGGCTGGCGCGACCTTCCACGCGGCCATCAGCAGCGGGTAGTTCCAGGGAATGATCTGCCCGGCCACGCCAATCGGCTCGTGGCGCAGGCGACAGCGAAAACGCTCATCCGGCAAGGCCAGCGGTTGGTCCTGTTGCTGGTCCAGATCGCGGGCCAGACCGGCGTAGTAACGCAAGCAACCAATCGCGTCGCCAATGTCCCACTGCGCTTCGGGCAAGGGTTTGCCGTTGTCGCGTACTTCCAGTTCCGCCAGCGCCTGCTGGCCACTTTCCAGTTCATCGGCCAGCGCCTCCAGCCACTGCCCGCGCTCGGCGCCGCTGGTCTGGCCCCAGCCATTGTCGAAGGCGCGCCGGGCCGCACGCACGGCGTGGTCGACGTCTTCTTCGGTGCCTGCCGCCACGCGGTGGAAGGCCTGTTCGGTAGCCGGGTCGATCACATCCAGATAGCCGCCAAGGTCCGGGCTGACCCATTCGCCGTTGATGTAGAGCTGATCACGCATGGTGCGACTCCTGAACGCCGGTACGGCGGTTTTGCAGATGGCGGGAAGTGAACAGCAAAGCCAGCGACACACAGATGATCACCGTGGAGATCGCGTTGATCTCCGGCGTCACGCCGCGGCGGATGGAAGAAAAGATGTAGATCGGCAGCGTCGTTTCCGAGCCGGCGACGAAGAAGGCGATGATGAAATCGTCGAAGCTGAAGGTGAAGGCCAGCAGGAACCCGGCCATGATCGCCGGGCTGATCTGCGGCAGGGTCACGCGCCAGAAGGTGTCCATCGGTGGCGCGTACAGGTCCGCCGACGCTTCCAGCAAGGCCTTGTCCAGCGAATCGACGCGGCTGCGCACGATCACCATCACCAGGGCCATGGTGAACAACGAATGCGCGGCGATCACCGTAAAGAAGCCCATGTTCAGCTTCGGCACAGTCGGCAGCCAGCTCGCCAGCAGCGGGTTGATCAGGTCGAACAGGCTGATGAAGGCGATCAGCGTCGAGATGCCGATGACGATGCCCGGGACGATGATCGCGCAGTAGGTCAGGGCATCGAACAGCAGGCGTACTTTGGCGCCGCAGCGCTGCAGGCCGAACACCGCCAGGGTGCCGAACAGCGTGGCAATCACTGCTGAACTGAAAGCGATCAGCGCGCTGTTGCCCAGGGCTTCCATGATGAACGGGTTGCCGAACGCGGTGCCGAACCATTGCACCGAACAGCACTGGAACGCCAGGCCGCTGCGCCCGGCGTTGAAGCTGAACAGCACGATCAAGGCAATCGGCGCGTAGAGGAACAGGTACAGCGAGGTCGAATAGCTGCGCAGCCACATGTCACAGGCCTCCGTCGGCAGGGCGGCCGCCGTAGCGCGCCACCAGTTTCAGGTACACGCCGATAATCAGCAGCATCATCGCCACCAGCGTCATGGCCAGCGCACTGCCGAATGGCCAGTTGCGCGATTGCAGGAACAGGTCGACCAGCGCGTTGCCGACAAAGAACACCTTGCCGCCACCGAGAATGGCCGGGATCAGGAACTCGCCCATCAACAGGATGAACACTAGCATCACCCCGGTGATGATCCCCGGCGCGGACAACGGCAGGGTGATCCGGCGAAAGCTTTCGAAGGCGCTGGCACCGAGGTCGGCGGACGCTTCGAGCAGGCGCTTGTCGAGTTTTTCCAGGCTGACGTAGATCGGGAACACCATCAGCGGCAGGTAGCCGTAGACGATGCCGATCAGCACCGCCCATGGTGTGTTGATCAGCCGCACATCCTCAAGCCCCAGGCTGGCCAGCAGCGCCGGAATGCCCTTGCCGCTGAGGATGAAAATCCACGCGTAGGTGCGGATCAGGAAGCTGGTCCAGAACGGCACGATCACCAGGGTCAGCAACAGCGAACGGTTCCTCGTGACCTTGACCGCCAGAAAGTACGCCAGCGGATAAGCCGCCACCAGGCACACCAGGGTGCCCAGCGGCGCCAGCATCAGCGTATTGCTGAACGCCGCGCCGCGAGAGCCGAGGTTCAGGTAGTTGGCCAGGGTGAAGCCACCGGCGTACCCGCCCACGGCGCTGCGCTCGCCGAAGCTGAAGACCAGGATGATCACCAGCGGCATCAACAACAGCAGCAGGAACCACAGGGTCGAAGGCAAGAGCATCAGCAGGGTGATGCGCCGGCCGAGGCTGCGCCGTTGGCGAACCTCGACCGGCAGGGCATGGCCCGGCTGCACCGTTTGCGGGTGGGCGGCGGCATTCATGGGTGACTCCTCATTGGCCATGGTCAGGCGATCAGGCGGACTTGAAGCGCGCCATCAGTTCGGCGCGCGCCGGGCTGGTCAGCGTCGCGGCGGCACCGAACTCCAGCGGGCTCAGGGCCTCGGCGGCCGGGTACATGATCGGATCGTCGAGCATCGCCACCGGCAGCAGCGCGTCGACACGTTTGTCGCCACTCGGGTAGCCGTGGCTCAGCACTTCCAGCTTGTTGTGCTGCGGATCGAGCAGGTAGTTGATGAAGGCGTAGGCGGCGTCCTTGTGCTCCGAGCTTTTAGGAATCGCGAAGAAATCACTCCACAACTCGCCACCTTCCTTGCCCAGTTCGAACTGCATTTGCGCGTTGTCGCGGTGCAATTGCGAGGCGTCGCCGGTCCAGGACATCGCCAGCCAGGCATCGCCGCTGCGCATCGATGGCTGGATGTCGGAGCTGATCGCGAACAGGTGCGGCTTGGTCTCGATCAGCAGTTTTTCCGCGTCGGCCAGTTCTTTCGGGTCCAGGGAGTTGAAGCTGTAGCCGAAGCTTTTCAGCGCGTTGCCGATGGCGGTCAACTGGTAGTCGTGAACGATCGTGCGGCCACTGGCCGGGCCTTGGGCGGCGGCCCAGAATTCCTTCCAGCTGGCGGGGCCGCTTTTCAGTTTTCCGGCGTCGTAGAGCATGCCGGTGGTGCCCCAGTTCTTCGGCACCGCATAGACCTTGCCGTCTACCGTGCCCTGGGCCATGAATTTCTGCTGGAAGGCCGACGCGTCGAAGTTGGGAATGCGCGACAGGTCCAGCGGCTCGATCAGGCCCAGGCCGACGTAGGTGCTGATGGTGTAGTTGGTCGGCACCAGCACGTCCCAGCCACTGCCGCCGGCCTGCAGTTTGGCGAGCATTTCTTCGTTGGAACCGAACACGCTCATCGACACCCGGGCGCCAGTGGTCTTGGCGAAAGCGTCGAGGTTTTCCTGGCTGTGGTAGTTCGGCCAGGTCGCCAGCGACAGGCGATCACCCAGCTTGGTTTGCTCGGCAGCCTCGGCGGTGGAGGTCAGCAGGCCGGGCATGTGGGTGGCGACCACGGCGGCGGCGATCCCCAGGCCGGTGCGGCCAAGGAAATCGCGACGACTGATCGAGCCGTTCTGCCAGCTGCGCAGGGTTTTTATAAAAGTCTTCTGGTCCATAGCACGCTCCACATCCGGTTGATGAAACGAATCGATGATTTACAACGCCATGGCCAACCCATTGGCGTGATCCCAGCCGACGCGAACCGCTGCGCCGTGTTCGAATGCATTGGCGCCGTGATCCTGCTGGCGCGGCACCCGCACGCAGACCACGCCGAAGGCCTGGGTGCGCACGCGGTATTCGGTGCAATTGCCCAGGTAGATGCGGTCCTCGACACTGCCTTGCAGCTTCACTTCCCGGGCCATCTCGGCGTTGGCGCCGGCGATGCTGATCAGTTCCGGGCGCACCGCAATGCAACCGGCGGCATTGGCGCTCAGGCCTTTGCCGGTGGGGGTGAGGGGGCTGGTCAGCTCCAGCCCCTGCTCGGTACGCAGCACCACCGAGTTGCCGTTGAGCTGGCGCACGGTGCCGTCGAACAGGTTGGACTCGCCGATAAAGTCGGCCACGTAACGGCTGGCCGGGGCTTCGTAGAGCTGTTCCGGGGTGGCGGTCTGGATGATCGAACCGTTGTGCATCACGCTGATGCTGTCGCTCATCGACAGGGCTTCTTCCTGATCGTGGGTGACCAGCACGAAGGTGATGCCGACCTCCCGTTGCAGACGCAGCAATTCCGACTGCATCTCCTTGCGCAGCTTGCGGTCCAGCGCGGCCAGCGGCTCGTCGAGCAGCAACACTGTCGGCTTGTTGACCAAGGCGCGGGCGAGGGCGACACGCTGTTGCTGGCCGCCGGACAATTCACTCGGCTTGCGCTGGCCAAAGCCGCTCAGACGCACCATCTCCAGCGCTTCATCGGCCATGCGCAGTTGTTGTTTTTTGTCCGGGCGTGGATTGCGATAACGCAGGCCGTAGGCAATGTTCTGCGCCACGGTCAGATGCGGGAACAACGCGTAATGCTGGAACACCATGTTCACCGGCCGCTCGAAGGCCGGCACACCGGCCACGCTCTTGCCGGCCAGACGGACCTCACCGCTGGTGGGCTGCTCGAAGCCGGCGATCATGCGCAGGGTGGTGGTCTTGCCGCAGCCCGAACCGCCGAGAAAGGAATGAAACGAGCCACGCCGCACCGCGAAATCCAGACCGCTGACGGCCTGCACCTCGCCATAGCGTTTGACCACATTGCAGAATTCGATATCGCTTGGCGGGGTGTTGTTCACGAGACGGGCTCCCTTGCAGTGATGAATCAGTGCGTCGGGGGCCAAACTAGCAATCGGGGTTTTGCGGTGTATATATCCCTTCGGGGATAGGAGGGGGGTGGAGCAGGTGTTCAGTAGGTGTGCAGCGTAGAGATCACACGCGACAGGCTGCATTTGAGGTTCTGGTGGGCAAGTTCGACATTCTCATTCATTTCAGTAAGCGGGTATCCAGTCCAAAACGCTCCTGCGAAACAAGCTTGAATTGATCCGCCGCCAAATCACAGCTAACGAGTAGGTTCCAAGAGTGGCGGGTAACTGCGGACGGGATAAGCACGAACGGGTGTTCGGCCAGTAGCTCATCAGCGAAATGCTGTTGATTGGGCGAAAGTTCAGATGGGATTAGCCAGTTAGGGTTCGGTACATCTTCAGGTTGAACAACTTTGATGACATTCGAATCCAGCACTTCGAAACACGTCAGCACATAAGGCACCCTGTCGAGCGTATCGAAGCCTGCGTGGGTGGCGACCTCTAAAATCGCCGTAGCCGGGTCGGCCGAAGCGTAAATAACCCGGCGGCCAGGAGGATTCCATCGGCCGCCGGATTGTTGCGCACCAATGCCGCTATCCCATGAATCCTTGAAAACTGCACGATCCAGACGCCAGGCGTGCCACTTCCCATCCCAAGGCAAAGGATTCATTGATAAACCCCGTGTTCAATTCTGGTCAGGTAGTCCTCTACCACCTGGAAACCCAGCGAGTTGTCGATCAGTTCCAGCGGAATATGACCCTCCAGATACTTGCAGGGTTTCTTCAGCCAGTCCTCAGCCAACGGCTGATCGCCAAACACATTGATGGCGTGCTCAAGTACTTGCGCATATTGAAAGGCGACAGTGCTTTGTTGCTGGTTCAGCCGAACCGGTTGCGTCTCCTTTGCCAAGCGCTGCACGGTTCTGAGGGATTTCCCGGTAATGCGCTGAACAAGGTCGTGCTCCATGTATAGACCGGATATGGAAATCATGTCCCTGACGTCGCTCAGATCAAAGCCTTCCTGTGTGTATCGAATGATCAACATGCGCGTATCGCCACTACGGCCATGTAGCAGCACTTCGGTAGGCTTGCGGGCGACACGCTTTGTCTCCGTTCCTACGACTTCATTTTTGACGGCGGGCATATCGATTACCTCCATGCGACATTTGACGCGATCATAACGCCAAATGTCGCCAGCCGGGTAATTGCCTTTGTCGATCCTTGTCTCGCGCATGTAATCGTTTCACCCTAAATGCCTGAAAGAACGCCTGCATCAGGCGAGAAATCGTTATCCCTGATCAGAGCGGCCAAGTTAAACCTCATGCTTTCGGCCGCCAACCTTAAAAATACGTCAGATATTTCCTCTGCAGTCCTAGGAATTTCAACGTAGGTAGGCCATGTAAACTCAGGGCTGAGATATGTATGTTTAAGCGCTGTCAGCGTTACTTCCAGCAAGCTACAGCACCTTGCGTCGTTGCCTACAGGTACGCCAGAATCCGCCGGCTTGTGCGCCTTGGGGTTGGGTTTTATCGTTGGCCGGTCGCTGGAAAACAACAGTGATCGGGTTTGGTAGCCCGGCTATGTGAGGTGCAAAGCGTCATCATCTGCAGCGTTTTTCTACTCTGCTTTATGGTGGCCATGCACAGGGTGCCTTCGGGCGCGCCGGTCTCCTTGCATCCCGGTCTACCAACCTGCGTATGGCCACCACCCTACGTTTGGTAGCGTGAGAGTGATGGCTCCTTTTTACGATGCGAGGAGTTTCACTATGTTCAAGGTCACACCCAACCCACCGGACACTGATCCGGCATCTCCATACGAAAGCCTCGATCTCAACCTCGACCCCAGCATCATGGCGACGCCGCGCAAGCCCAGTTCCATGTTTATCGTCAATCCTGAACTCAATATCGAAACCTTGCTGGTGCACGCGTGTGAATCGCTGGCGTCGGCCAATGTCATGGCCAACGATCTGGTGGATCATCTGGAGGGGACGAGCCGCAATGCGCTGTTGGGGATTGCGCAGGTGATCATGCTGGGGGAGCTGGCGGTGAACCGGGCGCTGGATCAGCTTGATCCGCCGTGACCATACTCTCCAGAACACCGATAAACCTGTAGGAGTGAGCCTGCTCGCGATGGCGGTGTATCAGAAACAGGGATGTTGGCCGTACTGACGCCATCGCGAGCAGGCTCGCTCCTACAGGGTTTTTCTGTTGACTGACAGGTCTCAGGCTTGCAGCCTGAGGCCGGGGGCCTGCAAGGGATCTTCCGTCAACTCCCGTATAAACAACCCGAGCAATTCCGACTGGCTGCCAATGCCGAGCTTGGCGTAGATGTTCTTGCGGTGAATCTTCACCGTGCCGGGGCTGATGTTCAGTTGTTCGGCCACCGAGGCGCTGGAGTGACCGCGCAGCAACAGTTGAACGATTTCCTGCTCGCGCCCGGTGAGGATGTGCGCGCCGAAGTGGTCGAAAGCTTCGCGGATCTTGAAGTCCAGGTCCTGTGCCGGGCGCGGTTGCTGGGCCTGACGCAAGCGCCAGGCTTCATTGATGACTTGCTCGACCACCGCTTGCGCGCACTCGACCAATTGCATTTCGTCACGGCTGAACGCGCAACTGGCGCTGGATCGCATCAACGACAACACCGCCGTGGCACCGCCACCGAGGTCGACGAAGAACGCCACTTCCTCGGCCAGTCCGGTTTGCTGGTAATAGGTCAGGAAGTACTCGCCGAGGTAGAAGTGGTCGGGGGCGAACTGGCGCAAACGCCACAGCCCGGGCGCCTGCCCGCGTGTGCAGGCCAGGTAGAACGGATCGAGCAGGTAAGGCCCGCACTGATAGTCGTCGACATACACCGCGCGCTTGTCCGCCGAGAACGTATCGAACAACGCCAGTGGCCGGTGATTGCCTTCGTAGACAAACAACACGAAATGATCGACCGGGCAGATTTGCCGGATCCAGTGGCTCAACCCAGACAGCCGTCCATGCCCGGCAGGCAGGTCGAGCAGGTGGGCGACTCCGGTGGTCCAGAGTTTCAGTTCCTTGGGGCGCATGGCGACTACAGGCAGAAGAGGATGGCCTGTGTGGATGCACAAAGTACGCCATGGCAGGTGGCCCCCGTATGGAGCGGGGTGGCGCACGGTATGGCGTTTAAAAGACGCACCGCAGTGGGGCCGGGTGTTACCGAGTGCTACAGGGCGGGTAGCAGAAATGATCAGGCGGTTGAGTGGTGCTGGACAATCTGGATGAGGTTGCCGCAGGTGTCGTCCAGTACCGCCAGGGTGACCGGCCCCATCACCGTCGGCGGGCGGGTGAATTGCACGCCGGCGGCGCTGAGCCGGGCATACTCGGCGTGCACGTCTTCGACACCGAAAAAGGTGCAGGGAATACCGTCCTGCTTGATCGCGCTCTGGAACGTCTTTGCCGCGCTGTGGGCATTGGGCTCCAGCAGCAACTCGACGCCATCGGGATCGCCTGGGGATGTCAGCGTCAGCCAGCGATGTTCGCCCATGGGGATATCGTGCTTGAGTTCAAAACCGAGCACATCCCGGTAGAAAGCAAGCGCCTTGGCCTGATCATCGACGAGCACGCTGGTGACTACGATTTTCATGGGGGTTCCTCCTGATGGCTGTTCACGCTCCCGACGAGCGTTGTCCAGTAGACGGCAACAGTATGGTCAGAATTCCCAACAGCGGAAGGAACGAGCACAAGGTGTAGACGTACTCGATGCCATGGATATCCGCCAGGTGCCCCAGCAGCGCGGCACCGATCCCGCCAAAACCGAACATCAGCCCGAAGAACACCCCGGCGATCATGCCGACGTTGCCGGGCACCAGTTCCTGGGCGAAGACCACGATGGCCGAGAATGCCGAGGCGAGGATGAAGCCGATGATCATGCTCAGCACGCCGGTCCAGAACAGGTCGACGTAGGGCAGGGCGAGGGTGAAGGGCGCGGCGCCGAGGATCGAGAACCAGATCACCTGCTTGCGACCGATCCGGTCACCGATCGGGCCACCAAAGAAGGTGCCCGCCGCGACGGCGCCGAGGAACAGGAACAGGTACAGCTGCGAACTGGCCACCGACAGGTCGAATTTCTCGATCAGGTAGAAGGTGAAGTAACTGGTGAAGCTGGCCATGTAGAAGTATTTGGAGAACACCAGTAACGCCAGCACCACCAGGGCGAAGGTCACCCGCCGTTTGGACAGACCGTGGGTGGCCTTGCCGCCTTGCTTGAGCTTGAACAGGTTCAGGTGATGGCGGTACCAGCGGCTCAGGCCGTATTGCACGAAGATGGCGAACACCGCGAACAGGCCGAACCAGGCGACGTTGCCCTGGCCATAGGGAATGATGATCGCGGCGGCCAGTAATGGGCCGAAGGCGCTACCGGCATTGCCACCGACCTGAAAGGTCGACTGTGCCAGGCCATAGCGACCGCCCGAGGCCAGCCGCGCCACCCGTGAGGTCTCAGGGTGAAAGGTCGACGAGCCAACCCCCACCAGCGCCGAGGCCACGAGAATCGCCGGGAAGCTGGCGACCATCGACAGCATCAGAATCCCGATCAGGGTGCAGACCATGCCGGCCGGCAGCAGCCACGGCTTGGGGTGACGGTCGGTGTAGAAACCGATCCACGGTTGCAGCAGTGAAGCGGTGAGCTGGAAGGTCAGGGTGATCAGCCCGACCTGGGTGAAACTCAAGCCATAACTCGCCTTGAGCATCGGATAGATCGACGGCAGCACGGCCTGGATCAGGTCGTTGATCAGGTGCGCCAGCGCACAGGCGCCAATGACGCGCATAACCAGCGGGCTGGCCTGGCTGGCCACCGAAGCTGTGGGTGAGGGTGAACTGAGGGTGGTGGTCGACATGGGCGATCTTCCGGATAAACGCTAACTGCGAAGCAGTCAATTTCAGGGTTCGGCGTTATCCTATGGGCCTTGAAATCGCCCGTCTCGCGTAGATCGGGCATCGACTATCGCAAAAAGGTCGTCATGATCAAACCACTGGATAAATTTCTCGCGGACATCGACCAAGGCGACTGGGACGTTCGCAGCAGCGCGACCGATTACCCGGAAAACTGGTTTATCCAGCCGCACTCCCACGAGAAGCATCAACTGATCTATGCCATCGAAGGTGTGATGGTGGTGCACGCCGCAAGCAGCCAATGGACCGTACCGCCGAGCCGCGGCATCTGGATGCCAAGTGGAGAAGTGCACTCGATTCGCTGTGTGGGGCCGATCAAGATGCGCAGCGTGTTCGTGCACCCCGACGCGAGCCTGGATCTGCCCACCGAAACCCGGGCCGTGAGTGTGTCCGCATTGTTGAGTGAGCTGATCAAGGTCTCGGTCGATTTCGATTTCTACTGCGATCCGGACTCGCGGGAAGCCCGGGTGCTGCGGCTGATTCTGGATGAACTGACGATCCTGCCGACCTTGCCGTTGAACCTGCCTCAGCCCACCGATCCACGGATCAACCTGATCTGCACTGCGCTGCAGCGTAATCCCGGGGATGGCTCGACCCTGTCGGACTGGAGCGCCCGCTTGAGCCTCGACGCCAAAACCATCCAGCGCAGGTTCCGCAAGGAAACCGGCATGACCTTCGGCCAATGGCGCCAGCAAGCACGACTGCTGCTGGCGCTGGAACGAATCGCCGTGGGGGAGAAGATCATCGACATCGCCGGGGAGCTGGGATACGACAGCCCGAGCGCGTTCACGACCATGTTCAAGAAACAGTTCGGCAAGACGCCGAGTGATTTTTTCAAGTGAGGCGGCCGCCCACGGGACGGCCGCTCGATGCCTGAATCAGCTCAGGACCCTTGCGGCGTTTCACCTCGCGCCAGTCGCGCATTGATGTCTTCGATAACCGCCGGCAGATCGACGATGGTGTCGATCAGGTAGTGCGGGCGGGAGCCTTCGAACATCTTGACGATACGCGCCCGTTCGCTGTCCAGCCGGTCGGAGGGCAGGGCCTTGTATTGCTCGTAGGTCAAGCCCAGGGCATTGCCCGAACAGGTCAGCGCCACCGTCCACATTCCGGCGGCCCGGCCTTCGAGAATGCCGGGCCAGGTGTCGTCGACCTTGACGCAGGCGGCGACGTCGCTGATCCCCAGGGCAATCACGTTGGCCAAGGCCTGGGCCGGGTAGGGGCGGCCGTTCGGCACCTCGTCGGTGGCCACCACATGGTCCGCCACGTAGCCATTGTGTCGCGCCAGTTCGACCACTTTTTCCATGACCACGGTCGGGTAACCGGAACAGGAACCGATTTTCAGGCCTTTGTCGCGCAAGGCTTCGATGGTGTTAAGCGCGCCGGGAATCAGGGCCGAGTGCAGGGCAATTTTCTCGATCTGCAGCGGCATGAACCGTTCGTACAGTGCGGTGACATCGTCATCGGTCGGCAGGCGATCAAACACCGCACGGTAGCGTTCAGCGATCTGCGGTTGATTGCACAGGGTGCGGATGTGATCCCACTTGCCCATGCCCATCGGCCCCCGAGCTTCTTCCAGCGAAACGGCGACGCCGAACTCGGCAAAGGCCTCGACGAAAATCTGCGTGGGGGCGAAGGAGCCGAAATCGACGACGGTGCCGGCCCAGTCCAGGACCACGGCTTGCAGTTGGGTCGGTTGTTGGTAGTTCATGGTATTGCTCCATTTTTTGTTGTGGGCAGGCCGTCCCTCCTGTCGCCAGGAAGTAGACCTATGGATTGCTCAAGGGTGAGGCAAAATCAGGTGGTCGGTGTCGGGCTCGAGTCGAACAGTTCCGCGATCATTGGCCGATTTCGGCGAATGCCCAGGCAGCACAGGTGGTAGTCGATGGAAAACGGGTGATTGACGAAGGTGATCGGTTTGGTACCGGGCGTTTCAGCGTATTCGACCGCCGAGACGAAACCGATGCCGATGCCCTTGGCGATGGCATGCACGATGGCCTCGCGGCTGTTCAACTGCATGACGCAGTTCAGTGCGACGCCCAGGTGCTTGCAGCTTTCCTCCACCAGTTGACGAGTGCGGGAGCTTTTTTCCCGCAGTACCCATTTCTCTTCGCTGATCTGCTCGACATGCACTTCTTTCTGCCGGGCCCATGGATGGTCGTCACGCACCACGGCAATGATCGGGTAGCGTCGGTAAAGCTGCGTGTCAAAACGCTGGTCGAATTCGGACAGGGCCAGGATCGCCACATCGATATCGAAGTTGAACAGGCGATCCAGGGTCTCTTTTTCCGGGGAGAACGAGGTTTCCAGCTCGATGTCGGGATGCCGTTGCATCAGTTCGTAGGTCAGGTTCATGGCAATCGGCGGTGACACCGCGCCCAGGCGCAACATGCCGGTCTTGCGTTGCTTGAAACTTTGCAGCAATTGCACGGCTTCATCCTCCTGGCCGAACAGGCCCTGGGTGATCGCGTAGAGCTGGTGCCCGGCGGCACTCATTTCGATAAAGCGGCCGCGGCGATGGAACAGCTCCACGGAAAACTTCTTTTCCAGGGCATTGACCTGCTCACTGACCGTGGGCTGGCCGACGCTCAAATACTCGGCGGCGAGGGTGAAGCTGCCAGTCTTGGCCACGGCATGAAATGAACGTAGCCACTTGTGGTACTGGTACATAGACGATCCTGTTCCTGAGCCGCTGCCGTTGATTCAATCTGTCCAGCCGGGCCATCAGCGCCTGATGAACAGCGCCACCGACGCGCTGCACAGACAAGCCGCGGTGACCACGATGAAGATCAGCGAGGTGTTGCCGGTACTGTCGAGCATACTGCCGATCAGCGGTTCCGCCAGGCCGGCGAACAGGTAGGACGAGAAGTTCATCACACCGGTCGCGGTGCCGGCGCGTTTGGCGCCGACCAGGTCCGGGCATAGCGCCCAGAAGCTGGAGGCGGGGCCGTACACGAAGAAGCCGCAGAGAAACAACGCCACCAGACCGGTCGCGCTGTGGGGGGCAAGGGTCCACATCCACAAGCTGGTCGCTGCACCGAGGAACATGTAGAGCATGATCGCCAGATAGCGTTTGGAGCCGAACAGTTTGTCCGAGATCCAGCCGTTACTCAGTGCACCTATGGCCATGCCGACGGGAAGGGCCACGGTGATCCACTTCGGATCGATCATGCTGTCGCCGGTCTTCCAGTTGGCGCCCAGGAAGTGCACCGGCACCCAGACGATCAAACCGTAGCGGGCGGCGTTCTGGAAACCCAGGGATACAGCGGCGATGATCAGGCGAAAGTTTTTCAGAACGGCTTTGTAACGCTGCGCGGACGTTTCGACTTCGCCATGGGCCACTTCATGGCCTTTGTCCTCGGCGTTGGCCACGCCCGTGTCGGCAGGCGGTTCGAAACCCATGTCCTGCGGACGCTCGCGGGCCACCAGGTAGAAGATGATGCCGCCGGCCAGCATGAGCAATACGGGCAGGCGGAAGATCCAGCGCCACTCCAGATGCATCACTTCCAGCACGACGATCGAGGTCACGTAGGACAGTACCGACGCGCAGCCGGCCGCGAACACATAAAAGCCGTAGACCTTGCCGCGTTCGCCCGCGCTCCACCAGTTGGAGATCAGCCGGCTGCCCGGTGCCCAGCCCAATGCCTGGAAGTAGCCATTGATGCCCCAGGGCAGGATCAGCCCGGCAAAACCGCTGGCGAAACTGGTCACCCAGTTGGCGCCACAGGACAGCACGGCGCCCAGGGTCATGATGCGTCGACCACCGAACTTGTCGGCGAGGTTGCCGTTGATGGCCTGGCCAATGGCGTAGGCCCAGAGCATGGCGGCCGATGCCCAGCCAAGGTGCTCTTTGGTAAAGCCGAACTCGGCCTGGATACCGGGAATGGCGAAACCGAACGTTTGTCGCCCGGTATAGAAAAACAGATAGCAAAACATGGCTGCCAGCAGCATGCGCCACTGGGCGACGCGAAACGATGCGGTATGTACGGCGAGACCTGGCATGGCTTGGGCACGATTCATGATCTTTTCCTTATTCTTGTTCGGTCCCTGCGAGTTGCATCGCAGGGTGCACTCTTTTTCAGGTGCGGCAGGAAATCGTCGCGGCTCGTTACGCCGCTGGCAGTGTAGTGTCTTTGGGGGCTGGCGAGCCCTAGGCCGCTCGTGCGCCGATGAAGTTCTTGCCGCGTGCGCCCTGCAGGGCGAAATCGATCATGGTCTGGGCCTCTTCGGCCGTCACGCCATAGTCGGCGAACTCGGTTTTCACCTCCAGGCTGTGCAGGAAGGCGCGCAAACGGGCCTGGGCTTTATCCAGATCTGACCCGAAAACCCGTTGCAGGGTCTTGTCGCGCGTTGCGTCGTGGCCCCAGGCAAGGCCCAAAACCAGTGGCAGGGTGAAGGAGCAGGCGATGCCGTGGGGCAGGCCGTAGCGCAAGGTCATCTCATAGGAGATGGAGTGGGCCAGTGCGGTCTTGGTGTTGGAGAACGCCATGCCGGCCTTGAGTGCGGCCAGGGCCATCCGTGAGCGCAGTTCCTGGCTGGACAGGTCACGCCGCAGCAAGGGCAGGCATTCGAGGATGTCCTCGATGGCAGAGATGGCGAAGGTGTCGGAAAGCGGGTTGGCGTTGATGTTCCAGATCGATTCCAGCGCATGGGACAAGGCGTCCAGCCCGGTGGAAACGGTGACGCCGGCCGGCACCGTGAGCATCAGTTGCGGATCGATGATGGCGACACTTGGCCAGGTGCAGTCCAGGTGCAGCGAGTATTTTTTGTGATTGGCCGCGTCCCAGATCGTCGCCCAGGGCGTGACTTCACTGCCGGTGCCTGCCGTGGTCGGGGCTGCGATCAGCTGTTTACTGCGAACCGGAACGAAGGGTTTACCGCTGGCCAGCAAGGCCAGCAGCTCATCGAAGCGACCTGATTCGGTGCCGACAATCAGCGCCTTGGCAGTGTCGATCGCACTGCCGCCACCGACGGCAATCACGGCGTGGCATTCGCCGGCCTCTTGCCAGAAGCGTTCATAGGTCGCGCGAAGTTGCGCGACATCGGGGTTGGGCTGGACATCTTCGATCACGTAGACCAGGCGTTCGCCCAGCAGCGCTTGAAGGCGATCCACCAGCCCCAGGCCACGGGCTTCGGGAAAGGTCACGACGGCAACGTTCTGGTGTTCGGTGATGGCGGCAAGCTCTTGCAGGCTGCCCCAGCCGAAACGGGTATCCACTGGATTGTGAAATCGGGCGGTCATGGCGGGTCCTTGTTTTTGTTGTTGGAAGTGACGCCATGCTCGCGGTCCACGGACGGCTGCACAAATCGATAATTCGCAGGTTTGAATCGGCTGGGCCGATAATGGCCGGTGGGCGGAGTCGTTATGCGTTTATTTGAACGGATCACTTTTACCGTGCGGGTGCGCACAGTGACTGATGCGCTGGTACGCATCGAGGCAGAATGGGCGAAGCCGGAAGTCGGCGGGGTGTTGATGGGCTGCTGGGCCTCGGAAATCGGTCAGTTGAACCAGATTGCCGTGCTGCGTGGCTACGCCGACGAACACCTGAGGCACGCGGAGCGCGAGCGCTACCTGCCCGCGACGTTCTCGCCCTTGCAATGACCCGGGTGTGGCTCGATCGGGGGCCTCAGAAACGATCCAGCCGGTACGGTGCAGTCGTCGGCAGGCCATGAGGCTGGGCCACGAGCAGCCGTCCGGGCTGGATTAGCGACGGACCGCCAATGGCCCTGTAAACTGGCCGCGCACAAGGCGCCAGCCTCATCACTTCAAGCAAGAGAGTCCTCATGGCAAACCACGACCTGACCTTTACCCCCGATCCCGATGCGGATTCGATTTCCTCCGACGTCGTCGGTTTCGGCGGTGTGCTGGTCTCCACCCAGATCCCCACCCGCGCCGACGGCAGCCTGGAACTGGGCGACATCACCCTGCAAAGCGAATGCACCCTGCAAGCACTGAAGGTCGCGCTGGAGCGTGCCGGCAGTTCCATGGACCGCGTGATGCACCTGACCATCTACCTCACCGACATGGCCGACCGCGCTGCGTTCAATGAGGTCTACAAGCGCTACTTCGCCAAGCCATGGCCGGTGCGCGCCGCTGTCGGGGTTGCCGCGTTGGCGGTGGAAGGCATGCGTGTGGAAGTGACCGCGATGGCGGCCAAGGGCTGATAGCCGCGACACACACAATCCTGTAGGAGCGAGCTTGCTCGCGATGAACACAAGGGCGACGCGTGCATGCAGAATGCCCGCGTCATCGTTAACGTCCATCGCGAGCAAGCTCGCTCCTACAAGGATTCAGGCAGGGCAGATCTGCCCAAGGCCACCACCCGGCAGCATACGGGTGCCGGTCAGGCGTTTCACCGCTACAATGCACGCCTCGACCGTGACAAGCCTGACTAAAAAAATTATGTCTTTGCCCAAACATCACCTGGAATTGCTCAGCCCTGCCCGCGATGTCGCCATCGCCCGCGAGGCCATCCTGCATGGCGCCGATGCCATCTACATCGGTGGCCCGAGCTTCGGCGCCCGCCACAACGCTTGCAACGAAGTGAGCGATATCGCCGAACTGGTGGAATTCGCCCGTCGCTACCACGCCCGGGTGTTCACCACCATCAATACCATCCTGCACGACAACGAACTGGAGCCGGCCCGCAAGCTGATCCACCAGTTGTACGACGCCGGCGTCGATGCGCTGATCGTCCAGGACCTGGGTGTGATGGAGCTGGACATTCCGCCGATCGAACTGCACGCCAGTACCCAGACCGACATCCGCACTCTGGAGCGGGCCAAGTTCCTCGATCAGGCCGGCTTCTCGCAACTGGTGCTGGCCCGCGAGCTGAATCTCCAGGAGATCCGCGCCATCGCCGACGAAACCGACGCGGCCATCGAGTTCTTTATCCATGGCGCGTTGTGCGTGGCGTTTTCCGGTCAGTGCAACATTTCCCACGCGCAAACCGGGCGCAGCGCCAACCGTGGCGACTGCTCCCAGGCCTGCCGTCTGCCGTACACCCTCAAGGACGAAAAGGGCGGGGTGATCGCTTACGAAAAGCACCTGCTGTCGATGAAGGACAACAACCAGAGCGCCAACATCCGCGCCTTGGTCGAGGCCGGCGTGCGTTCGTTCAAGATCGAGGGCCGCTACAAGGACATGGGCTATGTGAAAAACATCACCGCCTACTACCGCCAGCGCCTCGACGCCGTGCTCGAAAACCGTCCGGACCTGGCCCGAGCCTCCAGCGGCCGCACCGCGCACTTCTTCCTGCCCGACCCGGAAAAAACCTTCCACCGTGGCAGCACCGATTATTTCGTCACTGACCGCAAGATCGATATCGGCGCCTTTGACTCGCCGACCTTCACCGGTCTGCCGGTGGGGGTGGTCGAGAAAGTCGCCAAGCGTGACATGCAGGTCGTGACGCACGAGCCGCTGTCCAACGGCGACGGCCTCAACGTGCTGGTCAAGCGTGAAGTGGTGGGGTTCCGCGCCAACATCGCCGAACCCAAAGGCGAATTCGAGGAGGACGGCGAGAAGCGTTATCGCTATCGCGTCGAGCCCAACGAGATGCCGGAGGGGATGTACAAGCTGCGCCCCAACCATCCGCTGAATCGCAATCTCGATCACAACTGGCAACAGGCGCTGCAAAAGACCTCCGCCGAGCGTCGCATCGCCCTGAGCTGGGTCGCTCGCCTGCGTGAAGAGCAGCTGGAACTGACCGCTACCAGCGAAGAGGGCATCAGCGCCAGCGTCACCCTGGCCGGCCCGTTTGGCGCCGCCAACAAGCCGGAACAGGCGCTGGAGCAATTGCAGGATCTGCTCGGTCAACTGGGCACAACGCAGTACCACGCCATCGACATCAAGTTGGACGCGCCGCAGGCGTACTTCATTCCGAACTCGCAGCTCAAGGCCTTGCGCCGTGAAGTGATTGAAGCCTTGACCGCAGCGCGGATTGCCGCCCACCCCCGTGGCAGCCGCAAGGCCGAAACCACGCCGCCGCCGGTGTACCCGGAGTCGCACCTGTCGTTCCTGGCCAACGTCTACAACCAGAAGGCCCGGGACTTCTATCACCGCCACGGCGTCAAGCTGATCGACGCGGCCTACGAGGCCCACGAGGAAACCGGCGAGGTGCCGGTGATGATCACCAAGCACTGCCTGCGTTTCTCCTTCAACCTGTGCCCGAAACAGGCCAAGGGCGTGACGGGCGTGCGCACCAAGGTCGCGCCGATGCAATTGATCCACGGCGATGAAGTGCTGACACTGAAGTTCGACTGCAAGCCCTGTGAAATGCACATCATCGGCAAGATGAAAGGCCACATCCTCAACCTGCCGCAACCGGGCAGCGTGGTCGGTCACATCAGCCCCGAAGACCTGCTCAAGACCATCCCGCGCGCACCGCACTGAGTGACTGGTGAGTGCGCCGCAACGGCGCGCTCACCTGTTCCGGCTTGAAACCTGCTTTTGCTGAAGTCTGGACGCTGGCGACCAACCTGGAGCTGGCGGTCGACACTATCCGCAGGTCTCGGCGACGGCCTTTTCAGCGCGTTTGAATTCCTGTTTGACGTCGGTGGGGATGCGCTGCTTTTTCATTTCCTGACCGAGGAAGGGTTGTTCGCCTCGGGACTGGACCTCTGCGTCCTCGGCGGTTATCTGCGCCTCGATGGCAGCGGCGTGCCTGTCGATGACGGCATCGACCTCGGCTTCATTTTTGGCCGTATCGAGCGCTAAAACCAACTGGCCGGCCTCGGCTTTTTCGGCTTCGGCATAGGCTTCGACCGTCAACCCGGAGGCCAACGCTCGCGTCTGGGTTTCCAGGCGATTGAGATGCTCGCGGGCGGCCTTGCAGACCGCTTCCTGTCGCTGGCTCTGGATGTGTTCCCAGGTGTTCAACCCATAAATCGCGGTCCCGAGTACCAGAAGGGTTGCAGCGGCCCCCATTAATTTGCCTTTCACTTTTGGCGCCCTCAAATGGCAAGGGAAGGGTGTTGCACAAACGATTCCCGATTCAATTCGAGTAAAGAAAAGCGTAGCAGAGCTGTTCGGGGTGAATGTGCGCCGATAACTCCCCGAGATTCGGCTCAACACTAAGCACCTGTTTTAATGAACAATTTTTTTTGTTTGGGCTTCCCAGACGAGGAAAATGTTGGTAAATTTGCGCCCACTCTTGCAGCGGCCCTCAGGGAACCAGTCGCGAGAGCAGGCAACAGGTCTTGTTGCCACTCAAGAAAGCGAGTGCCAGGCACTCATCGCAACAGATACAGGGGCGTCGCCAAGCGGTAAGGCAGCAGGTTTTGATCCTGCCATGCGTTGGTTCGAATCCAGCCGCCCCTGCCATTTTTTATTCCTGCCTAATCAGATAACACTCGACCGACGGTTATTATTCGTCGATTCGTTGTTTTTTTGCCTCCCGTTCCCCCGTCTACCACTACCGAAAGCACTCCGGGATGGCCTCGGCAAACGGATACAAGGAAAAATACGGCCGTGCCTCGTCGATCACCCGCTTGACCGAGGGCCTTTGTGTCAACCTGTCAAAATACGCACTCAAGTGGTGGTGATCGGCGGCAAAGGGTACGAGGGTGCTGGCGTAGAACAGCGCCGGGGCGGCGGCGCAATCGGCCATGCTGAATGCGGGGCTGGCTGCCCAGGTGTTGGCGGCCAACTGGCGTTCAAGCATGCCGTACGCCGTTGTCAGCGCGGCGCGTTCGCGGGTCAGGTCGCTGTTTGCGGCATGGATTCGGTCGGCGACGATTTTCTGCATCGGCACCTGGACATGCAGGTCGAAAAAGCGATCCCACAGGCGGACTTCCAGCGCGGTTTCCCAATCGTTCGGAATCAGATGCGCCTGGCCGGGATGGAGCCGGTCCAGGTACTCAATGATCACACTCGACTCCGGCACATTCTTTTGCCGGGCGTGATCGCGCAGCACCGGAAACTTGCCGATCGGCCACAGCGTTTGAAGCTCGGCCCGGTCAGCCTCGTTGCCCAGGTCGATGACCCGTTTTTCAAACTCGATTTCCAGTTCATAGAGCGCGATCAGCGTTTTGTGGCAGAACGACGAGAGCGGATGGAAATAAAGAGTCAGTGACATCCTTCTATTCCTCGGTGAGATGGAAAGCACTTGATTATCGGTCGCCATCGGCCAATGCGCGAGGTGTTCCAGCCTGAGGTCCGGCGCCTGCTGTTTGGGTTAGAGTGCAGGTCTTCTGGCCTGAACTTCAGGCATGGTATCGAGAAGACGCAAGCCTTGTGCTCGCAAATGCGCTCCCGAAGGAGCGCCATGGTGAGGCGCGGAAGATCACCGATCCTGAAGGTGTGGGTTCGCGTTCAGCGCCGCCCGGCAACTGGCTTTGAGTGCCCGCCCCCGTGACGCCGCATTGGCCCGGTAAGAGACGTGGCCGCGCAGACGGTCTTGCACCGCACTGCTGTCGCCACCATCCTCCGGGATGCCCCAGGTCACGACACGCCCGTCGGAGGTGAGGGCAGTAAAACCGCAAATGTTGCTGTAAAGCGCCAGTACGTTGGTCAGTTGGTCGACCACCGTTGAGGTATCGCCTCCGGCGGCGCGCTCCCCCCAAGCTACCACCGTGCCGTTTTTACGCAAGGCGGCGAACGCCGTAAATGTACCGCACACCTGTACAATGTCGTCCAGATCGGCAATGTCGCCAGGTACTGTTCCTCCGAATGATGGGTTCCCCCAGGCTACGACACGGCCATTGCCACGGCGAGCGGCGAATGCCTCCATTGCGGCGCTGACGTCAACGATGTCGATCAGTTCTCCTATCTGGCCAATCCACGGTGTCAGCCCCCAACAGATAAGCTTGCCAGTGGCGCGTCGTGCGGTAAAGGAATGATTGGTGGCGCAACACAGCTCAATGATGTCGGTCATGGCGGCGATGTTGTCCGGCAATTTGCCGCCTCCGCTTTCGTAGCCCCAGGCGACGAGGCTGCCGTTGGCGCGAAGTGCTGCAAATGCACCTACGTTGCCAATGATGGTCTTGATATCGGTGAGCCTGGCAATGTCCTCTGGCAGCGTACCGCCATGATCTGCGCGTCCCCATGCCAGTACATGGCCGGTTGTTCGCTGTGCGACGAAGGCGTCATGGGCGGTGACAACCCTGACAACGTCATTCAGTGCAGCGATTGGCGCAGGAACGGCGCCGCCGCTCCCAGCATTCCCCCAGGCCACCACGTGTCCCGTGGTTTTGAGGCCGGCAAACGCCCTGCCGTTACCGACAACTTCAACAAAGTCCAAGGGCGAGCCAGTCATGTCCCCGCCATCTTCGGCTGATCCCCACGCCACGACCTCGCCATCCGCCCGGCGTGCCGCAAAGGCGCCACCGTTGCCGCTCACCTCAACGATGTCGTCCAGGGTGATGATGGGAGCGGGAATTGTTGCACCGTGGGTATCCCTGCCCCAGGCGACGACATCCCCCGCATCGCGAAGCGCAACAAACGCAGACTGGCCGCCAATGGAGCTACCGTTACCGATGATGTTGGCCGGATTCAGCGTGAGCTGATCATCGCTGGTACGAACCTGCAGCGGCTCCTGCGGCTTGCTATCGCGCCAGGTGGCTGCCGTTGTCCAGTCGCTGTCGCCGGGGTACTTCCATTGCGCCTGCACCGGCTGATCCGTTGTTGTGTTGAAGGCGCTCAATACCTGCGAGGAACGGGACGCACGCCGGGTACTGCGGATGTTCCGCGCACCCATGACCTTCAGATTGCCCGAACCAATCACCCGGCGCACATCGTAAACGCTCGGGTCAGCGGGGCCATCGGTGCCCCCGGCTTTGCGCGCGATGGAATAGCTGAGGCTAATGCTCGAGTCTACGTTGTCGGCGATCACCGAATACGCCACTTTGATGGTCTTCAGCTCCTTGTCGGCCTCCTCTGGCTGGACCTGGTGGGTATAGGTAGTGACGGTTTTACCTTGCACCTCCACGGTGATGAAGTCATCGGTTTTCAGCAGGGCTGTCTGGGCAATCACGACAGTGGCGCCCAGAGGGTACACATCGTCCGGGTTCAGTAGGTCGTTGCCGGCACCGGTGGCTTCCCAGAAGGTGGCCACGGGTAGCTTGAAGGCCTTGATCGTGTAAGTGCGTACGGGAAAAACCACGGCCTCGCTCTCATTCGTGCTCTTGTTGAGCGTCGCTTTACACTCGATGGTCAGGGTACTGCCATCTTTCAAGGTTCGAAGGCTGGCGGCAGTGAGGCCGCGATTTTGAAAGCCATTGTCGATCCACTGCTGAGAGACAGCTGAACCCGGTACGATACTGTAGTAATAGTGGCTGTTGTCAGCGTAGGTACCGCTCAGAATCATCCAGGCACGCTGACCAGCGCTGATCAACGGCCAGACGCCAATGCGAGAGGCGGTATTGGCGGTCAGGTTACCCACATTGAATTCGGGGCCTTCGCCATCGTTGTCGGCAGCCAGGATCAGGGGCTTGGGCAATTCGCTTTGCGGCAGATTCTGTACCGCCAGGCTCAACGGCAATGACGTAACAGGTTTGCCGTCCCGGGTAACGGTAAACGTCACAGTCACCGTTTTGCCCAGGTTGAACGCCAGCACCGTGACCGGCAGTTCAATGTTCAGGCTCGTCTCACTGATCGGCCTGGCTGCGGTGGTGTGGGAACCCTCGGCATGGCTGCCGGGCGCCGCGGCCCAGGTCACGCTCAGCAGGTCAGTCTGTAGCAACCCGGCGGGCGGCACCTCGGCCGTCAGCGCTTCCACGGCGTTCATCGGGAGCAAGGTTTTGCCGTCCGGTTCGGCCTGGCGGATTTTCGGCGGGGCGAGTTCCAGGGCGGTGCCGACGAGGAACGTCAACGGATTCGAATAACTGGTATTCCCCGTCTCCTTGCGCAGGATGCGATAGCTGGCCGTCACCTTCTGCCCGCGATTGGGCTCGATGTGGGTGGCGACGAACGTGGCATTGAGGGTGAAGTTCACATCCTTGTCGGCGGTCAGGGCATTGAGGGTGATCGAGTCTTCGGTTCGGCCGCTGACTTCGCCCATCCAGGTGTAGGTCACGATATCCCCGCTTTTGCTCGGGTTTTCCGTGGGTCTGGGGGCGGTCAATCGGCTGGCGCCGTTGGGCAGGTCGCCAGGCTCCAGGGCGCCATCGGTTTCACCGAGGACGATGGGCTTGACCAGTTCGAGTTGCGGCTCGCCGACCTTCAGTTTGGCGGCGTGCTCTGAGCCACGACGGACGACAGTGCCGTCTTCATCAGTGAGCAGGTTGTACGACAGGTCCAGATTGCCACCCTCGAGCGTCTTGAGGTGTTTGCCGTCGACGGTGATGAAAAAGCCCTTCGGGTCGTCGGCTTCATCTTCGTCCGGAAAGAACCACTCCAGCTCCGGATCATAGGTACTGCCATTGGGGCGGGTGCCGAACCATTTGGGCTCGATCGCCGTCCCGACCACGATCAGTGGATTAAACGGAATCCGGATGCGGGTGCTGGGCAGGTCGGGGTCGAGGCTGCCCTGTTGTTCATCTTCGGCAATCGGCGCGTCCAGGCGGTCGACCTCGCCCACGACCTGGACAAACCGCCCTTTGGAACGCAGAGGGTCGGGGCTGCCGGCCCGTCGCACTTCATAAGAGAAAATGACCTGGGTCTTCACCAGCTTGCGGACATCTTCGCTAGACAGCGAAATTTCGTAAGTGTGAGGCAGGTTGTCGATGAATTTTTCTGGCGCTGTGATTTCGACCGGGTCACCGTCCAGGGTGGTGCCGCGCATCTTCACGACGATGACATCGTTCAGCTCGAACGACGGCGGGGTGGCCCACACTTGAGCCGTGACCGGCTTATCACCCAGGGCATCGAGGTCAAGGACATTGTTCAGCGTCTCCTTGACGATAGGGGCGAGCAGCAGACTGGTGCCGATGGAAACGACGATCCGGGTTTCCTTGCACCAATCCTCCGAGTAGTTGCCGACCTTGTCGCGGACGATGAAGGTCACGGCCAACCCGGCGCTGTCGGTGTCACCGGCCTGCTCAATGGTGTCTTTGGTGATCAGCACCTCGATCGGGTGATTGACCGGGTCGCTGATCTGCTGCGCCGTCAGTGGCGCTGATTGCTGGAGCACGCCCCCCCAACTGACGAAGATGACATCACCCTCGGCGGCGTCGGGGTACGGGATGCCGGTGCCGGAGGCGGCACGAATCACAATGGGCACCCCTAGTTCGGCGATGTCCTTGTCCACGCCGCCTTGGACGATGTCCGGGGGGATGAACATGAACAGGTTGGAGTGGCCGAAATCCGGGTCGGTGTCCTGGCCGCCGGGGATTTCCAGTTTGACGTAGAGCTCGAGGGGCGGGGCGTAGGTTTCGGGTGCCTGGTTGAGCCGGGTGACCCGGTAGGCCAGGGTGTATGAACCCGTCGGCAATCGAGCCGGCGCGACCCACAAGGTTGTACGCTGGCCGATTTCGGCCGGGTCGCCAAGGGTGTGTTGGTCGACCGGGTTGTTGTTGAGCAACAGCTCGACCTTGTCGCCCAAGCCTTGGGTCGACCACACGTGAAGCTGCACTTTCAGCCCCTGTTCCGGAAAGTTGCCCTGGGCCGCGGCACGGTTGATGCCCCATTCGCCGGAAGGCAGTGGCGGTTCGGTGCGCCCGGGAATGTCCGGGTCGAGCAGGGCCAGGGGATTGAGGTTTTTCACGGGTTGAACGAGCATGACAAGGACTCCTGTCGCGAACGGAAGAGGGGCGCGGTGGAGGGATTTAAAGCCTGAAGGGGTGGGGCTGCCTACTGTCAGATCTGACAGGTCGGGAGGGGTTTCCGATGAGTGGTAGGGCGTTGCAGGCAATCGCGCAAGACTCTTCTGGTGGGGTGCTACCACTACCGAACAAACGGTATGGCGCATCGAGCAAAAAACAGGGGACTTCATGGAAGTCCCCTTTTGTTTGTCCGCGTTGCAGCTTTCGTTTCAGCGACGCCAGAACAAACGAGCCAGCAGCGCATCGATGCTGAACTTGCCGGCACCCGACAGCAGCAGGGGCGTGAGGGCCACAAGGTAGATCAGAGGCAGTTTGAAGTTGCCGTAACCCTTGTTGCTGATGGCATAGCCTTGGGCGAGTTCACTCAGGGTGTGCCAGTCGGCGGGCCAATGCACCGCAGCGGTTGCGACGAGGGTCACCACCATCAGGCTTAACGCCGAAAAACGTGTGCCCAGGCCCACCAGCAAGGTCAAGGCGAAGATCAGTTCGGCCCACATCGACAGTTCCCAGTTCAGTGTCGCTGGAAGGTGGTCGAACGGAAACGGGAAGCGCGTCTGGATATCGGTAAACCAGTTCTGGCCGTTGAATTTTTCAAGACCGGACTCGAAGAATTCCCAGGCGAGGAATACCCGCAGCGCCAGGGGGGCAACCCAGTCGCCGGCACGGTCGAGGTTCAGGTGCAGGCCTTTGACGGCCGAAGAAATGGAGGTGCTCATGGACGTTGCTCTCTTTCAGGTTCAGGGCGGCGGGGCAACGGCATGCCCCGTGAGTTGAGCGCTTTGATCGGCGTGGCCAATCGACAGGCGTATTTCATCAATGGGGTGTATCTGCGGTGTGTCGCTGTGGCGGGGTTTTGCGTGCGGGGTGTGTCGGGGGTGGGGCTGTATACATTGAGATACGTAAGCGGCCACCGCTGTCCCCCGTAGGAGCGAGCTTGCTCGCGATGGTCGTTAACGAAAACGCGTGCCTGCTGGATAAACGCGGTGTTCCGGAGTCCATCGCGAGCAGGCTCGCTCCCACAGGGGAATTGCTATACATTTTCAGGCCGCCCATTGCATGGTGATACCGCTTCATGTCCCTCGCGCTCGAACGTCTAGTCGCTGGCACGCCGATCCCTTTCGCCGGTAATCGTGTCACTGTCGTCAGCCCCGAACTGGCGCAACGCTTCCAGCCCGGTGACCACCTGCTGGTGGAGCAGGTCAATGGCGAGCTGCTGCTGATCCCCGTGGCGGACCAGCAAGCGGCCAACATCGCGATCGAGCGCGCCCAGGCGGCTTTTACCGCGCTGTCGACAGTGTCCGATCAAGCGATCAGCACGTTTTTCGACCTGTTTGCCCAACGCCTGGAAACCCCGGAATGCTGGGCCTTGATCGAATCCGCCAACCTGGCCGACATCGAACGGGCCAAGGCACGCGGTCGCTCGACCACCCGCTTGCTGGCCGATGAGCGCATGCGTCGCGACATGATCGCCGGCCTGCGCGCCTGGCGTGATGCAGCGGCCAGCCGTGGCAAGGTGATCAGTTGCGTCGAGCACGATGGCTGGAAAGTCGAGCAAGTGGTCTCGCCCCTGGGCATTGTCGCGTTCGTCTTCGAAGGCCGGCCGAATGTGTTTGCCGACGCGGCCGGTGTATTGCGCACCGGCAATACCGCCGTGTTGCGCATCGGCAGTGATGCGTTGGGCACCGCCCAGGCGATCGTCACCCATGCACTGAATCGCGCACTGAGCGACGCCGGCCTGCCGGTCGGTGCCGTATCGCTGGTGGAAAGTGTCAACCACGCCGCCGGTTGGGCGATGTTCGCTGACCGGCGCCTGTCATTGGCGGTGGCCCGTGGTTCGGGTCGTGCCGTCAGCCAGTTGGGCAGCATCGCCCAGCAGGCCGGCACGGCGGTCAGCCTGCACGGCACCGGTGGCGCGTGGCTGATTGCCAACGCCGATGCCGATGCCTCGCGCTTTGCCGCCGTGGTGCGCAACTCCCTGGACCGCAAGGTCTGCAACACACTGAACGTCTGCCTGATTCACCGCGACCGCGCCGCTGAACTGGTGCCGCTGTTCCTCGACGCACTCAAGCAGGCCGGCACCGCAAGGGGCCAGGGATGCAAGCTGCACATCGTCGAAGGCAGCGAGTCGCACCTGCCGCAGGACTGGCTGGCTGCAACGGTCCAGGTGTACCGCGCCGAAGGCTATCAGAGCGAGGCACAGGCCGAGCCGTTGCCGGAAGATCAATTGGGCCGTGAGTGGGAGTGGGAAGAAACCCCGGAAGTCAGCCTGAAGATCGTCGACGACCTGGACAGTGCCATTGACTTGTTCAATCGCTACAGCCCGCAATTCACGGTGTCGCTGATCAGTGAAAGTGCCGAGGCCCAGGAGCGTTTCTACAACGCGGTCAACGCGCCTTTTGTCGGCAATGGCATCACTCGTTGGGTCGACGGTCAGTACGCGCTGAACAAGCCGGAACTGGGGCTTTCGAACTGGGAGAGCGGGCGCCTGTTTGCTCGCAGTGCGATTCTCTCCGGTGATGGCGTGTTCACCATTCGCAGCCGCATGACCCAGGTCGATCTGGGTGTCAAACGCTGAGATGGCCCAGCCTGTGACCGTTGCAAGGGCGGTCACTTTTTGAATGGACGACGGTTCTGATCACTACAAAACCCTGCGGGCTTGCTCGCGAATACGGTGTATCAGTTGACATAGTGTTATCTGACACACCGCATTCGCGAGCAGGCTCGCTCCCACTGTTGATCTTCGTTCAGGCATAAAAAAGGCCTGCTCCTTATCGGGAGCAGGCCTTGTTTATCAATAAGTCAGTCATGACTCATTTCAATTAGTAGAACCGGTCAATCACCCGAACTTCGTTCTGATTCTGCATCGAGGCCCAGGCCTGTTTCAGGGTTTGCAGAACATTACCGATGAAGTCCTTGTCGGCGGCGGCTTTCTTGCCGACATAACCCTGGCCGCGACGGTACATCTTCAGTCGGGCCAGCAGGTTCTGGTTGTTCTGGTCGAACTCTGCTTCATGGGCGTGCGGCGACAGGCAGTCGATATGAACCTGGCCACACTTGCTGATCCAGAGAATATGGTTGTCGTGGCTGTCTTTCTTTGCAGCGAAGATACGAGCCAGTTCATCGATAGTTGGTTGATTGTTCAAATTCATCATAAAGCCCCTTGACCAATTGGTGATCTTTCAAAGTTGATTCGCTAATACAGGTAGCCCATCGGTTAGTTGATCCCTGGCACCGAAACCAGGACGTCAGCGTTCGACCGCCTTATCGGGCGGGGTCCTGCGTCTGTTGCATGTAGTCGTGTTGAATAACTGCTACGCAATAGCGTCACAACGAAGAGAAGCGGCGAAAACCTTAAGGCCACTGCCGACGTTTTCAGGGTCGGCCACAAGCTTCATGAGGATTGCTCGCCAAGACTTCTCGCCCTTGTACTGGACGTTCAGGCCAGGTCAGCTTCTTCAATCTGCCTTGTGGGCAGCGTGTATCCGGGAAAAACAGCTCGGCGGTCAGACGAGCTTGCTCAAACGTGTTGCCTGTACTCCCGATCGGGGAGACGTCTGCATCATGCAAGGGCAAATCGGAGGCGTCAACGGTTTTGTAGTGAATATTTTCAGTCACTACATATTGTCGGACAAAGCTGTTGGGAATTAGCGCGGGGGGCGAGGTCGTGTCGGTCAGGACGACAAAGGCGGACACTCAAAGCGGTAAAAAGTGCAGGGATGACCGTCAACTACCTGCTGATGCAAGGTGAACCCGCCAACGTTGAGCCCCGGCATTACGGCGGCCCAGAACAGGCGCGCCGGCTGGTTCGCCTTGATGTGGAAAATCTGCCATTGACCGGGGAAGCGGCTCAAGAGGGTGGAAACGACAAATCGCGCGACACCCTGGCCACGGAAGCGTCGGCTGACAAACAGATAGCCGATGTTGTAGTCGGCACCAGGTAGATGGACCTGGTTATCCACGGTCACGAAGCCGGCCAGTTCACTGTCGACCTTGATCAGGAAGGGCCGGGTGGCCGGGTTTCGCCAGTAGTCGGGCATGGGAAGGATGTTGAACAAACCGTATTCGCCCAGTTTCAGCGGCAACCATTCGCTGAAGTCGTAGGTGTAGAACTGCATCAGGTTCTCGATGGTTTCCAGTTCATCGCGTTCGGCGGCGTGCAGTTCTATCGAAGGCATGCGGGTTGGCTCCAGTTACGCCGGGGCAGGGACACCGTTCATTATGGTTGCCCACAGGGTTCGGTGCCGGGTTCAGGTTTTGCTTGCCGGCTTTGCCCTGCGCCTGGTGCCGCTTGCTGGTTTGCGTGGGGTGCTCTTGCGTTTTTTCTTCCAGGGGGCCGCGGCGGAGCCACCGGGCGGTGGGCCGCTGATGGTCAGGTTCAGCCCGGCACAGCGACTGACCTGTTTGCTCATCCACGCCGCCTGTTTGGTGACGAATTCTTCCAGGCTCATTTCCCCGCTTTGCACCATGTCCAGGGCCTGTTCCCAGATCGCCGTGGTGCCCGGATCGGCGATGGCCCGCGGTACTGCGTCGATCAGGCTGAACGCGGCCGGCGTGGCGGCCAGGGCCTTGCCGTTCTTGATCAGGTAACCACGGTCGAGCAGGCCCTGGATGATCGACGCGCGAGTCGCTTCGGTGCCGATGCCGGTGGTGTCCTTGAGTTTTTGCTTGAGCAGCGGGTCTTCCACCAGTTTGGCGACATTCTTCATGGCCTTGATCAGGTCGCCTTCCGTGAACGGCTTTGGCGGTTGCGTCCAGAGGTCCTTGAATTGCACGCCGGCCACTGCGCAATCGATGCCTTCGGCCAGGTTGGGCAGTGTCTGCGGCGCCGGGGCTTCGCGCCCCTTGGCCGGAGCCAGTGCTTCGGGCAGGGCACGTTTCCAGCCAGGCTCGATGATCTGCTTGCCGACAGCCCGCAAGGCCTCGCCGGCGCAATCGAAGTTGGCCTGGGTGCGATCGTATTCGTGATTGGGCAGGAACTGCGCCAGGTATCGCGCGCGGATCAGGGTGTAGACCGCACGCTGTTTACCCGCCAGCTTGTCGAGATTCTTCGCCGCCGCCGTGGGGATGATGCCGTGGTGCGCGCTGACCTTGGCATCGTTCCAGGCCCGTGAGCGCCGTTGCGGATCCAGGTGATCGTGCAAGGCGTTCAACGCAGGATCGGCCTGGCGCAACGCCGCCAGAATGGCCGGTGCCTCGCTGTGCTGGCTGAGGGGCAAGTAGCCGCAATCACTGCGCGGATAGGTAATGACTTTGTAGGTTTCGTAGAGTGCCTGGGCGATATCGAGGGTTTCCTGGGCGCCGAGGCCGAGCTTCTTCGAGCAGACCTCCTGCAGGGTGCCCAGGTCGAACGGCAGCGGGGCCACTTCGCGCATCCGTTCGGTGCGCAACTTGATCACCCGCGCACTGACCGCGCCGCGCATGGCGGCTGCCGCCTGTTGGGCCAGCGCCTGGTTCAGGCAGCGGTCCTGATCGTCGCACAGCTCCGATGCCGCGCGCCATTGCGCCGTGAACGTGGTCCCGTTGTGCAGCAATTGCACGTCGATGGCCCAATAGGGGACGGGCACAAAGTCGGCGATGCTGCGATCGCGATCCACCACCAGGCGCAAGGTCGGCGTTTGCACCCGGCCGACCGGCAACACGCCTTGATAGCCGGACTGGCGCCCCAACAGGGTGAACAATCGACTCATGTTCATGCCGATCAGCCAGTCGGCCCGGGACCGCCCCAGGGCCGAGTGATAGAGGCTGAAGGTTTCGTTGCCCGGTTTGAGGGCCGCGAGGGCCTTGCGGATGGACGCATCGTCCAGCGCCGATAGCCAGAGGCGGCGGATCGGCCCGCGATAACGGCAATGCTCCACCAGTTCCCGAGCGATCATCTCGCCCTCGCGGTCGGCGTCCGTGGCGATGATCAGTTCGGACGCTTCACCGAGCAGGCGCTTGACCGCCTTGTACTGGCTGGCGGTGCGTGGCTTGACGGTCATTTTCCACTTTTCGGGAATGATTGGCAGGTCCGCCAGTACCCAGCGCTTGTAGCGCGCGTCGTAAGCATCCGGCGGTGCGGTTTCCAGCAGGTGGCCGATGCACCAGGTCACCGTGACGTCCGTTCCCAGCCAGCAGCCATCGCCCCGGCGCCGGGCGCCGAGGACAGCCGCAATGTCTTTGGCCTGGGAAGGTTTTTCACAGAGGTACAGCCGCATAACCACCATCGTCGATCAATGTGCCAAGGGTGCACAGAATGGCGCTTGATGGACGATGGAGCAATCTTTATCTGTATGGATGTACAGCTTGGTGTGTCACTTCCGTTCGGCTGCGAAGCAGTCGTGAGGGTAAAACTTGGGTTATACCTGATAAATCGAGGTTTCAGGTTTTGGGGCCGCTGCGCAGCCCATCGCGGGCAAGCCACGCTCCCGCATCATCGATTTGCAGGTCCATCACCGTCATGAGGAACGCATTCCATGAAAAGCTCCGGTCCTAGCCCTGTCATCACCATCGCCGAGCAGCCTGGCTGTCTGCTGGTGAGATTTCACGGTATTCAAGTGGCTGCCTCGGCGCGGGCCCTGGTGTTGCTGGAGGCCAATTACCCGCCGGTGTACTACGTGCCGCGCGAGGATATCGACGAGAAGTATTTCGCCCGCACCGACCACACCAGTTATTGCCCGTACAAGGGCGATGCCAGTTATTTCAGTTTGCAGGTGCCAGGGCATGAAGCTGCCAACGCGGTGTGGAGTTACGAGAACCCCAAGGTGTCTGTCGAACAGATCCGTGAGTATGTGGCGTTCTATCCGGATCAAGTGAAGTTCGAACTGCTCGATGCCGAGGTTTGATTGGGGCTGGTTACCGCGACGAGGGAGGCGCTCCCTCGTCGCGAACAATGACCTCAGTTCTTGTCGAGATCGACGTTGCGCGTCTCACGCAGGCAAATCATCCCCACCACCAGGCTTACCCCGGTGATCACCACCGGGTACCACAGCCCGTAGAAGATGTCCCCGGTGTACACCACCAACGCGAACGACACGGTCGGCAGGAAGCCGCCGAACCAGCCGTTGCCGATGTGGTAGGGCAGGGACATCGAGGTGTAGCGGATGCGGGTCGGGAACAGTTCGACCATCAACGCCGCCAGCGGGCCGTAGCACATCGCGGAGATGATGATCAGGGCAACGATCAGTGCCACGATCATCGGCTTGTTGATCTGCTGCATGTCTGCCTTTTGCGGGTAACCGGCCAGGGTCACGGCACCGCGCAGGGCGGCTTCGTCGAAACCATCGATCTTCACGTCACCGACGCTGACCTGCACGCCGCTGCCGGCCGGGGCCGCTGCGCTCTGGTACGGCAGGCCCTGCTTGACCAGGAAGGTCTTGACCTTGTCGCACGGGCTGTCGAATTTCGCCTTGCCCACCGGGTCGAACTGGAAGGTGCAGGTGGCCGGGTCGGCCATCACGGTGATCGGTGCCTGGCGGCTGGCCTGGTCGATGGCCGGGTTGGCGTAGTGGGCCAGGGTCTTGAAGATCGGGAAGTACAACGCGGTGGCCAGCAGCAGGCCGATCATCAGCACCGGTTTGCGCCCGACCTTGTCCGACAGCCAGCCAAAGAAAATGAAGAAAGGGGCGCCAATGGTCACGCTGACAATCAGCAGGCCGTTGGCCACGGCCGGGTCCATTTTCAGGAACTGGGTGAGGAAGAACAGCACGTAGAATTGCGCGGCGTAGAAGGTCACCGCTTGCCCGGCATTGATGCTGAACAGGGCGATCAACACCACCTTGAGGTTTTCCCATTTGCCGAAGGAATCGCGAATCGGCTGTTTGCACAGCTTGCCTTCTTCTTTCATTTTCACGAAGGCTGGCGACTCGTGCAGGCTCATGCGAATCCAGGTCGAGATGCCCAGCAGCACGATGGAAAACAGGAACGGAATGCGCCAGCCCCAGACTTCGAACTGGTCACCGGTAAAGTAGCGGCAACCCAGCACGACCAGCAGCGACAGCAGCAGGCCCAGGGTCGCGGTGGACTGAATCCAGCTGGTGTGGAAGCCACGCTTGCCGATGGGCGCGTGCTCGGCGACGTAGGTTGCGGCGCCGCCGTATTCACCGCCCAGGGCCAGGCCCTGGAGCATGCGCAGCACCACCAGAATGATCGGCGCGGCGATGCCGATGCTGGCGTAGGTCGGCAGCAATCCGACGCAGAACGTCGCCAGGCCCATGAGGACGATGGTGGCGAGGAAGGTGTACTTGCGCCCGATCATGTCCCCCAATCGCCCGAACACCAGCGCGCCGAACGGCCGGACGATGAAGCCGGCGGCGAAGGCCATCAGGGCAAAGATAAACGCCGTGGTGTCGTTGACCCCGGCGAAGAACTGCTTGCTGATCACCGCCGCGAGGGCGCCATAGAGGAAAAAGTCATACCACTCGAAGACCGTCCCGAGGGACGAGGCGAAGATGACTTTCTGGGTTTCCTGGCTGGTGCCCGCGCTGCGCACGGCTTCCAGGGTTTGAACGTTTTCCGACATTCCGGTATCCCTCACAGTGATTGTTTTTGTTGTTCCACTGGTGCTGCGTGTTCCATTTCAGGGGTAATGCTCGATGTCCGTGAACATGATGTGGGTCCTTGTAGGAGCGAGCCTGCTCGCGATGGCGGTGGGTCAAACAACGAAGATGTTGACTGTCATTCCGTCATCGCGAGCAGGCTCGCTCCTACAGGGATTGTGTGTGCAGCGGAGTCGAGGATCATCCGCGCCGCCTTCTCGGCAATCATCAGCGTCGGCGAGCAGGTGTTGCCCGAGGTGATGCGCGGCATGATCGAGGCATCGGCGATGCGCAGGCCGGGGATGCCATGGACCTTGAGCTGCGCATCGACCACGGCGTCGGCGTCGTTGCCCATGCGGCAGGTGCCCACCGGATGGAAAATCGTGGTGCCGATCCGCGCGGCGGCTTCGTGCAGTTGCTCCTCGCTTTGCAGGCTGTCGCCGGGCAGGTATTCCACCGGATTGAAGGCGCGCAGGGCCGGAGCGGCCACGATGCGCCGGGTCAGGCGAATGGCGTCGGCGGCGACCCGCAGGTCCTGCGGATGACTCAGGTAATTGGGTTGGATCAGCGGGGCTTCTTGCGGATCGGCGGAGCGAATTTCCACCCGGCCACGGCTTTGCGGACGCAGATCGCAGACCGACGCGGTGAACGCCGGGAAGGCATGCAGTGGTTCGCCAAAGCGCTCCAGCGACAGCGGTTGCACGTGGTATTCGAGGTTGGCTGACGTCTGCTCCGGCCCCGAGCGGGCAAAGGCGCCCAACTGGCTCGGCGCCATGGACAGCGGACCACTGCGGTCATACAGGTAGCGCAGGCCCATGCCCATCTTGCCCCACAGGCTGCCGGCAATCTGGTTCAGGGTGCGGGCGTTTTCCAGCTTATAGATCAGCCGCAGTTGCAGGTGATCCTGCAAGTTACCGCCGACACCGGGCAGCTCATGGGTGACGCCGATGCCCAGCCGCTCAAGCAATGGTCGCGGGCCGATGCCGGAACGTTGCAGGATGCTGGGCGAACCGACCGAGCCGGCACACAGGACGATTTCCTTGCGCGCCTTGAAGGTTTTCGCCTGGCCTTGCCAGCGGGCGCTGATCGCCGAGGCGCGGCCATTGTCCAGCAGCACGCGGTCGACTTCGACACCGGTCAGCACGGTGAGATTGGGACGCTGGCGAATGGGTTTGAGAAAGGCCTTGGACGCGTTCCAGCGGATGCCGGCCTTCTGATTGACCTGGAAGTAACCGCAACCTTCGTTGTCGCCCTGGTTGAAGTCATCGATGCTGGCGATGCCGCTTTGTTCGGCGGCGCTGCGGAAGGCATCGAGAATCGGCCAAGACAGGCGCTGGCGTTCGACTCGCCATTCGCCCGCGGCACCGTGAAATTCGGCGGCGCCGGCAAAGTGGTTTTCACTCTGCTTGAACAGCGGCAACACCTCTTGCCAGCTCCAGCCAGGGTTGCCGTCGGCGGCCCAGCGGTCGTAGTCGCCGGCCTGGCCGCGCATGTAGATCATGCCGTTGATCGAGGAGCAGCCGCCCAGTACCTTGCCGCGCGGGTAGCTCAGGGCGCGACCTTGCAGGCCCGGTTGTGCTTCGGTCTTGAAGCACCAGTCGGTGCGCGGGTTGCCGATGCAGAACAGGTAGCCCACGGGGATGTGAATCCACGCGTAGTTATCGCGGCCACCGGCCTCGAGCAGCAACACGCGATGTTGCGCATCGGCCGACAGTCGATTGGCCAGCAGACACCCGGCCGGCCCGGCCCCGACCACGATGTAATCGTATTCATCCAGGGGAGTCTGCATCCCTGACCTCGTTTTGTTGTTCTTGTTGTCTGTCATCCTAGTTGTTAGCTTTCGTCAAAAGAATGTTAGTTTTTGCGCAGCCGCTGTGCGTTTTTAAACAGCATCCCGAACGGCAAAGAACAAGGACGCTTCATGTTCGACTGGAATGACCTGCGGTTTTTTCTCGAATTGCAGCGCAGCGGGCGTTTGCTTACGGCTGCCCGTCGCTTGAATACCACCCACGCCACCGTGGCGCGGCATATCGAGGCCATCGAAAAAAGCCTCGGTACGGCGTTGTTCGTCCAGCATGCCCAGGGTTACGAGATGACCCCGGCAGGCGAGGCGTTGCTTAAACACGCTGAGGCGATGGAGAACGTGGCACTGCTGGCCCAGGAGGAAATTACCCAGTCCACCGCGCCGCTGGGCAAGATCCGCGTCGGGGTGACGGAAGGGCTGGGCATCATGTTCCTGGCCAGTCGCATGAACGGCTTGTTCGAGCGCTATCCGGGGCTGGAGGTGGAACTGGTGGCGGTGCCGCGCTTTGTCAGCATCCTCAACCGCGAGGCGGAAATCAGCATCCACCTTGAGCGTCCGGCTGCCGACATGTTGGTCACCCGCAAACTCACCGATTATCGCCTGGCGCTCTATGCCAGCCAGGACTACCTCGACCGCTCACCGCCGTTGCGCAGTCGTGAGGACCTGGGGCGTCATGCGTGGATCGGCTATGTCGACGACCTGCTGTTCAGTCAGGAACTGATGTTCCTCAACAGCTTCTGCCGCAATCCGCGGGTGGTGTTTCACAGCACCAGCGTGATTGCCCAGCAACAGGCGGCCCGCTCAGGCCTGGGGATTGCCGTGTTGCCGTGCTACATGGCCAGTGCTGATCCGGGGCTAGTGCCGTTGTTGCCGGATGAAAGCATCCAGCGCAGCTACTGGATCAGTACCCGCCGGGAGCTGCACAAGTCGGTGCGGTTGCGGGTGTTGTGGGATTATGTGGTGCAGATGTGTGAGCGGGAGCAAGGGTTGTTGTTGGGCGGTGCCTGAGCTGGCGCCATTGCGAGCAGGCTCGCTCCTACAGGGGACCGCATTCCAATGTGGGAGCGAGCTTGCTCGCGATGGCGGCGGCACATACAGAATTGATCTTATGGTTTAACCGAGAATCTCGAACGCCGTGCTGGCCAGCCGCTCCCCATTGACCATGATATGCACCGCATGGCGCCCCGCATAATGCCGGCGGGTGGTGAGTTCCTTGATCTGCTGACCACGGCTGACGGCTTCGACGGCGTTGCCCGGCAGCGTCAATGCCTTGAGCTTGAACACCTTCGCCGACGTACTGCCGTTGGCCTTGACGTAATCGATGGCGTAGTCGATCACCAGGCGCTGGCTGCTTTGGACGGTGGATTTGACGGCAAACGACAGGGTGATCTTTTCTCCCAGGCCAATCACCGGCGGTTCGACTTTCACATCAACGATCTCGACTTCAGGCTTGCCGCCCGCGCCGATGATCGCCAGTGCCCGCCGGTTGCCCTGTTTGATCAGGCTGCGCAGGGCGTGTTTGGCGATCCATGCGGTGTGCCGGTTGTCCAGCGACCAGCTTTCGATCAGGTCCAGCACCCAGTCGGGATGATCCTTGGTGATGTCATTGAGGTGGTTGGCCACGGACTTGCGCACGTACAGGCTGCTGTCGGCCTTGAGGTTGTCGAGGATGTTCGCGGCCAGTGTCGGATCGGCCTGGACGGGTTCCAGGCGGAATGACCAGGGCAGGCGTGGCCGGCACCCTTCGCTGGCCAGGCGCCGTACATGCTCGTTGTCGTCCAGGGACCAGGCGTGCATCAGCTTGAGTGAGCGCTCGAGGTCACTGCGCAGGAAGTGACGGATTGCGAATTCCGAAGAGCCAAAAGTGGTGAAGTACTTCAGCGCGTCCATCGACTGATCGAACGCATGGGCGCCGTAGCTGGCGACATAGTGCGGCAGGCACATGCTGACGAAGCCGCTGTTCAGGCGCGGGGCAAGGGCGCGCAGCACCTGCAGCGACGCTTCAAAGTCCAGCGGCAACACCGCATGCAGGCACTCGCTGACCCGGGCCATGCGTTGCATGACGCTGAGGTCTGCCAGGCCGGATTGGGCCAGCTTCAGGAAGCGCCTGGCCTCGAATGACGGATAGACCGCGGTCATTTCGCTCGCGATGTGCTGGAGGCGCTCGGGGTTGAAAATTTCCTTGAGGGCCGGAGAGGGTTTGTCAGCCATGATGGCTCCTTGGCAATTGTTGTTGATCCATCACACCGCGTTATCGTTCATCGCGAGCAGGCTCGCTCCTACAGAAGAGCGTATAAGCGACAAAGATCCAGTGTAGGAGCGAGCCTGCTCGCGATGAGGCGCTCAAATTCACCTCAATTCTTGCCCGCTTGCTCCTGCAGTTGATCCGACTCGAACAACCGGCCCAGTTCGACCCGCGCTTCCTGCGCCGTCTGCATCACTTTCACCGCGTCGTCGTACACCGCATGCTGGGCTTCAAGCACCTCTTCGTCGTGCTGCTTGAAACGCTTGATCCGCGCATCCGCCTGGGCCTGGGTCAATCCCAGACCGATCAGGGTTTGGCGGCTCATTTCCAGGCTCGAATGGAAGGTTTCGCGCACGGCGTGAGCGCCGACGTCCATTAGTCGGTGCACATGCTGACGGTTACGGGCACGGGCGATGATTTTCATGTGCGGGTAGAGCTTGCGCACAAGTTCCGCGGTCTTGATGTTGGTGTCCGGGTCGTCGGTGGCGATCACGAAATACTCGGCTTCCCCGACCTTGGCCGCGTTGAGGATTTCCGGGCGCATCGGGTCGCCATAGAACACCGGCACGCCACCAAAACTGCGGGACAGTTCGATGGTTTCCACCGAAGTGTCGAGGGCCACGAACTTGATGTTCTGTGCGCGCAGAATCCGCGCAATGATCTGGCCCATGCGACCCATGCCGGCGATCACCACCCGTGGCGCATCGGTGTCGATTTCGCGGAACTTCTCCGGCACTTCCACCGGTTGCACTTTCGGGCTGACCAACCGCGCGCAAACCAGCAGCAACAGCGGCGTCACGGCCATGGACAGGGTGATGGTCAGCACCAGCAAGTCATACAGTTCGGTGGCGAACAGCCCGTGGTCGCGCCCGATCTTGAACACCACAAAGGCAAATTCACCACCGGCCGCCAACACGATGCCCAGGCGGATCGCACTGACTTTTTTCAAGCCCCCGGCCAGGCGACCGACCAGGAACAGCAGCGGCAGTTTGATCGCGATCAGCAGCAGGGTCAGGCCCAGCACCGCCACCGGCATGCTCAGCAACAGGCTCAGGTTCGCACCCATGCCGACGCTGATGAAAAACAGCCCGAGCAACAGGCCCTTGAACGGCTCGATCTGGGCTTCCAGTTCATGGCGATACTCGGAGTCCGCCAGCAAAAGGCCGGCGAGGAAGGCGCCCAGGGCCATGGAAATGCCGACCAGCTCCATCAGCCATGCCGTACCGATCACCACCAGCAACGCCGTGGCGGTGGAGACTTCTGGCAACGCGGTCTTGGTCACCACGCGAAACACCGGCCGCAGCAGATAACGCCCGCCGATCACCACCACGGCGATGCTGGCCAGCACTTGCAGGCCGTGGTTCAGGTTTTCGCTGGCGGTGGTGCTGTGGTCGCCACCGGCCAGCAACGGCACCATGGCGATCAAGGGGATCGCGGCGATGTCCTGAAACAACAGGATCGCGAACGCCAGCCGCCCGTGGGGGCTGGTCAGTTCCTTGCGTTCAGCCAGGCTTTGCAGGCCGAACGCCGTGGACGACAGCGCCAGGCCCAGGCCCAGGACGATCGCGGTGTTCAACGGTTGGCCAAACAGCCACAGCGCGACCACGCCAATCACCGTGCCAGTGAACAACACTTGCGCCAGACCCACGCCGAACACTGATTTGCGCATCACCCACAGGCGTCGCGGCGACAGCTCCAGGCCGATGATGAACAGCAGCAACACCACGCCGAGTTCGGAAATGTTCGCGACGCTTTGCGGATTGTCGATCAGGCCCAGCACCGACGGGCCGATGATCACTCCGGCAAACAGATAGCCCAGAACCGCCCCCAGTTGCAGGCGCTTGGCCAAGGGAACGATGAGCACGGCCGCCATCAGAAACACGACAGCGGCTTGTAGCAGGTTGCCTTCATGGGGCATGGGTGAAACTCCAGAACTCGACACAGCGGGGGCGTCAAGGATAAAGGCTGGGCTCGCCGAAGATCTACCGTGGGTTGTCAGTTAGATCTTTACAGTCGGGCCGCGGCCTTCGCGAGCAGGCTCGCTCCCACAATGTTTCCTGGTCGTACGCAAATTCTGTGTACGGCACAAATCACTGTGGGAGCGAGCTTGCTCGCGATAGGCTCCCGTCGACGAAGCGCTATTCGCTATGCGCCCGCACCACGCTCTCGGTGCCCAGCCGATACTGATTGTTCCCGCTGCGCTTGGCCTCATACATCGCCAGGTCGGCAATGTGCAGCAAGCGGTCGATGCTCGGCGCATGATCGGGGAACACGGCGACGCCGAGGCTGGTGCCGATATGGCGCTGGTCGTTGCCGATGGTCACGGGCGGGGAGAGTTCGACGAAGATTTTCTGGCAAATGGTGCGCGCTTCGTCTTGCAGGCTTTTGCCCTGGGGCAGGCCCTGGAGGATGACCACGAATTCGTCGCCACCGATCCGGGCGACGGTGTCGGTGCCACGCAGAATGCGCTTGAGCCGGGTGGCGGTCGTGACCAGCACGCGGTCGCCGGCCGCATGACCATAGCGGTCGTTGATGGCCTTGAATCCATTGAGATCGACAAACACCAGCGCCACCCGCGTGGCACTGGTGCGCGCCAGCTCCAGGGCTTCGGACAGGCGCTCTTCGAGCACCAGACGATTGGGCAGGCCGGTCAACGGGTCGTAATGGGCCAGGTGCTTGAGGTAGTTGGCCGAGGCCTTTTCTTCTGTGATGTCGCGAACCACGCCCATCATCTTGATCGTATCGTCGTGGTCATTCTTGACCACGTTGCCGGTTTCCCGCAGCCAGCGGATCGTTCCGTCGGGCCAGACCACACGGTATTCCTCGTCATGGTTTTCGCCGGTTTCCAGGCAACGCAGTTCGCCGGCCCGTACCCTGAGGCGGTCGTCCGGATGCACGCAGGAGCAGAACAGGGCGTAAGAGGGCGTCACTTCGCCGATCTTGAAGCCGAACATGCCGAAAATCGCATCCGACCAATACAACCGGTCGGTGTCGACATCCCAGTCCCAGGTGCCGATGCGGGCAAAGTACTGGCTGCGTTTGAAGCGCTCTGCGTCACTATCCTGGTGGATGTTCCGGCTTTCGGCCAGGCTGTTGATGATCGCGCGATACTCCGCCAGTCGCTTTTGCAACGAGCGCCCGCGCCAGACCAGCGCGACGATCAGGCTGAGCGTCGTTGAACCTAGGATGAGACTGGTCCAGAGCAGGATCATTCGGGGATGGCCATCAGGGCGGTGAACCGTACGGGTAATTGTTGATTATTTTAGTTCAGTAAACAGCTTTAAACGCTGCGCGCAGAGGCGGCAATGGTTGCCAATCGAGGGTAAATCTGGGAAAACGGCGCCCATCCGGCCCTTGAGGGCGAGAGAGCATACGAGTGAATTCAATGAATGACGAGCTTCAGGTAATCGATCTTCAGGTGGGTGACGGAAAAGCCGCCGTAAAAGGCGCGCTCATCACCACCCAGTACCGTGGCTGGCTGGAGGACGGCACCGAATTCGATTCTTCCTACAGCCGTGGCAAACCCTTCCAGTGCGTGATCGGCACAGGGCGGGTCATCAAGGGCTGGGACCTGGGCATCATGGGCATGCAGGTCGGCGGCAAGCGCAAGTTGCTGGTGCCGGCGCACCTGGCCTATGGCGAGCGCACCATGGGCAAGATCACGCCGAATTCGGACCTGATTTTCGAGATCGAGTTGCTGGAAGTGCTGACGCGGGATGATTGACCGCGGGCAGGGGGGATCTACAGCAACTCCCCCGTATCCCAAAGATGTACCAGTTCTCCCGGCGCCCGGTCCTCCGGCACTTTAAGCACCATCCGGTCTTCCCGCTCGCCTAGCCGATAGTTCACCTCTATCTGGTAAAAGCGCTGGTCGCCACGCCCGGGTACCGAACTGTCCAGGGTCAGGCAACCCTCCAGTACCGAGCAGATGCGGGTGCGCTGGCTGATGTCGCATTGCGCAAATTCAATCTCCCGAGGGCGGCTCAAGGCGTGAATCGCCGCGAAACCACCCTGGCGGGAGAGGCGAACCCGGGCGTCGTCGCCCAATGCAGGCAGGGTTTTCATAGGGTCTCCGTGATTTCGATGCCCGTTTGAGCCCACCCCTGGCGCACGGCCTCGACTTCTCGCGCACCGAAGCGTTGGCCGGCATGGTGGACGGTCAGTCGGGCGAAGGCATCGAAGCTGGCGTCCGGATCCAGGCGTTTGTCGCACAGGGCGTCGTACCAGATTACTCCGGCTTTCTTCCAGGCGAACCCGCCAAGCGCTCTGGCCACCAGATAAAACGCGCGATTGGGGATGCCGGAATTGATGTGCACACCGCCATTGTCCTCCTGGGTGATGACGAATTCACGCATGTGATCCGGTTGCGGATCCTTGCCCAACAGCGGGTCGTCGTAGGCCGTGCCCGGATGGGACATCGAGCGCAGGCCTCTGCCGTTGATCCTTGCGCTCAACAAGTCAGCGCCGATCAACCAGTCCGCCTGCTCGGCGGTGTGGCCGAGGACGAATTGCTTGGTGAGGATACCGAACACATCCGACAGCGACTCGTTCAAGGCTCCTGACTGGTTGGCGTAGATCAGCCCGGCCGCGCTTTCGGTCACGCCATGGGCCAGTTCATGGGCGACTACATCCAGCGAGCGGGTAAAACGCTGGAAAATTTCCCCGTCACCGTCGCCGAAGACCATTTGCGCACCATTCCAAAAGGCGTTTTCGTATCCCTGGCCATAATGCACGCTGCCGACCAAGGCAAATCCGTTGTTATCGATCGAGTCACGGCCGAACACCTTCCAGAAGAAATCATAGCTGGCACCCAGTGCGTCGTAAGCTTCATCGACGGCCGCATCGCCTGTGGCCGGCTGACCTTCCAGGCGCACCGGCATACCTGGCAGCAGCATGTTGTTCTGGGCGTCGTGCACGCTGCGCTGGGCGACGCCCGGCTTGCCGCGCGGCGGCAGAATCGCCCGCTCCGGCGGCCGCGAAGGTGGCCCGGGATTGGGCAGCAGGCTTTGCACATGATGCAGGGTGATCATCGCCGCCGTGCGCTGCGGCTCTGAGCCGTGGGCGATGATGCGGTTGAGAATGTAGGGCGGGATAAAACTGCGCAGTGCTCGTGAGTCGGTCATCAGTGCATCCCTGGCGTGATAGCGGGCGATACTGATGTGATCCGGGCACCGCGCGTTCGGTTCCGTGCCGCGTACTGGCGAGTGTGATGTGCAGGGCAATCGGCAACGATTATCAGGCTGCCGGCAGATCCTTGAAGAGGGGCACCCTCCCGTTCAGTGAGGGGCGGTACTGCCAATCCAGGTGATCCAGCTCAGGGTTCACCGCCAGTATCTGCCTGATTGAGGCGATGGCGATGCTCAGAGCCAGCGCCTGCCCCGGACAGTGATGACGCCCCGCCCCGAACGTGAAGCTGCGGCGCTGCGCGCGGTCGAGGCATAAGTTGTCGGCTCGGTCATTGAGCTGTGGATCTCGATTGGCCGAGGCCAGCAGCACCAGAATCACATCGCCAGGATTGAGGCTCACACCCTCTATTTCGCAAGGCGTTGCGACGAAGCGCCGGGTGTTTTGTACCGAGGGATCGAAGCGTTGGACTTCGGCGATCAGGTCACCGATATGCATCGCATCGTGCCGCAACGACGGGTTTTGCATCAGGGCCAGAACGGCATTGCCGATCAATCCGGCCGTGGCGTCGTATGTCTGGGACAGCAGACCGATCAGGTTGGCGATCAGCACTTCGGATGGCGCGGATGTCGAGGCAAAGCGCTGGCGGATGCCGGCGAGCAGGAGGCTTTGATCGGCCTGTTCATCCAGCAACTCGACAAAGTAGCCGCTCAGTTGCTCGGCGGCAGCGTCGGCGACGACCAGTTGTGCCGGGGTGCTGAGTGGTGACAGGCAGGCGACGAAATCTGCAGTCAACTCGGCGATGATGCGGCCCTGTGCCGGTGAAAAACCCAGCAGCGTTGCAACTACACAGACCGGGCCGCGGAACATGGCGGCCTGTATCCCGTCCGCGCCCGGCGTGATCAGGCGCGCTGTAACCAATGTCTCGACTGCCTGCGCATCGATCAATTGCAGCCCAGGCTGGATTGCCGAACGGGGGCAATGCTGGCGTTCGCCTTCATTCATCCGCATCAATTGGCCAAACACCTTGCCGGCCATGCCGTCGGCAATGGCCTTGGGCACGGGTTCGGAGGCCGGACGAACGTGGCAGTCAGGATGCGCCAGCACAGCCGCCACAGCGTGGGCACTGCTGGCGACCCACAGGTTCAGGCTCTGGTGAAAAACCAGCCCACCCTCGGCGCGCCATTGCGCATAGCAAGGATAAGGATCGGTGTGAGTCGCAGCGGTGATCGGGTCCATGGTCGCAGCCTTTTGTTGTCGGGAAGTGTTGCTACTATCTCCAGTCCGAACAGGCGATGATTCGTCCGGGAGCGAAATATGAACGTAGAACAACATGACATCGGTGTTTCTCAAGTGGCGGCGGCCATCGCTGAGCCGGCGCGGACGAAAATCCTCTGTTCGCTGATGGACGGCCACGCCCGCACCAGCACCGAACTGGCGGCGGTGGCCGAAGTCAGTGCATCGACCGCCAGCGCCCACCTGGCCAGACTCAAGGAGCTGGCGCTGGTGCGGTTGCACGTTCAGGGCCGTCATCGCTATTACAGCCTGGCGGACAAGCGTGTGGCCCGGGCGTTGGAGGCATTGATGGTGATTGGCCAAAACGCTGCGCCGGCCTTTAACTCGCGCACCCCGGACCGCCTGCAGTTTGCCCGCACCTGCTACGACCACATGGCCGGCACCCTGGCCGTGCTGCTGCATGACCGGATGCTTGAAGCGGGCTGGCTTGAGGAAACCGACGAACAGGCCTATCGCTTGAGCGACAGCGGTACGGCAATGTTTCAAAGGCTCGGGATCGAGGTACAGGACTTGAGCACCTTGCGCCGCCGCTTTGCCTGCCCGTGCCTGGACTGGAGCATGCGTCGGCCACATCTGGGCGGGTCGCTGGGCGCGGCGGTGTTGCAAACGGCGCTCAAGCGCAAGTGGGTGACTCAGGATCTGGACAGTCGGGCGTTGGCGTTGACGGCGTTGGGGCGCAAGGAGTTTGGAAGGCGGTTTGGAATCGGGTTGCCGTTGGTGGTTGAGGGTAATGTCAAAGTTTCGAAAACTGCAGCAGAATCGGTGGAGTTCGGGAATATTCGCTGACTGACGATACGTGTATTCCAGTTGTCTTTATGTTGAATGAAATGCCGTCATCGCGAGCAGGCTCGCTCCCACAGGGGGCGGGGTGGGTTTGTCAGTACAATGCAAACAAAAAAGCCCCCCATCGGTCACCCGATGGGGGGCTTTTGTGCGTGTGGCGTCAGGTCAAACCTTGACGATCCAGCCCGCTGGCGCTTCGATGTCGCCGGTTTGCACGCCGGTCAGCTCTTTGTAGAGCTTCTGGGTGACCGGGCCGACTTCGGTTTCGCTGTGGAACACGTGCAGGTGGTCGTTGTAGTCGATGCCGCCGATTGGCGTGATCACCGCCGCGGTACCGCAAGCACCGGCTTCCTTGAAGTCGGAGAGCTTGTCGATGAACACATCGCCTTCAACCACTTCCAGGCCCAGACGGGTCTTGGCCAGCTCAATCAGCGACAGACGGGTGATGCCCGGCAGTACCGACGGCGAGTTCGGGGTCACGAACTTGTTGTCGTGGGTGATCCCGAAGAAGTTGGCCGAACCGACTTCCTCGATCTTGGTGTGGGTCATCGGATCCAGGTAGATGGCGTCGGCGAAGTGGGCTTTCTTGGCCTTGGAACCCGGCATCAGGCTGGCGGCGTAGTTGCCACCGACCTTGGCGGCACCGGTGCCTTGTGGCGCGGCGCGGTCGTAGCTGGAGATCTGGAAGTTGTGCGGGGTCAGGCCGCCCTTGAAGTAGGCGCCGACCGGGATGCAGAAGATCGAGAAGATGAACTCGGGGGCGGTACGCACGCCGATGTTGTCACCCACGCCGATCACGAACGGGCGCAGGTACAGCGCGCCGCCGGTGCCGTACGGCGGGATGAAACGCTCGTTGGCGCGGACCACGGCCTTGCAGGCTTCGATGAACTGCTCGGTGTCGACTGTCGGCATCAGCAGACGGGCGCAGCTGCGCTGCATGCGCAGAGCGTTCTGGTCCGGGCGGAACAGGTTGATCGAGCCGTCCTTGCAACGATAGGCCTTCATGCCTTCGAAGCACTGCTGGCCATAGTGAAGGGCGGTGGAGCCTTCGCTGATGTGCAGCACGTTATCTTCGGTCAGGGTGCCTTTGTCCCACTCGCCATTGCGGAAATACGACAGATAGCGCTTGTCGGTCTTGATGTAGTCAAAACCCAGCTTGTCCCAATTTATGCTTTCGTTACCCATGACACCCTCTATCACTGAACAACCGTCGAAACGGTTCAAGGCTTCTGACGTTTTTTGGATGGGGACAACAATACTTCATTCCGGGCCTGTTTCGCAGCCCGGACTATCGGATGGCAGGCAGATAATTCGCGCTGGCCTCAAGAAATCGCTAGCAGGCTAGCTCCCACAGGAGAACGCATTCCAACTGTGGGAGCCAGCCTGCTGGCGATGGGGCCATCCCTGCCACCCTCAGTTACAGGTGCAACGCATGTCCCAACGCCCGCAACGCCGCTTCCTGCACCGCCTCACCCAGCGTCGGGTGCGCATGGATGGTGCCGCCGATGTCTTCCAGCCGCGCGCCCATCTCCAGGCTTTGCGCAAACGCCGTGGACAATTCCGACACGCCAACGCCCACCGCCTGCCAGCCGACAATTACATGATTGTCGCGGCGGGCGACCACCCGCACGAAGCCGCTTTTCGATTCCAGGGTCATCGCCCGGCCATTGGCGGCGAACGGGAAGCTCGACACGATGCAGTCCCAACCTGCGGCCTTGGCCTCGTCCGGGGTCTTGCCGACCACCACCAGTTCCGGGTCGGTGAAGCACACGGCGGCGATGGCGGTCGGGTTGAACTCGCGGGACTTACCGCTGATCAGCTCGGCGACCATCTCGCCCTGGGCCATGGCCCGGTGGGCGAGCATCGGTTCGCCGCTCAGGTCACCGATGGCATACACGTTGCGCATGCTGGTCTGGCAGCGGTGGTCGATCTTGATCGACGAACCGTTCATGTCCAGGTTCAGCGCTTCGAGGTTCCAGCCCTGGGTGTTCGGCTTGCGACCGACGGCCACCAGCACCTGATCGGTTTCCAGGTTCAGGGTCGCGCCGTTCGGGGCCAATACTTGCAAAGTATTTTCTTGTGAATCAAAACCTTGCACGCTGTGTTTCAAGTAAAGCTTCACACCGAGTTTTCTCAGTTCGTCGTGCACCGGCTGGGTCAGTTCGGCGTCGTAGGCCGGCAGGATGCGTTCCTGCGCTTCCACCACGCTGACCTCGGCGCCGAGCTTGCGATAGGCAATGCCCAGCTCCAGACCGATGTAGCCACCACCGACCACGATCAAGCGCTTGGGCACGGACGTCGGCGCCAGGGCTTCGGTGGACGAGATGATCGGCCCGCCAATCGGCAATATCGGCAGGTTCACGCTTGTCGAACCGGTGGCCAGCACCAGGTGCTCGCACTGGATGCGCGTGTCGCCGACGTCGACGGTTTTACCGTCAACCACTTTGGCCCAGCCTTGAACGATCTGGACCTTGTTCTTTTTCAGCAGCGCCGCAACGCCGGTGGTCAGGCGATCGACGATGCCATCCTTCCACTCGACGCTCTTGGTGATATCGAGGGTCGGCGCCGAAACGCTGATGCCCAGGGACGAAAGCTGATGGTGGTGCTGCGTCTGATGAAACTGCTCGGCAACGTGAATCAGTGCCTTGGACGGAATGCAGCCGATGTTCAGGCAGGTGCCGCCCAGGGATTGGCCTTCAACCAGGATGGTCGGGATGCCCAACTGGCCGGCACGGATCGCCGTCACATAACCGCCGGGGCCGCCGCCGATGATCAGCAGCGTGGTGTTCAAAGTTTGCATTCGTTACTCCACAAACAGGGTAGCGGGTTGTTCGAGCAAGCCACGGATGGCCTGGATGAATTGCGCCGCGTCCATGCCGTCGACCACGCGGTGATCGAAGGAGCTGGAGAGGTTCATCATCTTGCGGATCACGATCTGGCCTTTGATCACCATTGGCCGTTCGACGATCTTGTTGACACCGACAATCGCCACTTCCGGCAGGTTCAGCACCGGCGTGCTGACGATGCCGCCCAAGGCGCCAAGGCTGGTCAGGGTGATAGTCGAGCCGGACAGTTCGTCGCGGCTGGCCTTGCCGTTGCGCGCGGCAGTGGCCAGGCGAGCGATTTCCGCTGCGCTGTCCCACAGGCTGCGGGCTTCGGCGTGACGCACCACCGGCACCATCAGGCCGACGTCGCTCTGGGTCGCGACGCCCACATGCACCGCACCGAGGCGGGTGATGACCTGGGCTTCGTCGTCGTAGCGGGCATTCATCTGCGGGAAGTCGCGCAGGGCGACGACCATGGCGCGGACCAGGAATGGCAGCAACGTCAGCTTGCCGCGGGCCGCGCCGTGTTTTTCATTGAGGTGCGCGCGCAGCTCTTCCACGGCGGTGACGTCGATTTCTTCGACATAACTGAAGTGGGCGGCACGCTGGGTGGCATCCTGCATGCGCTGGGCGATCTTGCGGCGCATGCCGATCACCGGGATCTGCTGTTCATCGGTACGCTGGATGTAAGCGCTGCTGACCGTCGAGGCATTCGACTGACCCTGGGCCAGGTAGGCGTCGAGGTCTTCATGCAGTACGCGACCGGCCGGGCCGCTGCCACGTACCAGGCGCAATTGAATGCCGAGGTCCAGTGCATGCTTGCGCACGGCCGGAGAGGCCAACGGACGCTCATCGGCCTGGCGAGCAACCATCGGGCCCTGGCAGACGGCAACTTTCGGTGCCGGGGCAACAACCGGTTTGCTTTCAGCCACGGCTTCAACTTTAGGTGCAGCCACAGGCGCTTCTTTAACAGGTGCCGGCTGCGCCGATTCCTTAACGTTGCCCGCGCCTTCGACTTCAATGCTGATCAGCACGCTGCCGACCGCCATGACTTCGCCCGGCTGGCCGCCAAGGGCGATGACCTTGCCATGCACTGGCGACGGAATATCCACCATCGCTTTATCGGTCATGACATCGGCCAGCACCTGATCTTCGACGACCATGTCGCCGACCTTGACGTGCCATACCGACAATTCAACTTCTGCAATGCCTTCACCAATGTCCGGCATTTTAATGACGTGCGTGCCCATTCAGACCTCCATGACCCGTTTCAATGCCGCGCCCACTCGGGACGGGCCTGGGAAATACGCCCACTCTTGCGCGTGCGGGTAAGGGGTGTCCCAACCGGTGACGCGTTCGATCGGCGCTTCCAGGTGGTGGAAGCAATGTTCTTGCACCAGCGACACCAGTTCGGCACCGAAACCGCAGGTTCGGGTGGCTTCGTGCACCACCACGCAACGGCCGGTCTTTTTCACCGATTTGACGATGGTTTCCAGGTCCAGTGGCCAAAGGCTGCGCAGGTCGATGACTTCGGCGTCGACGCCGCTTTCTTCAGCAGCGACTTGCGACACGTACACGGTGGTGCCGTAGGTCAGCACGGTCACGTCCTTGCCCGGACGGGTGATCGCAGCGACGTCCAGCGGCACGGTGTAGTAACCGTCCGGCACTTGCGCGGCGGGGTGCTTCGACCACGGGGTTACCGGGCGGTCGTGGTGACCGTCGAACGGGCCGTTGTACAGGCGTTTCGGCTCGAGGAAGATCACCGGGTCATCGTTTTCGATGGAGGCGATCAACAGGCCCTTGGCGTCGTACGGGTTGGACGGCATCACCGTGCGCAAGCCGCAGACCTGGGTGAACATCGCCTCGATGCTCTGGCTGTGGGTCTGGCCGCCGTAGATGCCGCCGCCGCAAGGCATGCGCAGGGTCATCGGTGCGGTGAACTCGCCGGCCGAGCGGTAACGCAGGCGGGCCGCTTCGGAAATGATCTGGTCGGAGGCCGGGTACACGTAGTCGGCGAACTGGATTTCAGCGACCGGTCGCAGACCGTAGGCGCCCATGCCCACGGCGACACCGACGATGCCGCTTTCGGAAATCGGTGCGTCGAACACCCGGGAGGTGCCGTACTTGGTCTGCAGGCCTTCGGTGCAGCGGAACACGCCGCCGAAGTAGCCCACGTCCTGGCCGAAGACCACGACGTTGTCGTCACGTTCAAGCATCACATCCATGGCCGAGCGCAGGGCCTGGATCATGGTCATGGTGGTCGTGGTCATGGCGGTTTCCAGCTCGATATTGTTGTTGTGATCGTTCATGTCAGATCCCCAACTCTTGACGCTGGCGCTTCAAGTGCTCCGGCATCTCTTTGTAGACGTCCTCGAACATGGTCGCGGCGCTCGGAATCTGGCCACCGGCGAGGGTGCCGTACTGTTCGGCTTCTTTCTGTGCGGCGATCACTTCGGCTTCCAGCTCGGCGCTGACGGCGGCGTGTTCCTCTTCGGACCACTGGCCGATCTTGATCAGGTGCTGCTTGAGGCGCGCAATCGGATCACCCAGCGGGAAGTGGCTCCAGTCATCGGCGGGACGGTATTTGGAAGGATCATCAGACGTCGAGTGCGGGCCGGCGCGGTAGGTGACCCATTCGATCATGGTTGGGCCCAGACCGCGGCGCGCACGTTCGGCGGCCCAGGCGGAAGCTGCGTAGACCGCGTAGAAATCGTTGCCATCGACCCGTAGGGAGGCAATACCGCAACCGACGCCACGACCGGCGAAGGTGGTGGCTTCACCGCCGGCAATCGCCTGGAAGGTCGAAATAGCCCACTGGTTGTTGACCACGTTGAGAATCACCGGCGCGCGGTACACGTGGGCGAACGTCAGGGCGGTGTGGAAGTCCGACTCGGCGGTGGCGCCGTCGCCGATCCACGCCGAGGCGATTTTGGTGTCGCCCTTGATCGCCGAAGCCATGCCCCAGCCCACACCCTGAATGAACTGGGTGGCGAGGTTGCCGGAGATGGTGAAGAAACCGGACTCCTTGACCGAGTACATGATCGGCAACTGACGGCCCTTGAGCGGATCGCGCTCGTTGGACAGCAGCTGGCAGATCAGGTCGACCAGCGGCACGTCGCGGGCCATCAGGATGCTTTGCTGGCGGTAGGTCGGGAAACACATGTCGTCGATGTTCAGGGCCAGGGCCTGGGCGCTGCCGATGGCTTCTTCGCCAAGGCTCTGCATGTAGAACGACATTTTTTTCTGACGCTGGGCGACCACCATGCGGTTGTCGTAGATCCGCGTCTTGAGCATGGCGCGCATGCCCTTGCGCAGTATCGCCACCGGCACGTCTTCAGCCCAGGGGCCGTGAGCGTTGCCCTGGTCGTCGAGCACGCGGATCAGGCCGCGGGCCAGGTCAGCGGTGTCAGCCGGTTCAACATCGATTTGGGGTTTGCGCACCGTGCCGGCATCGGTCAGATGCAGGTAGGAGAAGTCGGTTTTGCATCCTGGACGGCCCGAGGGTTCGGGGACGTGCAGGCGCAGCGGTTCATACGCTTGGGTCATGGCTTCTACGCTCGATCTTGTGAATTTCTTGTAGTGAGCTGACAGATTTCGTTCGGTAGAAGAAATCTTGTCCTACAACAATCATAGGCCCGGCCAAGAAGAATATTTCTCTCTGTTTCATTGCCTTGAAGCTCATTTGCAGATAAAAAACCTGCATAAACATAAAAAACAGGTGGTTTTATCTCATGCGCAAACTGGACCGTACCGACATCGGCATTCTCAACAGCCTTCAGGAGAACGCACGCATCACCAACGCCGACCTGGCGCGTTCGGTGAACCTGTCGCCGACCCCGTGTTTCAACCGGGTCAAGGCCATGGAAGAACTGGGGGTGATTCGCGAGCAAGTGACGTTGCTGGATGCCGACCTGCTGGGGCTGCATGTGAACGTGTTCATTCACGTCAGCCTGGAGAAACAGGTGGAGGAGGCGTTGCAGCATTTCGAAGAGGCGATTTCCGATCGCCCCGAGGTGATGGAGTGCTACCTGATGGCCGGTGACCCGGACTATCTGATCCGGGTGCTGGTGCCGACCATCCAGTCGCTGGAGCGCTTCATGATGGACTTTCTGACCAAGGTGCCGGGGGTGGCGAACATCCGTTCGAGCTTTGCGCTCAAGCAGGTGCGCTATAAAACAGCGCTGCCGTTGCCGGCGAATGGGTTGACGTTGCCGTAGGAGCGAGCTTGCTCGCGAAAAACCTGAGGGCACCGCGGGGCGTCAGGTTTGCCGCGTTATCGTTGACGTTTTTCGCGAGCAAGCTCGCTCCTACAGGTCAGAGTTTGTTCAAGGGGATTTTCAGGTAGGTCACGCCATTGTCTTCGGCTGGCGGCAAATTCCCCGCCCGCACATTCACCTGGATCGCCGGCAGCAACAGCGTCGGCATTCCCAACCCCTCATCACGCCGGGTGCGCATGGCAACGAAGGCGGTTACATCAATGCCGTCGCGCACGTGGATGTTGTTCTTGCGCTGGTCGCCAACGGTGGTCATGCACTCCGGTGCGCGGCCTTCGGGCGGGTAGTCGTGGCACACGTAGAGGCGCACGCTGGCGGGGAAGGCCAGCAGTTTCTGGATCGAGGCAAACATCTGGTTGGCATTGCCGCCGGGAAAGTCGCAGCGCGCGGTGCCCACGTCCGGCATGAACAGTGTATCGCCGACCAGGATCACATCGTTGCCGATCAGGTAGGCCATGTCCGCCGGGGTATGGCCGGGCACATGCAGGGCGGTCGCCTTGAGGTTGCCGATCATGAACGATTCGTCGGGGGTGAACAGGTGATCGAACTGCGAACCGTCGATGCGAAAGGATGGCTCCAGATTGAACAGCGCCTTGAACACGTCCTGGACCTTGCTGATCGACTCGCCAATGGCAATTTTGCCGCCAAGCACCCTGCGCAGATACGGCGCTGCGGACAGGTGATCGGCATGGGCGTGGGTTTCCAGTAACCATTGCACTTGCAGATTGTGGGTGCGGACGAAGGCGATGATTTTCTCGGCCTGGGTGGTTGCGGTACGCCCGGCGGCACCGTCGTAGTCGAGCACGGGGTCGACAATCGCACACTGCCCGCCATCGGCCTCGTAGACCACGTAGCTGTAGGTCGAGGAGGCGGGGTCGAGGAAAGCTTCAATCAGCGCGGGCATGGACACGAACCTGTGCAGGGGGAGAAAAGTCAGTCATGGGTTGCAACACTTTATGTAAAGACATAATGTTCGCAGCTTAAGTGACGTTGAAGGCATCCTGCAAATGCAATCCAGTCTGAACGAATGTGAAGTCGCCCAATTGCGCGCCTCGGCCTCCAAGGCGTGTGCGCTGCTCAAGGCCCTGGCCAATGAGGATCGCCTGCTGATCCTGTGCCAGTTGACCCAGGGCGAACGCAATGTGGGCGAGCTGGAAAAAATGACCGGCGTGCGTCAACCGACCCTGTCCCAGCAATTGGGGATCCTGCGCGATGAAGGACTGGTCGCCACCCGTCGTGAAGGCAAGTACATTTTTTACGGTCTCGCCAGTCACGAAGTGATCCAGGTGATGAAAACCCTCTCCGGGCTTTATTGCGGGGCGGTGCTTAAAAGCTGGGTTCAACCCTGATCCTGTTCAACACACCGAACCTGTGGGAGCGAGCCTGCTCGCGATGGACGTAATGGCACCGCGTTTATACAGATAACACGCGTGATCGTTAGCGACCATCGCGAGCAGGCTCGCTCCTACAGTGCAGCAAAAGGAACAAGCAATGAACGATCAACACTGGGGCCCATCCATCAGTGCAGATATCGTGGTCATCGACGGCGGCGGTACGGCGGGTATCGGCTTTTTCGCCAGCCTGCTCAAGCGTAGTCCGCATCTGAACATCACCGTGATCGAACCCGACTCCCGGCACTACTGAGAATTCCTTATGTTGCTGGCAAGTCTGTTTGGTGTAGTGATGGGGTTGGTGCTCGGCTTGACGGGCGCCGGCGGCGGTATCCTTGCGGTCCCGGCGCTGGTGTTGGGGTTGGGCTGGAGCATGACCCAGGCCGCTCCGGTGGCGTTGTTCGCGGTGGGCAGTGCGGCCGCGGTCGGTGCCATCGACGGTTTGCGCCATGGTCTGGTGCGTTATCGCGCGGCGCTGCTGATCGCCGCGCTGGGCGCAGTGTTTTCGCCGCTGGGCATCTACTTTGCCCACCGGTTGCCGGAAAAAATCCTGATGATCCTGTTCAGTCTGCTGATGGTCGTGGTGGCCGGGCGGATGTTGCGCCGCGAGCGCAAGGACCAGGGCCCCAGCGACCACGGCCAGGCCAACTGGGGCCAGAAGAACTGCATGCTCGATCAACAGACCGGGCGCTTTTCCTGGACCGCCAAATGCACCGCGACCCTTGCCGCGCTCGGGGCGGTGACCGGCGTGGTCTCGGGATTACTGGGGGTGGGCGGCGGCTTTCTGATTGTCCCGGCCTTCAAGCAACTGACCGACGTGCAGATGCGCGGGATCATCGCCACTTCGCTGATGGTGATCAGCCTGATTTCGGCTATCGGCGTGATCGGCGCGTTCAATGCCGGGGTGCGCATCGATGGCTTGGGCATTGCCTTCATCGTCTCCAGCATCGTTGGCATGATCATCGGCCGCAAGCTCTGCGCCCGGGTGCCGGCGCGGGCGTTGCAGCTCGGGTTTGCCAGCATCTGCATCGTGGTCGCCGGCTACATGCTGTTCAGGGCCAACGCCTGATCGGTAGCGGTTCCTGTGGACGCCAGTGGGGTCCACAGGCCTACGCCCTAAGTGGCGAGCCTCGCCGACCAGCGGTCTTACACCATAGTGGTCACGCACCGCCGGCCCATCCAAAGCACCTGCAAACCAGCCCCAAGGCAGCGTATGGCACCGCTCGTCAGGTTTCGATAATCGCCTCCGACACTCAGTCCCCGTTTCGGAGCGCGCCATGCACAACAATAAGAACGTCACGCATCGTTTTCTGCCGGCCTTCATCGCCAGCCTGTCTGCTCTCGGCCTGAGCCAGATGGCCGAGGCGGATATCATGCTGTACGACAAGGACCAGACCACGTTCTCCACCGACGGCTACATCAACGCCTTCTACGTGAACAGCGATGTCGACCGCGCCGGCGATCAGTTCGACCGTCGACAGTCGCGGGTCAAAATGGGCTTTTTGCCCAACTACCTGGGGTTCAACATGGGCAAGCAGGTTGACGATCTCAAGCTCGGTGCCCGCGCCTCGTTCTGGGTCACCATCAACGACAGCCAGACCAACGGCACCGACACCGCCATCGATGTGCGGCAGTTCTTCGGCACCGTGGCCAACCCGGAGTGGGGCGAAGTGCTGATCGGCAAAGACTTCGGGCTGTTCGCCCGTTCCAACATCCTGCTCGACGAAATGCTCGCCGGTTACGGTCAGGTCAGCGATACGCTGGGGCTAGTGGATGGCGGCGGGGTGTCGTTCGGCAACATCGGCACCGGCTACCCGTATCCGTTCCCGACCTCGCAGATCACCTATCGCACCCCGGTGATGGACGGTCTGCGCGTGGCGGTCGGCATCATGGACCCGGTGGACACCAACGACAGCAGCCCGACGGGCAAGGCCTACCAGGAAAACCCGCGTACCGAGAGCGAGGTCACCTATCAGTTCGACCTGGCCGGGGCCAAGATCTACAGCTGGGTCAACGGCAGCTACCAGACCTCGGACAACACCGATTCCACGGTCGAGACCGTCACCTCCAAGGGTGTCGGGTACGGCGTGCAGGCGAAGATGGGCGGCTTGTCCCTCACCGGGTCCGGTTTCCAGGCCAAGGGCATCAACCCGTTTTTCACCAACAATGCCGGCGAGCCGACCCTGCGCAACGTCGACAGCGACGGCTACCTGATGCAGGGCTCCTACAAACTGGGCAAGAACCGCCTGGCCTTGTCCTACGGCAAGACCAATGACGATGGCAACGGCGTGGTCGGCAGCGGCGCGGACTACGAGACCCGCGGCATCGCGTTGTTCCATGACGTCAACGACAACCTCAAGCTGGTGGCCGAGTACAACCAGTTCGAAATCAACGGCCACGACACCGACGAGCAGAACGAAGACACCGACACCTTTGCCGTGGGCGCGGTGCTGACCTGGTAACCCCGGGAGGTGGCCCTGGCCGTGCGCATCGCGGCGAGGGTCGCCAACCGTCTCATCCCATCGAAGCGGCTACCCGCTACCCAAGTAGCATTCGTCGCACCCCACAGACTTCGTACACTCGTGCCTCATACACACGCACCTGCGGGAGGTAAGGATGCAGCAGAGCGAAGGCGTCGTCAGTGCAATGTCCCAGGCCACCGATGCCCGGCAGGTCGCGCAGGAACTGGCACGCCAGTTGTTGCATCCGCACCTGGGGTTCGTGCTGTTCTTCTGTTCCGCCGAGTACGACTTGCAGGCGCTGGGCCAGGCCTTGCAGCAAAGCTTCGGCGGCATCCGCCTGGCGGGCTGCACCAGTGCCGGGGAAATCACCCCGCTGGGCTACGGGCGCAATTGCGTGACAGCGGTGGGTTTCGATCACCGGCACTTTTCCATCGCGATCGAGCTGATCGACCAGATGGAGCACTTCAGCCTGATCGACGCCCAGCAAATGGTCGAGCGCCTGGTCAGTGGCTGTCGCAGCAACACCCTGGCCCCGATCAAGGGCAACAGCTTTGCCCTGACCCTGCTCGATGGCCTGTCCAGCCGCGAAGAAATGGTCCTGGCGGCCTTGAGCGCGGCATTGGGCGATATTCCGCATTTCGGCGGCTCGGCCGGCGACGACAACTACCTGACCCATACCCATGTGTACTTCGATGGCGAGTTCCACAGCGGCGCGGCCGTGGTGGTGCTGGTCAATACCTGGCTGGATTTCGAAGTGTTCACCACCCACCACGTGTTGCCCCGCGCCGAGAAGCTGGTGGTCACCGGGGCCGACAGCGCCTTGCGCCGGGTCTTCGAACTCAATGCCGAGCCGGCCGCCGAGGAGTACGCCCGGCACATCGGCGTGCCGGTGGCGCAGCTCGATCACCGGATCTTCGCCGCGCACCCGTTGGCGGTGCGGATCAACCAGCAGTACTACGTGCGGGCCATCCAGCAGGTGCATCCGGACCTGAGCCTGAGTTTCTACTGCGCCGTGGAAAACGGCATCGTCCTCACCGCCATGACCCCTGGGCCGATGCTGCCAAACCTGCAGAGCCTGTTCGAAGGGTTGCAGGAACGCCTGGGGGATTTGCTGCTGACCATCGGTTGCGACTGTTTCCTGCGGCGTCTGGAACTCGAAGACGACGGCAGTCTCGATCAGATCGGCACGTTTTTGCGCGAGCAACGGGTGATGGGGTTCAACACCTATGGAGAACAGTTCAATGGCATGCACATCAACCAGACCTTCACCGGCGTTGCCATTGCCCGTGGCCGTGCCCCAGGACATCGCTGAGCTGCAGGCCGAACTGGCCAGGCTGCGCCTGGAAAACCATAAACTGCAGCGCATCAATGGTGCGCTGATCGAACGGGTCGAGTCCGGGGGGACCCGCGGCAACGATCCGTACGCGGCTTTCCAGCATTCGGTGGTGCTGGCCGAGCAAGTGCGCGAACGCACCGATGCCTTGAACCAGGCCATGGCCGAACTCAAGGCCGGTAATCATTTGCTCAGCGAAGCCCGCCTGCGCGCGGAAACGGCGCATCAACACCTGATCGATGCCATCGAAAGCATTTCCGACGCCTTCGTGCTGTTCGACGCCGAGCAGCGCATCGTGCTGTTCAACAGTCGCTTCAAGGCGTTCTGGAGCAACAGCCGGGTGCGGATCAACGCCGGCATGCGCCTGACCGAGGTCAAGCGGTTGATAATGAACAACGGCCTGTTCACCGAAGAGCCTCGGGGGCATGCCGACGAAAACCCGCTTTACCGCCTGCAGAACGGGCGCTGGCTGCAAGTCAGCGAACGGCCGACCCAGGAAGGCGGGCGGGTGATTCTGTTCACCGACATTACCGACGTCAAACTCAGCGAAACCATGCGCCGTGAGCAGGCGGTGGCGCAGAAATCGCACCTGTTGCAGCGGGCGGTCGACAACCTGTCCCAAGGGGTGGCGATGGTCAGCGCCGAGGGCATCCTGGAGTTGTGGAACCGGCGTTTCCTGGAGCTGAGCGGCCTGGCGCCGGTGGCGGCCCATCGCCCGTTTGCCGAAGTGATCGCCGACAGCGAGTTGAAACTGCTGACCCCGGCCAGTCGCGATGGCAACGGACGACCGGTGCGCGAATGCGAGCAGCGCCTGTACGATGGCCGGGTCCTGGAGATCCGCACCCATCCGTTGCCCACCGGCGGTTTCGTCAACACGTTCACCGACATCACCGAACGCTACCAGCACGCCGAGGCGCTGAGCGAAAGCGAACACTGGATTCGCCTGATCACCGATCACGTACCCGCATTGATTGCCTACCTCAATGCCGACCTGGTCTACGAGTTCACCAACAAGGTTTACGAGGAGTGGTACTGCTGGCCCCGGGGCGTGATGCTCGGCCAGAGCCTGCGCGAGGTGCACAGCGAACAGCATTACCAGCGACTGGAGTCCTACGTGACCAGGGCGCTGGCCGGCGAGAGCGTGACCTTCGAGTTCGCCGAAACCAACGTCAACAACCAGGAGCGCTACATGCTGCGCTCCTATGTGCCCAACCGTCTGGCCAGTGGTGAGGTGGTGGGGATCTTCGTGCTGATCCGCGACATCACCGAACGCCGCCGCACTGCCGAGGCGCTGCATCAGGCGTATCAGAACCTGGAACTGCGGGTACGCGAGCGCACGGCGGAATTGACCACCCTCAACGACCAGCTGCTGCGCGAGATCGATGAGCGACGCCTGGTCGAGTCACGCTTGCGCGAGGCCAAGCAGGAAGCCGAGCAGGCCAACCTGTCGAAGACCAAGTTCCTCGCCGCCGTCAGCCACGACCTGCTGCAACCGTTGAATGCCGCGCGCCTGTTTACCAGTGCCTTGCTGGAACGGCGCGAGCCGATGTCCAGCGAGATTCTGGTGCGCAACGTGAGCAATTCCCTGGAAGACGTGGAGAACCTGCTCGGCACCCTGGTGGACATTTCCAAGCTCGATGCGGGGGTGATCAAGGCCGACATCGCGCCGTTCGCCCTCAGTGAACTGCTGGACAACCTGGCCGCCGAATACACCCAGGTGGCGCGCAGTGAAGGCCTGCAACTGCACTTCATCGGCTGTTCGGCACTGGTGCGCAGCGACATCCAGCTGCTCGCGCGGATTCTGCGCAATCTGCTGAGCAATGCGATTCGCTATACCTACAGCGGTCGCGTGGTGCTCGGTTGCCGGCGGCATCATCAGTGCCTGACGATCGAAGTCTGGGACAGCGGCATGGGCATTGCCGAGCATCGCCTGGAGGAGATTTTCCAGGAGTTCAAGCGCGGTGATGTGCAGCGACCCGATCAGGATCGCGGCCTAGGCCTGGGCCTGGCGATTGTCGAGAAGATTGCCGGCATCCTCGGGCATCCCATTCATGTGCGCTCATGGCCGGGCCGGGGTTCGATGTTCTCGGTCGAAGTGCCGTTAAGCGCCACCGCGCCGAAGCCGCCGCCGACGTTGCAGATGAGCGAACCGATGCTTGAGCGCCTGCGCGGCGCGCGGATATGGGTGCTGGACAACGACGCGACCATCTGTGAAGGCATGCGCACCTTGCTGGAGGGGTGGGGGTGTCGGGTGGTGACGGCGCTGTCGGAGGAAGACCTGGCGCGGCAAGTGGACAATTATCATGCCGAGGTCGACCTGCTGATTGCCGATTACCACCTGGACAACGATCAGAACGGTGTCGATGCGGTGGCCCGGATCAATGCCCGGCGCGCGTCACCGATTCCGGCGATGATGATCACGGCCAACTACAGCAATGAACTCAAGCAGCAGATCCGCGAACTGGGCCACACCCTGATGCACAAGCCGGTACGGCCGATGAAGCTGAAGACGGCGATGAGTCATCTACTTGGCAGGCCTTGATATCTCGGTGTTTTCACCACCGCTATCGCGAGCAGGCTCACTCCTACAGGTACATCGCAATCCTGTAGGAGCGAGCTTGCTCGCGATAAGAGCGACGCGGTCTTGCCGACTCAACGCCGCAGATATGACCCGAAATCAATATCCCCGGCACTCAGGATCGCCTGCACCCGGTTGTGCACGTTGAGCTTGCGCAGGATCGCCGAGACGTGGGCCTTGACCGTGGTCTCGGCGATTTCCAGGGTGTAGGCGATCTGCTTGTTCGACTCGCCCTTGGTCATGCGTTCCAGCACCTGCAGTTGCTTGCGGGTCAGGGCCTGGAGCAGTTCGGGCGGGAAGCTCGGGGTGTCGTTCATCCGCCGGTGGGTGCTGCTTTTGGCGGTGCGGATGATGTCCGGGGGCAGGTAGACGTTGCCATTGAGAATCTGCTGGATGGCATCGGTCATCTGGGTGCGGGGTGACGACTTGGTGATGAAACCCACCGCGCCGTAGGTGATGGCTTGCAGCACGATCTGTTTGTCCTGCTCGGCGGAGACGATCACCACCGGAATGGTCGGTGCTTCGTTACGCAGGTTGATCAGGCCATTGAGCCCGTGCATGCCGGGCATGTTCAGGTCGAGCAGGATCAGGTCCAGGTCGTCGTGTTCCTGGGTCAGGGCCAGGGCGCTGTCCAGGTCGGCGGTTTCCATCACTTCGCTGCCGACAAAACCGTCGCTGATGACGTTGTGAATGGCTTCGCGAAACAGCGGGTGATCGTCGGCAATCAGGATTTTGTACATGGCCTTTCACCTCATTATTTTGATTATGGTGTGGCAACAACACGCACGCGTAAAGCTCAGGGAAAGGGTTCGGGCCTGGCTGGCGAAACCGGCAGGTTGGCCGCTTGCCAGGCGTCCAGGCCATCGCGATACCAATACAGAGTTTTATAGCCCATGGTGGCGGCGCGCTTGACCGCATTCCAGCTCAACCAGCAGTCGGAGCGGCAGTAGAAGACCAGCGGTCGCGTCGGGTCGCCGGCGGTCAGCTTTTTCAGGTTGGCGGCGAAATAGTCCTGCCATTGCGGCGTCAAGTCGCCGTCCCCGGTATTGGCCAGCCAATGGCTGCCGGGCAGGTTTTCATGGGGCTGGTCTTCGATGAATTGCCCTTGCAGCCACTGACGGCGGTAGACGTCGATCAGCACCGGGCGCGGGGTTTGGCCGAGCAGGGTTTGCAGGGCGGGGGTGTCGACGATGGTTGCGCCTTGCAATTGGTCGGGCGTCGGGCTGCGGTACAGGCCGATGCGATAGCCGTCGGCGGAGAACAGCACTGTGTCGGCCTGCGCGGTGCTCAGCAGCAGGCTCAGGGACAGGGCGGTGAGAGCAGGGCGCAACAGGCAACGTCGGGCACGTGGCATGGGGTCGGTCCTTATAGTTATGGACCTATTACATGCCAGTCGGGGGGCGTTGGGAATGCGACGATAGACAGGGAAACCAGTACTAAAGTAGTAATTTCACCCTGTTCAATCAAAATCCCTCTGTAGGAGCGAGCCTGCTCGCGAAAGCGTTGTGTCAGTCAACTCATTTATTGAATGTGCCACCTTCGCGAGCAGGCTCGCTCCTACAGGGGGATTGTGTTGTCAGTTGGCTTTGCGCAAGGCCGCATGCTGCGGGTTGAAGCTCAGTACGGCGAGCAAGGCAAACAGCAGCGTCAGCCCGGTGCACACCGCCAGTGCCAACGGATTGAAGCGTTCATACAGGGCAAAACGCACCAGCTCCACCGCATGGGTAAACGGATTCACCGCGCACAGCCAGTACAGCCACTCGTTGGCCTCGCGCATCTTCCACAACGGATACAGCGCCGATGACAGGAAAAACAGCGGGAAGATCACGAAATTCATCACCCCGGCAAAGTTCTCCAGTTGGCGGATTGCGTTCGACAGCAACAGGCCCAGGGCGCTGAGCATCAACGCCACCAGCAGCAGCGCGGGCAACGCCAGTAACAGGCCCATGGCCGGTGGCCGCACGCCATAGACCCAGGCAATCGTCAGGAACGCATACACCTGCAACAGCGAAATCAGTGAGGTGGCCAGCAGCTTGCTGCACAGCAGAAAGGTGCGGGGCAGGGGGCTGGTCAGCAGCACGCGCATGCTGCCCATCTCGCGGTCGTAGACCATCGACAGTGAGCCCTGCATGCCGTTGAACAGCAGGATCATGCAGGCCAGGCCGGGGGTGATGTAGACCTCATAGGGGATGTAGGTGTCATAGGGCTCGATGATCGCGATCCCCAGCGCTGCGCGAAAACCGGCGGCGAACACCAGCAGCCACAGCAACGGCCGCACCAGGGCACTGAGAAAACGCGTGCGTTGCAACACAAAGCGCAGCCATTCGCGCAGCACGATACCGCTAAAGCATTGCCAGTAAGCGTTCATTGGGCAGCTCCCGATGTTGTCAGGCGGGTGAAGGCCGAACCGAGATCGCCACCGTGTTCAAGGCTCAGGGCATCGGCCTGTCCGCTGGCCACCAGCCGGCCTTGATGCAGGATCAGCAAGTCATCGCTGGGCTGTACTTCGTCGAGCAGGTGGGTGGTCCAGAGCACGCTGATGCGCTCCTCGCGACACAGACTGCGGATGTGCTGGTTGAGCGCCAGGCGACTCGCCGGGTCGAGGCCGACACTGGCTTCGTCGAGCAGCAACAGACGCGGCTCATGCAACAGAGCGCGGGCAATTTCCACCCGACGACGATGGCCGCCATTGAGTTCACGCACCCGTTCACGGCGGCGTTCGGTCAGGGCCTGGCGAGCCAGTTCGGCGTCGACCCGAAGGTCGGTCTGGCGCCGGGACAAGCCATGCAATGCAGCGTGATAACGCAGGTTCTGCTCCACGCTGAGGTCCAGGTCCAGAGTGCTTTGCTGGAACACCACACCCAACTGCCTGAGTGCCGGGCGTGCGGCGCTGCGCAATGAGCAGCCACCGATGCGGATCTCGCCTTGCTGCAGATCATAGAGCCGGGTCAGCAGGGCAATCAGGGTCGACTTGCCCGCGCCGTTGGGGCCCAGCAGCGCGGCGAAACGCCCCGGCTCCAGGCTGAAACTCACCTTGCGCAAGGCCTCTCGAGCGCCGTAGGCGAAGCTCAGGTCGCTGACTTCAAGGGCGTTCATGGCGTCACCACCACGCCCCAGGGATAGCGCCCGACCTTCACCGACTTGCTGACCTTGAGGCTGTCGACATCGATCACCGAGACATCGCCGCTGACGCCGTTGGTAGCCAGCAGTTGCTTCTGATCCGGGGTGAATGCCATCTGCCAAACCCGTCGACCCACCAGCAGGTAGTCGAGAATCTCGAAGGTCTTGGCGTCGATCACCGCCACATGGTTGGCCGGGCCCAGTGCGACGAAGCCGTACTTGCCATCGGCGCTGAGCTTGATGCCGACGGGCTGCACCTTGTCCGGATGCACGCCCTTGATCTGGAAGTTCAGGGTCTTGAGCACGGTGCGACCGGCGACATCGAGAATGGTCACGGTGCCGCCGATTTCCGCCGAGGCCCAGAGCTGTGCACCATCGGGGGAGAACTCGACGAAGCGCGGGCGCTGGTCCACCAGGGTGCTGTCGGCCAGGGTCTGGGTGCCGGTGTCGATCCAGTGCAGCATGTTGGTGGTTTCGCTGGTGTTGACCGCCCACTTGCCGTCGGGGCTGACGGCCATGCCTTCAGGTTCGACGCCGACGTTGATCTGGCCGAGCACCTTTGAGGTCTCGGTGTCGATCACCGTGACCAGCGCATCGTCCTCGTTGGAGACGTACAACCAGCGGTTGTTGGGGTGCAGGGCGAATTGTTCAGGGTCTTTGCCCGAGGGCAGTTCCTTGATGATCTTGCGCGTGGCCACGTCCATCACCTGGACCCGGTCCGAATCGCTGGCGCAGATGTACAGCAGCTTGTTGTCATGGGACAGCAGCAGACCGCGGGGGCGCTGGCCGACGGGCAGGGTGTCGGTGACTTGCAGGGTCTGCAGGTCGATCAGGCTGAGACTGTTGTCCTTTTCGTTGGAGACCCAGGCAGTGCTGGCAACGGCATGGCCAGCGGCGAGCAGCAAGGTGCAAGAGAGCAGGGTGCGGCGCATGGCGGATTCCTTGTTGTTGTGATGTTCGGATCAGGGAAAACGGCAACTGACCTCGGGTTTGTCGTAGCCCAGGCTGTCCATTTCGTTGAAGGGGTGCAGAAAGCCGTCCTGGGGAGAGGTGCTGACCAGCGCCCGGGGCTGGACGATGGGAATCGGCTGGCGCAACTGACCGTTCCACGACCGGTAGCTGAGCTTGCGGCCCTTGAAACCGTCGAGGGGCAACTGGTCGCCGACTTCCAGCGTACGGATCGCCATCGGCTCGGCCTGGCGCAGTTTGCTTACGGCGCTGGCGATACTGCGCACGGCCATCCATGCCGCGAAATCGCGGTCGTTCATCCAGCGCCCGGTCAGGGCTTCGAAGCGTTTTTGCAGCTGCGCGGCGCCGTAGGTTTCCACGGTCTTGTGCCAGCCCACCGGGGTCAGGCCCTGGGTGCCGGCGACCGGGCGCGGATACCAGGTCTGGTAGGGCACGTATTCACCGAAGTCGCCGCGCTCGTCGGCCACCAGCACCACGTCGTACTCGGCGGTCTGGGTGAACAGCGGCATGTCGGCCTGGGCGCTGCGGCGTTGGTCGTTATCGAAGCTCCAGGGTTTTTCCGCCACCAGTTGCAAGCCGAAGCGCTTGGCGGCGCGGCGCAGGGCGGCGGCATAGGCTTGATCGTCCGGGGTCGGGCCGACAATCAGCAGCGCCCGCTGCCACTTGCGCAGCACCAGAAACTGCGCCAGCGCATCGGCGAGCATCGCCCGGCTCGGCAAGGTGTGCAGCACGTTCGACAGGCAGTCGGTGGTGCGCAGGCTGTCATCGGCACTGCCGGCGTTGAACAGCAAACTGTCGGGCAGTGCCGCACTCAGTTGGCGCAGGCTGGCAGCAGGTGCGTTCACCACAAACAGACGCAGGCCTTGTTCGTGCTGAGCCTTTGCCGCCTCGAGCAAGGCCTCGGGGCTGTCGACACTGGCGCTGACCAGGCTGTAGCCGTGGTTGAGAAAACGCCCGGTGCTGTTGCTGTCGGTGATCGCCAGTTCGGCGCCGCGCAGCCCGGTATCACTGGGCTCGGGGATGACGTTGGACAGCAGCGGGCCGGGGTCGAGGCGATAACCCAGGTAGCCGATCCGCACCTGCAAGGGCGCATCGCCGGCCTGGCTCTGGGTAGCCAGGCCGGCGGCGCAGGCAATCGCCAGCAGGTAGATCAGGGCGTAAGGGATGAGCTGGCGCATGGGGCACTCCATTACAGGTAGCGCCAGCTTAGGTAGCCCGTGAAGCTGAGGAAATATGCAGAAAGTACCGGTGGTGTCCATCCAGCGCCTTACTACCAAGGGACTAGGTGGCGACCACCAAAGCAGCATGGGGCGAGTGCAATGCCGTTTCTAAGATAGCTGCCATAGCCTCTGCCAAGAGGTTTTGCGTGCAATCCAGAGGGCATAACAATGACAACAAAACGCAACGCCTTGCTCGTGACCGGGCTATTGGCCGGTCTTATCAGCGCAGGCTCCGTGTGGGCCCACGGCGACGTGGTCCCGCAAGCCGTGGCCACCCCGGGACTGACCCCGATCAAGGACGCCGGCGTGCAACTCGATGCCGATGGCTGGGCCGCGGTGAACCCGTATCGCACTGCCCCGGAACACGACAAGGCAGTGGAAATCGGCTCCTCGGCCTATACCCAGAACTGCGCGGCCTGTCATGGCCTGGAAGCCAAGTCCGGCGGTATCGCTCCCGACTTGCGCATGCTCGATGTCGGTGAGGCGGGTGATGAATGGTTCGCCGAACGGGTGCGCCATGGCGCGGTGCGCGACGGCCGGGTGTACATGCCGAAGATGGCCGACTACCTGAGCCAGGAAGCTCTGTGGGCGGTGCGCACTTATCTGGACACTGTGCACGTCGAGGAGTGACCCATGCGCCTGCTCGCGGTGCTGATCAGCGCTCTGTGGCTGTGCTGCCAGGCGGCGCAGGCGCAGGTTCGCAACTTCGATGAAATGATCGCCGCCGGGGAACTGAAGGTGGCGGTCTACAAGGACTTCGCCCCCTACAGCTTTGAACGCGCCGGAAAGCCCCAGGGTGTCGATGTCGAACTCGCCGAGGCCCTGGCCAAGGCACTCGGCGTGCGCCTGACGCTGATCTGGGCGCCGGCCGGGGAAAAGCTCGACGACGACCTGCGCGACTACATCTGGCGTGCCAGTGCCTTGCACAACCAGCAATTGGCCGACCTGATGATGCGCGTGCCCTACGACCGTGATTACGCGCAGAAGCGTAACGAGTTCGGCGAACTGGTCAACGGCCAGGTAGTGATGTTCGGTCCGTACCAGAACGAACAATGGCAGGTGGCCTATGACCGCCGAAGGCTGGACAAGGTCGCCAGCGTCGCGGTGTTCGAGCATCACCCGATTGGTGTCGAAGTTGACAGCGTGCCGTCTTTCTACCTGACCTCGGTGTTCAACGGCATGCTCGCTGGCAAGACCCATCACTATCCGGGCGTACCCCAGGCGTTTGCCGCGATGAAGGCCGGTGAGGTCGACGCGGTGATGGCCATGCGTGGCGAGATCGACTGGCAAGTTCACGAAGCGGCCGACCCGCAAGTGGCGCTGGCAGAAAATGCCTACCCGAACATGGGCAAACAGCTCTGGGAAATTGGCATGGCGGTGCACGAAAGCAACCGGCAACTGGCCTATGCCGTGGAAGAGGCGCTGGAAAGCCTGATCCGCGAGGGTTCGGTGAAGACCATCTACGGCCATTACGGCCTGCGTTACGACGTGCCCGAGATGTATCAATAAGGAGCAGGCGATGAAATGGCGAGGGAGTTGTCTGTTGGCCTGCTGGTTAAGCCTGACGGCACAGGCTGGCGCTATCGATCCCGGTAAAGACCCGGTGCCATCGGTGATGTGGGCCTTCTATCAGCAGCAGTTTCTGGGCAATGCGCCGTTCGTTTTCGATGAGCGGGTCAAGTTGCTGGCGCCGCCGTTTGCCGAAGATGCCCGGCAGGTGCCGCTGGAAATCGACGCCCGGGCGTTCAAGGGCGAGGTGGTGAAAATCCTCGCCTGGGCAGAACTGAACCCGTTGCCGAAAATCGTCGACTTCCAGCCGCTGAATTCGGTTTTGCCCTGGCTGTCGTTGCGCATTCGCATCGAACAGGCCACACCCTTGCGCGCGGCGGTGTTGACCCGCGACGGTGTGTGGCATGTCGGTTCGACCCTGATCGACGCAGCGGGTGGTGGTTGCACCGCGCCAAGCGTGGTGCGGACTCAACCGGGCTGGGAGGAGCATATCGGCGAAGTACTCGGCGGGCGTTATCCCCGGGGCGAATTCAGCCGTTTGCGTTTGCAGGTGGCCCATCCCATGGACAACGGCATGGTCAGCGGCATCCCGGAATTCTTCATCAACCATGCCGAGCTGCGCGACCACAACGAGCAAGTGCTGGCCCGGCTGGAGCTGTTTCCGGCGGTCAGCGAAAACCCCAACCTGGCCTTCGACATCGAAGGAACAGGGCAAACGCGCCTGTTAATACGGGACAACAGCGGCAATGAGTTCAATGCGTCGATTCTCTGATCCCAAGAAGCGTGACCCCAAGGAGCGTGGCATGCGCTGGATCCTGTTGATGGTGTTAAGCGTCAGTCTGCCGGCCCTGGCCGATCTCGACTACTCACTCAAGCCCCGGCAGATCGCCCAGGACACCTGGCTGCTGGAAGGCAGCACCGATAATTTTGCCAAGGCCAACGGCGGCAACATCGTCAACACCGCGTTCATCGTCACCGAACGCGGTGTGGTGGTGATCGACACCGGGCCGTCCAGGCGTTACGGCGAAGCGATGCGCAAGGCCATTGCCGCCATTACCGACAAGCCGGTGGTCGAGGTCATGCTGACCCATCACCATCCGGACCATGTACTGGGCAATCAGGCCTTCAGCGACGTGCCGATCGGCGCCCTGGCCGGCACCACTGAATTGCTGCACCGGCAAGGCGATGCCATGGCCGAGAACATGTACCGGATGGTCGGCGACTGGATGCGTGGCACCGAAGTGGTGCTGCCGACCCAGACGCTGACAGCCGGCGTGAAAAGTTTTGGGAATCACGATCTGCGTCTGCTGAGCCTGGGTGGGCATACGGGCGCGGATCTGGCTATTCTCGACCAGCGAACCGGCGTGCTGTTTGCCGGGGACCTGGTGTTTTATCAACGGGCACTGACCACGCCCAATAGCCCGGGCCTGGCCGTATGGCTGGCGGACATCGCGACCCTGCAAGGCTTGCCCTGGACGCAGGTGGTGCCCGGCCACGGCCCGGTGGCCAGTGACCCGCAGCCCTTCGAGCAGATGCGCGATTACCTGACCTGGCTCGATCGGCTGATGCGCGACGGCGCCGCGAATGGCAGCGACATGGCCGAGATGATCCGCAGCCCCATCCCCGAACGCTTCGCCGGGATCAGCCTGAGCCGCTACGAACTGATCCGTAGCGTCAGTCATTTGTACCCGCGATACGAGCGGGAACGGATGACGCGGGTGGATTCCGCCGCCGGAAAATGATGCTTTTCTGTAGGAGCGAGCCTGCTCGCGATGGACGTTAACGAAAACGCAAGCTGCCTGGATGAACGCGGTGGTCTGACGTTTTTCGCGAGCAGGCTCGCTCCTACAGGGGGCCGGTGCCGTTCACAAAATCTCGTGTCCATCTCCTCCGAACCTGTACCAAGGAACTAGCAATCTCCTCATTGCGGGCAATTGTTGCCAGGGCGGCGGCGCTCAAGAATCTGCACCAGACCGGGAAAATTTTCCGGACATAACAAAAATCCGCAGAGGAAGCCGTCATGACCCAACCCGCACGTCGCCAGCCCTTCGTCTTGAGCCTGCTGCTCACTGCCATGCTGTTGTCCGGCCAGGCATTGGCCGGGGTTTCCGACCAGGACATTCTCCAGGACCCGAAGAACCCGGAACAGGTCGTGACCAATGGCCTCGGCGTTCAAGGGCAGCGCTACAGCCCGCTGGATATTCTCAACGTCGACAACGTCAAGGAGCTGCGCCCGGCGTGGGCGTTTTCCTTCGGCGGTGAAAAACAGCGGGGCCAGCAAGCGCAGCCGATGGTCAAGGACGGTGTGATGTACATAACCGGTTCCTACTCCCGGGTGTTCGCCGTGGATGCCCGCACCGGCAAGAAACTCTGGCAGTACGATGCGCGCCTGCCCGATGACATCCGTCCTTGCTGTGACGTGATCAACCGTGGCGTCGCGCTGTATGGCGACCTGGTGATTTTCGGTACCCTCGACGCCAAGCTCGTGGCGCTGAACAAGGACACTGGCAAGGTGGTGTGGAGCAAGAAAGTCGCCGACCACAAGGAAGGCTACTCGATCAGCGCCGCGCCGCTGGTGATCAACGGCAAGCTGATTACCGGCGTGGCCGGTGGCGAGTTCGGCGTGGTGGGCAAGATCGAGGCCTACGACCCGAAAAACGGTGACCTGCTGTGGACCCGGCCGACGGTCGAAGGCCATATGGGCTACGTCTACAAGGACGGCAAAGCGGTGGAGAACGGCATCTCCGGCGGCGAGGCGGGCAAGACCTGGCCGGGCGATCTCTGGAAAACCGGCGGCGCGGCCCCTTGGCTTGGCGGCTATTATGACCCGGAAACCAACCTGCTGCTGTTCGGTACCGGCAACCCGGCACCGTGGAACTCGCACCTGCGCCCTGGCGACAACCTCTACTCGTCATCGCGCCTGGCGCTCAACCCGGACGACGGCACCATCAAGTGGCACTTCCAGAGCACGCCCCACGACGGTTGGGACTACGACGGTGTGAACGAGCTGGTGTCGTTCAACTACAGCGAAGGCGGCAAGGAAATCAAGGCGGCAGCCACTGCCGACCGTAACGGTTTCTTCTACGTGCTGGACCGCACCAACGGCAAATTCATCCGTGGCTTCCCGTTCGTGGACAAGATCACCTGGGCCACCGGCCTGGATAAGAACGGCCGGCCGATCTACAACGAAGCCAGCCGTCCCGGTGCCCCGGGTTCCGAAGCCAAGGGCAGCTCGGTGTTCGTGGCGCCGGCGTTCCTCGGCGCGAAAAACTGGATGCCGATGGCTTACAACAAGGACACCGGGCTGTTCTATGTGCCGTCCAACGAATGGGGCATGGACATCTGGAACGAAGGCATCGCCTACAAGAAAGGCGCGGCGTTCCTCGGCGCCGGCTTCACCATCAAGCCGTTGAACGAAGACTACATCGGCGTACTGCGGGCCATCGATCCGAAAACCGGCAAGGAAGTGTGGCGCCACAAGAACTACGCGCCGCTGTGGGGCGGGGTGCTGACCACCAAGGGCAACCTGGTGTTCACCGGCACGCCTGAAGGTTTCCTGCAGGCGTTCAACGCCAAGACCGGCGAAAAGGTCTGGGAATTCCAGACGGGCTCCGGCGTGCTCGGCTCCCCCGTGACCTGGGAAATGGACGGCGAACAGTACGTCTCGGTGCTCTCCGGCTGGGGCGGCGCGGTACCGCTGTGGGGCGGCGAAGTGGCCAAACGGGTGAAGGACTTCAACCAGGGCGGCATGCTCTGGACCTTCAAGCTGCCCAAGGATCTGGTGGCCAGGCACTGATCCAAAAATCACCGCATTCCCCCTGTAGGAGCGAGCCTGCTCGCGATGAACCTGAGAACACCGAGGGGTGTCAGGTGCCCAGCGTCATCGTTGACGACCATCGCGAGCAGGCTCGCTCCTACAGTCATCTGTGTGAAATCTACGACCAAATAACGAGAGCCCCTCCTGCCAACGATGCATTCGTCTGGCACGCGGGGCTCTCTAGTATCGGCTCATCGCCTGTCAGTACGACAGGCATCGACCCAGACAGAGGCCCACCATGATCTACGCACAACCCGGAACCCCAGGCGCCGTCATTACCTTCAAACCGCGCTACGGCAACTTCATCGGTGGCGAGTTTGTCGCTCCAATCAATGGCGAGTACTTCACCAACACCTCGCCGGTCAACGGTGAAGTGATCGCCGAGTTCCCGCGCTCCAGCGCCGCCGACATCGACAAGGCTCTCGACGCCGCCCATGCCGCTGCCGATGCCTGGGGCAAGACCTCGGCCCAGGACCGCTCCCTGGTGCTGCTGAAAATCGCCGATCGCATCGAGCAGAACCTTGAGGTGCTGGCCGTCACCGAAACCTGGGACAACGGCAAGGCCGTGCGCGAAACCCTGAACGCCGACGTCCCCTTGGCTGCCGACCACTTCCGTTACTTCGCCGGTTGCATCCGCGCCCAGGAAGGCGGGGCTGCGGAGATCAACGAGCTGACCACGGCCTATCACTTCCATGAGCCCCTGGGCGTGGTCGGGCAGATCATTCCGTGGAACTTCCCGCTGCTGATGGCCGCCTGGAAACTCGCCCCGGCCCTGGCCGCAGGCAACTGCATCGTGCTCAAGCCGGCCGAGCAAACGCCGCTGTCGATCATGGTATTCGCTGAGCTGATCGCCGACCTGCTGCCGGCCGGCGTGCTGAACATCGTCCAGGGCTTCGGTCGCGAAGCCGGCGAGGCCCTGGCCACCAGCAAGCGCATCGCCAAGATCGCCTTCACCGGCTCGACCCCGGTGGGCGCGCACATCATGCATTGCGCCGCCGAGAACATCATCCCGAGCACCGTCGAACTGGGCGGCAAGTCGCCGAACATCTTCTTCGAAGACATCATGAACGCGGAACCGGCGTTCATCGAAAAAGCCGCTGAAGGCCTGGTGCTGGCGTTCTTCAACCAGGGCGAAGTCTGCACCTGCCCGTCCCGGGCGCTGGTGCAGGAATCGATCTACGAGCCGTTCATGGCCGAGGTGATGAAGAAGATCGTCAAGATCAAGCGCGGCAACCCGCTGGACACCGAAACCATGGTCGGCGCCCAGGCGTCCGAGCAGCAATACGACAAGATCCTCTCGTACCTGACCATTGCCCAGGAGGAGGGCGCAGAGCTGCTCACCGGCGGTGCGGCCGAGCGACTGGAGGGCGACCTGTCCAGCGGTTACTACATCCAGCCGACACTGCTCAAGGGTCATAACAAGATGCGTGTGTTCCAGGAAGAAATCTTCGGCCCGGTGGTGGGTATCACCACCTTCAAGGACGAAGCCGAAGCCCTGGCGATTGCCAACGACAGCGAATTTGGCCTCGGTGCCGGCCTGTGGACCCGCGACATCAACCGCGCCTACCGCATGGGCCGGGCGATCAAGGCCGGGCGCGTGTGGACCAACTGTTACCACCTGTACCCGGCGCACGCCGCGTTCGGTGGCTACAAGAAGTCCGGCGTCGGTCGGGAAAACCACAAGATGATGCTCGATCATTACCAGCAGACCAAAAACCTGCTGGTGAGCTATGACATCAATCCGCTGGGGTTCTTCTGATTCCTTGAACACGACGCAAAACCTGTAGGAGCGAGCCTGCTCGCGATAGCGGTCCGACAGTCAACATTAATGTTGAATGTGCTGACCTCATCGCGAGCAGGCTCACTCCTGCATGGGGTTTGTGTGATGCCAGTGACCGCGCAACACCCCCTACCAAATCACCCCGCCAACTCCTTCGAAAGTAGCATTCGGGCCCTCATCGCCCCGTGCATTAATGGCTCTACCGGAATCACCCGGGCACAAGAAGAGGAATGACCCATGTGGACTAAACCCGCGTTTACCGATCTGCGCATTGGCTTCGAAGTGACGATGTATTTCGCCAACCGTTGATTGATCACCCGGCCAGCCGATGCGTTGGCCGGGCCTGCCTTCTGGAGCATCCGCCATGCACATCCGCGTTCTCGGTTCCGCCGCCGGCGGTGGTTTCCCGCAGTGGAACTGCAACTGCCGCCAGTGCGCCGGTGTGCGCAATGGCAGCGTGCGGGCACAGCGCCGTACGCAGTCGTCGATTGCCCTGAGTGACGACGGCGTGGAGTGGGTGCTGTGCAACGCGTCACCGGACATTCGCGCGCAACTCGAGAGTTTTGCGCCACTGCAACCGGCGCGGCGCCTGCGTGACAGCGCCATCGCCGGCATCGTGCTGCTCGACAGCCAGATCGACCATTGCACCGGCTTGCTCAGCCTGCGTGAAGGCTGCCCGCATGACGTTTGGTGCACCGAGCGCGTGCACCAGGACCTGAGCAGCGGTTTCCCGTTGTTCAACATGCTCGGACACTGGAACGGCGGGTTGCACTGGCAACCGGTCGGCCTCGATCGTCAGCCGTTCAGCATCCCGGCCTGCGGGCATTTGCAATTTCGCGCGATTCCCCTGGTGAGCAACGCGCCGCCGTATTCGCCCAATCGCGGCAACCCGCAACCGGGCGACACCATTGGCTTGTTCATTGAAGACCTGCGCAACGGCGCTTCGCTGTTCTATGCGCCGGGCCTTGGCCGAATCGACGAAGAAGTGCTGGGCTGGATGCAGCGTGCCGATTGCCTGCTGCTGGACGGCACCCTGTGGCGCGACGACGAGATGCGTATCTGCGAAGTCGGCCAGAGCCTGGGCAGCGAAATGGGGCACCTCCCACAAAGCGGCCCCGGCGGGATGCTGGAAGTGCTGGAGGGTTTCAACCGCCAGCGCAAGGTGCTGATCCATATCAACAACACCAATCCCATTCTCGATGAAGACTCGGCCGAGCGGGCGTTGCTGGAGCGGCGGGGTATTGAAGTGGCTTATGACGGCATGAGTATTGAGCTGTAGCCGCTGGCCCCATCGCGAGCAGGCTCGCTCCCACAGGGATCTGCGGCAAACACCAAACCCTGTAGGAGCGAGCCTGCTCGCGATGAGGCCAGTGCAGACGCCGCAGAACTTCCCGGAGAACCGCAATGACTGACAACGCAATGACCCCCACAGAATTCGAAACCGCCCTGCGCGCCAAGGGCGCCTACTACCACATCCATCATCCCTTCCACCAAGCCATGTACGCCGGCCGCGCCAGCCGCGAGCAGATCCAGGGCTGGGTCGCCAACCGCTTCTACTATCAGATCAACATTCCGCTGAAGGACGCCGCGATTCTCGCCAACTGCCCGGACCGCGACGTGCGCCGGGAATGGCTGCAACGGATTCTCGACCACGACGGCGTCCCCGGCAGCGAGGGCGGAATCGAAGCCTGGCTGCGCCTGGGCGAAGCGGTGGGGCTCGATCGCGAGCAGATCCTCTCCCAGGAACTGGTGCTGCCCGGGGTGCGTTTTGCGGTGGACGCCTACGTCAATTTCGCCCGTCGCGCCTGCTGGCAGGAAGCGGCCAGCAGTTCGCTGACCGAACTCTTCGCGCCACAGATCCATCAGTCGCGACTCGATGCCTGGCCGACCCATTACCCGTGGATCGACGTCGCCGGCTACGACTATTTCCGCACGCGCCTGAGCCAGGCACGGCGCGATGTCGAGCATGGCTTGCGCATCACCCTGGCGCACTACGTGACGGCCGAGGGGCAACAACGCATGCTGCAGATCCTGCAATTCAAGCTCGACGTGCTGTGGAGCATGCTCGATGCCATGAGCATGGCCTACGAGCTTGGTCGCCCGCCGTATCACACGGTCACGGGCGACAACGTCTGGCACCGGGGGATCGTCCTGTGAGCCTGATCGATCGCCAGCAGTCACCGGCCTTGCGTCGCGGGTTTCGTCTGCAATGGGAGCCCCGTCAGGACTGCCATGTACTGCTGTACCCCGAAGGCATGATCAAGCTCAACGCCAGTGCCGGGCAGATTCTCGACCTGGTCGATGGCCAGCGCAGCGTGGCGGCGATCATTGATCGATTGAGCGCGAATTTCCCCGGAGTACCCGGGATCGACGAAGACGTGCTGGCGTTTCTGGAGGTGGCCCATGCGCAATTCTGGATCGAGTGAGGCGCTGCCCGGACCGCCGTTGTGGCTGCTCGCCGAGCTGACCTACCGCTGCCCGCTGCAATGCCCCTATTGCTCCAACCCGTTGGACTTTGCCCGGCACGACGAAGAACTGAGCACGGAAGAATGGATTCGCGTATTCCGTGAAGCGCGGGACATGGGCGCCGCGCAATTGGGCTTTTCCGGCGGCGAGCCATTGGTGCGCCAGGACCTCGCCGAACTGATCAAGGCCGCCCGGGACATGGGCTACTACACCAACCTGATCACCTCCGGCATTGGCCTGACCGAGCAGAAGGTGCGCGACTTCAAGGTGGCCGGGCTGGACCATATCCAGATCAGCTTCCAGGCCGCCGACGAGGCGGTGAACAACATGCTCGCCGGCTCGCGCAAGGCCTTTGCCCAGAAACTCGCCATGGCCCGTGCGGTGAAAGCCCAGGGCTATCCGATGGTGCTGAACTTCGTCACCCATCGGCACAACATCGACCGGATCGCGCAGATCATCGAGTTGTGCCTGGAGCTGGAGGCGGACTTCGTCGAATTGGCCACCTGCCAATTCTACGGCTGGGCCGAACTGAATCGCGTCGGGCTGTTGCCCACCCGCGAGCAATTGCAGCGTGCCGAGCGCATCACTAACGAGTACCGCGAGCGCCTGGAAGCCCAGGGCCACCCGTGCAAGTTGATCTTCGTCACCCCGGATTACTACGAGGAGCGTCCCAAGACCTGCATGAACGGCTGGGCCAACCTGTTTCTCGACATCACCCCCGACGGTACGGCCTTGCCTTGCCACAGCGCCCGGCAGTTGCCGGTGCAGTTTCCCAACGTGCGCGAGCACAGCCTCTCGCACATCTGGAACGACTCGTTCGGCTTCAATCGTTTTCGCGGCGATGACTGGATGAAGGAGCCGTGCCGCTCCTGCGACGAAAAACACAAGGACCTGGGCGGGTGCCGTTGCCAGGCGTTCATGCTGACGGGTGATGCCGGCAATGCCGACCCGGTGTGCAGCAAGTCTCCGCACCACGGGGTGATCCTCAAGGCCCGCGAAGAAGCCGAGGCGTCGGGGTTGGGGATGGAACACCTGACATTGCGCAACGAGAAGGCTTCGCAACTGATCTACCGCGGCTAGCCAAGCGACACAAATCCCCTGTAGGAGCGAGCCTGCTCGCGATGGCGGAGTGTCAGCCAACAAACATGTTGAATGTTGAACCGCTATCGCGAGCAGGCTCACTCCTACAAGGGCGGCGCTTTGATCTTTGGTCTGATTGCATTCACAGCTGGATGGTTTAGTGTGGTTTCTACCTTCCAAAACAATAAAAACAGGCTTTCCAATGAGCCAGAGTCTCAACCAGCTGCGTAAGTTCGTTTCACCTGAAATCATCTTCGGTGCCGGTAGTCGGCACAGTGTCGGCAATTACGCCAAGACCTTTGGCGCGCGCAAGGTCCTGGTGGTCAGCGATCCCGGCGTGATTGCCGCCGGTTGGGTCGCCGATGTCGAAGCCAGCCTGCAGGCCCTGGGCATCGAATACTGCCTCTACAGTGATGTCTCGCCCAACCCTCGGGTCGAAGAGGTGATGCTCGGCGCCGAGATGTACCGGGAAAACCACTGTGACGTGATCGTCGCCGTCGGTGGCGGCAGCCCGATGGACTGTGGCAAAGGCATCGGCATCGTCGTCGCCCATGGTCGCAGCATTCTCGATTTCGAGGGCGTGGACACCATCCGCGTACCCAGCCCGCCGCTGATCCTGATCCCGACCACCGCCGGCACCTCGGCCGACGTCTCGCAATTCGTGATCATTTCCAACCAGCAGGAACGCATGAAGTTCTCCATCGTCAGCAAGGCCGTGGTGCCGGACGTTTCGCTGATCGACCCGGAAACCACCCTGAGCATGGACCCGTTCCTGTCGGCCTGTACCGGCATCGACGCGTTGGTGCATGCCATCGAAGCCTTTGTGTCCACCGGTCACGGGCCGCTGACCGACCCCCACGCGCTGGAGGCGATGCGCCTGATCAATGGCAACCTGGTGCAAATGATCGCCAACCCGACCGACATCGCCCTGCGCGAGAAGATCATGCTCGGCAGCATGCAGGCCGGGCTTGCGTTTTCCAACGCCATCCTCGGTGCGGTGCATGCCATGTCCCACAGCCTCGGCGGCTTTCTCGATCTGCCCCATGGCCTGTGCAACGCGGTGCTCGTCGAGCACGTGGTGGCCTTCAACTACAACTCGGCGCCGGAGCGCTTCAAGGTGATCGCCGAGACCTTCGGCATCGACTGCCGAGGCCTGAATCACCGGCAGATCTGCGGGCGCCTGGTCGAACACCTGATCGCCCTCAAGCACGCCATCGGCTTTCACGAAACCCTCGGTTTGCATGGCGTGCGGACCTCGGACATTCCGTTCCTGTCGCAGCATGCGATGCACGATCCGTGCATCCTGACCAACCCGCGCGAATCCAGCCAGCGTGATGTCGAGGTCGTCTATGGCGAAGCCCTCTGACGAGCAGCAACGGGCTCTGGCCGGGCTGCTGGGGCTGGGCAGCCATTCGGCGCGCAAGAGTCATTACCCGGAACTGGCCGCGCGCCTGGATGATCTGGAAGCCGAGCGTAACCGCTACAAGTGGCTGTTCGAGAACGCGGTTCACGGGATCTTCCAGGCCAGCCTGCACGACGGCATGCGCGCCGCCAACCCGGCGCTGGCACGCATGCTCGGTTACCAGGACCCGCAGGAGGTGCTGTTCTCCCTGACCGACCTGGCCAGCACCCTGTTCGTCGACGGCGCGCAGGAGCTGGAAACCATCGGCGAAATCCTCCGGCACCAGCGCAGCCTGCACGGCTATGAAACCCGTTTGCGGCGCAAGGACGGCAGTCACCTGGATGTATTGATGAACCTGTTGCTCAAGCCCGGTCAGGAAGGGCTGGTGGAAGGGTTCGTCTCCGATATCACCGAGCGCAAGCTGGCCCAGCGACGCCTGCAGCAACTCAATGACGAACTGGAGCAGCGCGTGGTCGCGCGCACCGATGAATTGCTCGAGGCCAACCGTAACCTTCAGCAGCAGATCACCCAGCGTAAACAGATCGCCAAGGCCTTGCGCGACGCCCGCGATGCCGCCGAGGCCGCCAATCACAGCAAGGACAAATACCTCGCCGCCGCCAGCCACGACCTGTTGCAACCGCTGAACGCCGCGCGGTTGCTGATTTCGACCTTGCGCGAACGCACGTTGCCGGAAGCCGAACAGGTGCTGGTGGAACGCACTCACCAGGCCCTGGAAGGGGCCGAAGACCTGCTGACGGATCTGCTCGACATTTCCCGGCTCGATCAGGCCGCGGTCAAGCCGGACATTGCGTCGTACCGCCTCGACGAACTGCTCGGGCCGCTGGTCTCGGAGTTTCAGTCCGTCGCCCAGGCGGCCGGCTTGAACCTGCGGGTGCGCATGGTCGATTACGCCATCAGCACGGACTTGCGCCTGATGACGCGGATCCTGCGCAACTTCCTCAGCAATGCCTGCCGCTACACCGATGAAGGCAGCATCCTGCTGGCGGCAAGGCGTCGGGGCAAGATGCTGCGCCTGGAGGTCTGGGACACCGGGCGTGGTATCGCCGACGACCGGCTCGATTCGATCTTCCTCGAGTTCAACCAGCTGGACGTCGGTCGGGCCGCCGACCGCAAGGGCGTGGGCCTGGGGCTGGCGATTGTCGAGCGCATCGCCAAGATCCTTGGCTATAGAATCGGCGTGTACTCGTTGCCGGGGCGGGGTTCGATGTTCAGCATCGAGGTGCCGATATCCGACGAGGTTCCGCTGCCCGTGAGCCAGGCGGTGCCACAACCGGGTACCGGCAATCCGCTGCCGGGCCGCCGTTTACTGGTGATCGACAACGAAGTGAGCATTCTCGACAGCATGGGCGCTTTGCTCGGACAGTGGGGCTGCGACGTTCTGGTCGCCACCGATGAAGCGGCTGCGCTGGCGGCGCTGCGCGGGCAGGCGCCGGAACTGATTCTCGCGGACTATCACCTCGATCACGGGGTGGTCGGCTGTGATGTGGTGCGACATTTGCGCGAGCATTTCCACCAGGACATTCCTGCGGTGATCATTACCGCCGACCGCACCGACCATTGTCGGCGTGCGTTGCAGCGACTCAACGCCCCCTTGCTGAACAAACCGGTGAAGCCCGGCAAGTTGCGAGCGGTGTTGAGTCAACTGTTGGGGGCATCTGCCTGAAGCGGCCGGTACTGCAGGGTGAAGCCCAGTTCGGTGGCTTGGCCTTGCTCCAGCAAACGCAACCCCGGCCGACCGGGCAGGTGGTGCGCGTTGACCGGGTGGCTCACCGGTTCGATGCAGAAAAACTCCAGGTCCACGGGGCAATAGAGCAGGAAGTAATCGCTGCCGGTGGCCTGGCAGTCGAGTTCATAGCCGAGGTCGGGCTGGCGGATCAGGCAGTGACCGTCCCATTCACAGAAACCGTTGTCCACCAGCGCTTCGGGCAATGCCTTCAGTTGCTGAAAATCCCACTCGACCGGCAATGGGCTGAGTTCTGTCGGCAGTTTTGCCCCGTCGCACAACCACACGTGTCGGGCGGGTGCCTGTAGTCGGGTGTTCGCGGTGCGCGGCAGATACGGATGCAATCCCAGGCCATGCCATGCAGCGTGTTCAGCCAGGTGCGTGACGTGCAGTTCGACGCTCAGTTTGCCCGCGCTCAAATGGAAACGTTGCCGGGCGCGATAAGCGAAGGGGGTTGTGCTGTCGAGTTGCAGGACCACTTCATTTTTCGATTGTGAAACCACCTCCCAAGGCTGCTGCCAGGCGCTGCCGTGAATCGGCAGGGGATCAGTGCGACTGTTGGGCGCCAATGCCAGCCAGCCATCGGGGCAATCGAAACCGCCATTGGCGATGCGGTTGGACCAGGGAACCAAGGGAAAGCAGCCGAGCTTGCCGGGCAGGCCGGTGTTCAAGGCGTCTCCATCGGTGTGTCGCAACAAGGGCTGGCCGGTGCTGTGCACGGTCCAGTTGACGATGCTCGCCCCGAGTTCCGGGGCGAGGGTGAGGTGGGTGAGTTCGTCTTCGAGTTCGATCAGTGTTAGCGACATGTTGACCTGCTTCAAAAAGGGTGGTGGCAAGGGAGGATGCGCCTCCCTTGTCTTGAACTTCACAACACCAGATGCGGCAACCACAGTGAGATTGCCGGAATGTAGGTCACGGCCAACAGCACCAGGAACAGCACGCCATAGAACGGCAGCAGGGCCTTCACGGTGGATTCGATACTGACCTTGCCCACCGCCGACCCCACGAACAGTACCGCACCCACGGGTGGTGTGATCAGGCCGATGCCCAGGTTCACCAGCATGATCATGCCGAACTGCACCGGGTCCACGCCAATGCCGAGGATCACCGGCATCAGGATCGGCGTGAGGATCAGGATCAGCGGCGCCATGTCCATCACGGTGCCGAGCAACAGCAGCATGACGTTGATGCACATCAGGATCACGTAGCGGTTGTCCGACAGGGTCAGGAACAGCGTGGTGATCTTCGCCGGGATCTGCATCAGGGTCATGATGTAGCCGAAGCTGGCGGCGAAACCGATCAGGATCATCACGATCGAGATCGTGCGCACGGTGCGGTGCATCAGTTTTGGCAGCTCGCTCCATTTGTAGTCGCGGTAGATGAACATGGTCACGAAGAACGACCACAGCACCGCAATCGCCGCCGACTCGGTCGCGGTGAAAATACCCGACAGGATGCCGCCGAGGATGATCACCATCGCCATCAGGCCCCACAGCGCTTCGCCGCAGATTTTCAGCGCCTCGCGCATCGGGATGACTTCACCCTTGGGGTAGTCACGCTTTTTCGCGAAGATCAGGCACAGCACCATCAGGCACGCGCTCATCAACAGGCCCGGCACCACGCCGGCCATGAACAGCGAGGCAATCGACACCGTGCCACCGGCGGCCAGGGAGTAGAGCACCGAGTTGTGGCTGGGCGGTGTCAGCAGCGCTTGCACCGAACCGCTGACGGTCACCGCCGTGGCGAATTCCCGGGGATAGCCACGGCGCTCCATTTCCGGGATCAGCACCGAACCGACCGAGGCGGTGTCCGCCACCGAGGAACCGGAGATCGCGCCAAAGAAGGTCGAGGCCATGATGTTGACCAGCGACAAGCCGCCACGCACGAAGCCCACCAGCACCCCGGCGAACGCCACCAGGCGCCGGGACATGCCACCCTCGGCCATGATCGCGCCGGCCAGGACGAAGAACGGGATGGCCAACAGGGAGAACTTGTTCACGCCCCCGGCCACCTGAATCATCAGGGCCTGGAACGGGATGTCGATCCACCACGCGCCGATCAGTGCGGCAAACCCCAGGGCGTAGGCGACCGGCATGCCGATCAGGATCAACGCGATAAAACTGCCCAACAGAATAAAAGCGTCCATTCAGGCAGCCCCTTCGTTTTCTTCAACGAGGTCGAAACGCACGACCCGACGGTTGCTCTGGTCGCCGAGCAGGAGTTTTTCCAGGACAAACACCAGCGTCAGCACGCCGCCCACCGGAATCGGCATGTAGGTGATGCCCACCCGCAGGGTCGGCAGGGCGCTCATGAACTGGTTCCAGGTGGACAGGCACAGCTTGCTGCCCCAGATGGCCATGAACAGGCAGATCGTTGCCATCAGCAATTGCGAAAGCACACTCATGGTTTTGCGCAAATGCGCCGGCATGCGGTCGGTGAGCATCGCCACTGCCATGTGCGAGCCGGAGCGGTAGCTGGCGGCGGCGCCGATGAAGGTGAACACCATCATCAGCAGGATTGCCGTGGGCTCCGGCCAACTGGAACCGGTGCCGAGGACGTAGCGGGCGAACACGCCCCAGGGAATGATTAACGCAATGGCCAGAACGGAGAGCCCGGCGACCCAGATACAGGTCATGTAGAGCTTGTCATTGATGCCTAGCAGCAGATTCTTCATCGGGTTCCACCGTAACCGGGCGCGCGCTGACGTACACCAACTTCAGCGGCGCCGGGCCTTTCTTGAATGCAGGGAGGGTTACTGAACGGCTTCGATGCGTTTGATCAGGTCGGCGTAGGGCGCGCCGTATTTTTCGCGGATCGAGGCGGTCGCTTCGTAGAAAGGTTTCTTGTCGACGGTGATGAACTCGACGCCGGCGGCCTTGAGTTTTTCCTCGCTGCTGGCCGATTTCGCGTCCCACAGGGTGCGTTCCTGGGCCTGGGCCGCCTTGGCGGCTTTCTTCACCAGGGCTTGCTGCTCGGGGGTGAGCTTTTCCCAGGTGATTTTCGACATCACGATCGGCTCTGGCAGGATCAGGTGGCCGGTCAGGCTGTAGAACCTGGCGTTCTGGTAGTGGTTGTGTTCGAGCAGGGTCGGCGGGTTGTTTTCCGCGCCGTCGATCACGCCGGTCTGCAGGGCGCTGAAGATTTCGCCGGTGTCCATCGCGATGCCATTGCCGCCCATGGCATTGATGGTTTCGATGAACATCGGGTTGCCTTGCACGCGGATCTTCATGCCCTTGAGGTCTTCCAGGCTGCGCACCGGTTTCTTGGTGTAGAGGTTGCGCGTGCCGCCGTCCATCCAGGCCAGGGCGACCAGGTTGAATTCGGAGTGGGTGATCTTGTCGAGGATTTCGTCGCCGACCGCGCCGTCGATGACTTTGCGCATATGGGCCTGGTCACGGAACACGAAGGGCATGTTGAACACGTTCACGTCCGGCACCACCGGCCCGACGATGCCGAGACTGACCCGGGCCATCTGCACGGCGCCGACCTGGGCCTGTTCGACCACTTCCTTTTCCGAGCCGAGCACGCCACCGGCGAACATCTTGAAGGTCAGCGCGCCGTTGCTGTCGGCCACCAGGGTTTTGCCCAGTTGCTCTTCAGCCACCACGGTCGGGTAACCGGCGGGGTGGATGTCGGCGAATTTTATTTCCAGTGCCTGGGCGGCACTGCTGAGGGAGAAGGCTAATGGAAGTGCAGCGGCGAGCAAGGTGCGTTTGAAGTCCATGGGGGTGTCTCCAGTTTTGTTGTTGTTTTTATTCAAGGCACAGCGATCCGGCAGGAGCGCTTTTCTTTCGAGAAAGTCAGTCGTTGAACAGGGTTTCGGGTAAACCTTTGACGCCGGGGTCGAGGGCGAACACGCCACCGGCCAGTGATTGCGGGTCATGGTCGTCGCCAGGGCGGATCGAGGTCACGAACAGCGTGTCCAGTCGAGGGCCACCGAAGGCGCACATGGTGGGTTTTTTCACAGGTACCGCGAGGGAACGGTCGAGTCGGCCGTCGGGGGTAAAGCGGTGGATGAGCCCGGCGTCGTTGGCGCAAATCCAGTAGCAGCCATCGGCGTCGACCGCCGCGCCGTCGGGGCGACCTTCGTATTGGTTCATATCCACGAACAGGCGGCGATTCGAAGGCGTACCGGTGTCGATGTCGTAGTCGAAGGCCCAGATCTGCTGGACCTGCGGGTGGGAGTCGGACAGGTACATCGTGCGCCCGTCCGGACTGAAGCCCAGGCCGTTGGGCACGATGAAGCCGCTCAGTCGGGTCTCGAGCGACCCGCTATGACCGGCGCTGTAGCGATACAAGGTTCCGTTGGCGGCGTTGGCGCCCATGTTCAACACCATGCTGCCGGCCCAGAAACGCCCCTGACGGTCGCAACGGCCGTCGTTCAGGCGCATGTCGTCGCGGGCGTGATCGACGTGGGCCAACAGATTTGTATCGAGGCTGCCGTCATTGCGCGGATGCAGGCGGAAAAACCCGCTTTCCATTCCCGCGACCCAGCCACCGTCACGGTGACGGGCGATGCAAGCGAGCATCTGCGGGGTTGTCCAGGCATCCACTTGCCCGGTGTCGGCACTCCAGCGTTGTAAAGCGCCAGCGGGAATATCGACCCAGTACAGGGCGTTTTCCTGAGGTACCCAGACCGGGCTTTCACCGACCGCGTTGCGGGCGTCGACAATCAATTCGGCAAGCATGGCAACTCATTCCCTTGGTTTTTGTTGTGGGGATCAAGCGACGCGTGAAGGTTCAGTCGCCGAACGGGCCGGCTGCGCAGAAGGCGCCGCCCTGATACAGCCGCGCCGGGTCATCGGCGGCCGGCATCGGCTGGGCTTCGATTTTTTCGCGGAACACTTCGGAGCTGTCCCGCGGGGCAAAACCCAGGGCTGTGGCATAGCGGTTATCCCACCAGATGTCCTTGTTGTCGGACATGCCATAGACCACGGTGTGGCCGACGTTCGGGGTGCACAAGGCACGCTCGAGCAGTTGGGTCAGGTCGCCGAAGCTCAGCCAGGTGCTCATCATCCGGCGGTTGTGCGGTTCCGGGAACGACGAGCCGATGCGCACGCTGACGGTTTCGATGCCATAGCGGTCAAAGTAGAAGGTGGCCATGTCTTCGCCGTAGGACTTGGACAAACCGTAGTAACTGTCCGGGCGGCGAGGGGAGTGGGCATCGATCACTTCGTCCTGCCTGTAGAAGCCGATCACATGGTTGGAGCTGGCGAAGATCACCCGCTTCACCCCGTGGCGGCGCGCAGCTTCGTAGATGTGGAACACGCCGCAGATGTTGGCGCCGAGGATCTCTTCGAACGAGCGCTCGGTCGACACGCCGCCGAAGTGCAGGATCGCGTCCACGCCTTCGACCAGTTGATGCACCGCTTGCTTGTCGGCCAGATCGCAGGGCACGACTTCTTCGCGATCATCGATGGCAGGTGCGATATCGGCGATGTCCGACAGGCGAATCACATTGGCGTAAGGGCGCAGGCTTTCGCGCAGGACTTTCCCGAGGCCACCGGCGGCGCCGGTCAGCAGCAGGCGATTGAAAGGGGTGCGGGCGGTTGCAGTGGTCGTCATGGGAATCCTGGGCGCTTGGTTATTATTTTTAGATTCGTTGTAGGTTGTCGTACGACTGTGGCGAAGTATCGTTAGGGTTTCCGGCTCTTGTCAACGCGACTTTGGTTGAAAGGGACGGAGGGTCATTTTCCTGTTTTCCTGTAGGAGCGAGCCTGCTCGCGAAGAACTCATGAACACCGCGGGGTGCCAGGCAGCCAGCGTTATCGTTGGCGACCATCGCGAGCAGGCTCGCTCCTACAGGGGGGAGGACGTGTTCACACCGGATTACAACAACGAAATCGGATAGCTGATGAAAATCCGGTTCTCATCAAACTCGTTGGTGCTGAAGCTCTTGCGAATAGTTGCATTACGCCATTTCACGTTGAGGTTTTTCAGCGCACCACTCTGCACGGTGTAGGCCAGCTCCGATTCGCGACCCCATTCTTCACCGTCGGTAATTTTCCCGGTGTGCACATTGTCGCCGCTGATGTAGCGGTTCATCAGGGTCAGGCCCGGAACACCCAGGGCGGCGAAGTTGTAGTCGTGGCGCACCTGCCAGGATTTCTCCCGGGCGTTGTCATAGCTGGAGTTGTAGCTGTCGTTGGCCAGGGTGCCGCCGCTGGTGCCGTTGACCCGCATCCAGACGTCGTCGCCGGTGAGTTTTTGCAGGCCGACGTAGAAGGTGTTGCCGCCGTACTTGGCCGAGAGCAGGGCGAATGCGGTCTTGTTGTCGAGGTCACCGGCCTTGGCGCTGCCGTCTTCCTTGCCGATGAAGTAGCCGAGGTTGGCGCCCAGGGTCCAGTCGCCGAGCGGCTGGCTGTGGGTCAGGTTGAAGTATTGCTGCTGGTAGATGTCACTGAGTTCCGAGTACCAGACGCCGACCTGCGTGCGCTTTTCGTTGAAGGCATATTCACCGCCGCCGAAGTTGAAACGGTCCGAGGTGAACGCCGCTTTGCCGTTCATGAACATGTCTTCCATGCTCGCGTCGTTACGCGGGCTGTTTTTCTGGAATTGACCGCCATAGAGCGTCAGGCCACTGATTTCGGTGGAGGTCACCTGAGCGCCCTGGAAGGTCTGCGGCAGCGAGCGGCCATCGTCGGAACGCAGGATCGGCAGCACCGGCATCCATTCACCGACCTTCAATTCGGTTTTCGAGATCTTGCCTTTGAGCGCCACGCCGAGCCGGCCGAAATTGTCGGCGGGGCGGCCGTCGTCGTGGATCGGCAACAGCTGCGTGCCACCAGTGCCTTTGCCGCCATCGAGCTTCTGCGAGTACAGGCCCAGTACATCGACACCAAAACCCACGGTGCCCTGGGTGAACCCGGAGCGGGCATCGAGAATGAAGTTCTGCGTCCACTCTTCAGCCTTGCCCTGGGGGTAGGCCGGGTTGGTGTAGTTGCGGTTGATGTAGGCGTTGCGCAGATTCAGCGTGGCCTTGGCGTCGTCGGTGAAACCTTCGGCCTGGCAGGTGACGGGCAGGACGAGGGCCAGGCCGCTGCAGCCGATCAGGCTCAGTGAATGGCGACGGGTGAGGATAGGCCGTGAACGACGGATGGACGAATTGCGGGCGAGCTTGCTCACTGTGACGCTCCCTTTCTTTTTTGTTTTTATTGTTTGTCATACGTCGTCGTACAACATTGGCGGCGATTATTTACAGGCCGTTTCAGTGTTGTCAATCGGAAGTTATACGATGACCTGTCCGGGAGGCGGGGGAGTGAAATGTTTGGTTTGACCCTGTCGCCGCGAGCTAGAGCGGATGCTAGTCTTGCTCAACGTTGTTGTCGGGGATCCGCATGGGCAATCACAAGATCGAGATTCGTCGCAGTAACGTCGAAAAAATCCTGCTGGGGGCGGAAAAGGTCTTCGCTGAAAAGGGCTTCGGCGGCACCGCCATGGCCGACATCGCCGCCGAGGTGCAACTGCCGCGTTCCAACCTGCACTATTACTTCAGCACCAAGACCGAGTTGTACAGCGCCGTGCTGTTCGACTTGCTGGAAGTCTGGAAGCAGGACGCCCTGTGCTTCGAGATGTTCGATGACCCGCGTGTGGTGCTCAGCAGCTACATCCGCGCCAAGATGAACCATTCCCGCAGCCGGCCGTATGGCTCGAAAGTCTGGGCCAACGAAATCATCCATGGCGCGCCGACCCTCGGCGCAGCGCTGGACGCGAGCCTGTACGACTGGGCCAAGATGAAGGAAGCGAAAATCCGCCAGTGGGTGGAGGACAAACGCATCCTGCCGGTGGAGCCCTCGAGCCTGCTGTACATGATCTGGGCCTCGACCCAGCACTATGCCGACTTCGATCACCAGGTGAACATTCTCAATGATCATCAGCCACTGTCGGACATGCAGTTCGAGAAAGCGGTGCAGACGGTGACCAGTGTGATTTTGCGGGGGATTGGGCTGGAGCCTTGAGATTTTTGTTGTTGCTTGAGATTTTTGTTGTTGCTGCGGGCCTCATCGCGAGCAGGCTCGCTCCTACAGGGGAATGCATTCCAAGTGTAGGAGCGAGCCTGCTCGCGATGGCGTCAGTTCAGGCGCTGCTGACCTCAAGGGCTGACGTGATACGGATTCCTCGGATCATGATTCCAGTCCAGGAACGGCTTGCCGGTCTCCACCGGCACCATCTCGATACAGTCCTGCACCGGACAGGTGATCTGGCACAGGTTGCAGCCCACGCATTCCTCATCGATCACTTGATACGTGTGAGTGCCGTCCGCTTGCTTGAGGCTGGCCACGGCCTGGTGCGAGGTGTCCTCACAGGCGATATGGCAACGACCGCAACCGATGCACGCCTCCTGATCAATCTTCGCGATCACCTGGTAGTTGATGTCCAGGTACTTCCAGTCCGTGGTGTTGCCCACCGCGCGGCCGGTAAACTGCGAAATGCTGGCGTAGCCCTGACTGTCCATCCAGCGTGACAAACCGTCCTTCATGTCTTCGACAATCCGGAAGCCATGCAGCATCGCCGCCGTGCACACCTGTACAGAGCCACTGCCCAGGGCGATGAATTCAGCGGCGTCGCGCCAGTTGCCGATGCCACCGATGCCGCTGATCGGCAGGCCCTGGGTCTGCGGGTCGCGGGCGATTTCGGCGACCATGTTCAAGGCAATCGGCTTGACCGCCGAGCCGCAGTAACCACCGTGGGTGCTTTGGCTGCCGACCATGGGGTTGGCGACCATGCGTTCGAGGTTGACGCTGGTGATCGAGTTGATGGTGTTGATCAACGACACCGCATCGGCACCGCCACGGTGGGCGGCGCGGGCGGCGACGCGGATGTCGGTGATGTTCGGCGTGAGCTTGACGATCACCGGCAACGAGCAATATGTCTTGCACCAGCGGGTGACCTGTTCCACGTATTCCGGCACCTGGCCGACCGCCGCGCCCATGCCGCGCTCCGGCATGCCGTGGGGGCAACCGAAGTTCAGCTCGATGCCGTCGGCGCCAGTGGCTTCCACCAGCGGCAGGATGTGTTTCCAGGATTCTTCGACGCAGGGCACCATCAAGGACACGATCAGCGCACGGTCCGGCCAGTCCTTTTTGACCTGGGTGATTTCCCGCAGATTGATCTCCAGCGAGCGGTCGGTGATCAGCTCGATGTTGTTGAAGCCCAGTACCTCCCGGTTAGCCCCGAAGTGCGCCGAGTAACGCGACGACACGTTCACCGCTGCCGGGTCTTCCCCCAGGGTTTTCCAGACCACGCCACCCCAGCCGGCCTCGAAGGCGCGGACCACGTTGTAGGCCTTGTCGGTCGGCGGCGCGGAGGCCAGCCAGAATGGGTTGGGTGCTTTGATGCCGGCGAAGACAATCGACAGATCGGCCATTTACGCAGCCTCCACGTTGAGCATCAGTTGAGCATTGATCGCCTCGGCGGCGCGCTTGCCATGCTGCACGGCTTGCACGGTGAGGTCTTGATCGAGGCTGGTGCAGTCGCCGCCGGCATACACGCCGGGGATGCTGGTGCGCAGGTTTTCATCGACTTCAATCCGTTCGCCTTGGCGCTTGAGCTCACGGGCCAGCGGATCGCTGAGGGCGCTGCTGTCGAAGGCCTGGCCGATGGCCTTGAAGATCGCATCGGCGGCCAGTTCGAAGGTTTCACCAGTGGTTTGCAGGCGACCTTCCACCAGACGGGTGCGGGCGAAACGCATGCCGCGCACACGGCCTTGGTCATCGAGCAGCACTTCTTCGGGTTGAGCCCAGGTCATCAGCCGCACCTGATTGGCCTTGGCAATCTCCTGCTCGTGATGGGTGGCGCCCATGTCCTCGATGCCACGGCGGTACACCAGATTCACATCACGGGCGCCGAGGCGGGCCATTTGCACCGCCATGTCGATGGCGGTGTTGCCTGCGCCGAGGACAATGCAGTGATCGGCCAGGGGCAGTTGGCTCAGGTCATCGGCCTGGCGCAGTTCGCGGATGTAGTCGGTGGCGGCCAGCAGGCCCGGTGCGTCTTCGTGGGCCAGGCCCAGCTGTTTGCTGGCATTGAGCCCGAGACCGAGGAATACCGCATCGAACTGTTGATGCAATTCGCTGAGGGTCAGGTTCTCCCCGAGCTTGTGCCCATGGCGGATTTCGATGCCGCCGATTTCCAGCAGGAAGTCGAGTTCCTTTTGCGCATAGTCATCCACCAGTTTGTATTTGGCGATCCCGTACTCGTTAAGGCCGCCAGCCTTTTCCCGCGCCTCGAAGATCACCACGTCATGCCCGTGCATGGCGCTGCGGTGGGCGCAGGACAAACCTGCCGGACCGGCACCCACCACGGCGATGCGTTTGCCGGTGGCGGCAGCACGCTGGAAGGGGTGAGTGCTGAAGTGGGCGTTGTCCACGGCGTAGCGTTGCAACAGGCCGATCATCACCGGCGCACATTCGTGAGCGTTGTTGCGCACGCAGGCTTGCTGGCAAAGGATTTCCGTCGGGCAAACCCGTGCGCAACTGCCGCCGAGGATGTTGGCCGAGAGGATTTTCTGCGCGGCGCCTTGCACATTGTCCTGTGAAATGTTGCGGATGAACGAGGGAATGTCGATCTCGCTCGGACAGGCATTCACACAGGGCGCATCGTAGCAATACAGGCAGCGCGAGGCTTCCAGGTGCGCCTGGCGCTCGTTGAGCGGTGGCGCCAGATCGGTGAAGTGGCTGGCGAGGGCGGCCGCATTCTCTTGGGGATGCGGGAGGTGGTCCAGGGTCTTGATCACGGTTTTGGCCTCACGGTTATTTGAGGTGCTGCCTCTGAATGGGCATTGTTTTTTTGTTGTGTGGACGGGCCTCTTCGCGAGCAGGCTCGCTCCCACAGGGGAGTGCATTTCAAATGTGGGAGCGAGCCTGCTCGCGATGGCCGTAGGCCTCGATTTCAGCGTTTTACAGCAACCGGCTGATTCAACTCAGCCCGCTTGCTCAGCAAATCAAACACCGCCGGGTACGCCGGCCGTTCGATGTAGCGCCCGGCGCCGCGTTCGGCCCGCAGGTCGCCGTCGGCCCAGACCACATGGCCCTGGCTGATGGTGTGGCTGGGCACGCCGCGCACGGTCTTGCCTTCGAAGATGTTGAAGTCCACCTGCTGATGGTGGGTCTTGGCGGAAATGGTCCGCGTGCCTTGCGGGTCCCACAGCACCAGGTCGGCATCGGCGCCCACACGGATCGCACCTTTGCGTGGGTAGAGGTTGAAGATCTTCGCCGTGTTGGTGGAGGTCAGCGCGACGAATTGCTGCATCGAAAAGCGTCCGCTGTTCACCCCTTCATCCCACAACACCGCCATGCGGTCTTCGATGCCGGCGGTGCCGTTGGGGATCTTGCTGAAGTCGTCGCGCCCCGCGGCCTTCTGCTCGGAGCAGAAGCAACAGTGGTCAGTGGCGGTGGTGTGCAGGTTGCCCGATTGCAGGCCATGCCAGAGCGCCTCTTGATGGCCGCGAGGTCGGAACGGCGGGCTCATCACATAACCAGCGGCGGTCTGCCAGTCCGGATCGCGGTAGACGCTGTCGTCCAGCAGCAGGTGCCCGGCCAGCACTTCGCCGTAGACCGGCTGGCCCTTGCCCCGGGCGTAGGTGATTTCGTCCAGCGCTTCCTTGGTCGAGACGTGGACCAGGTACAGCGGCGTGCCCAGGGTTTCGGCGATGCGGATCGCCCGGCTCGCGGCCTCGCCTTCAACCTGGGAAGGGCGCGACAGGGGATGCGCTTCCGGCCCGGTGATGCCCTGGGCCATCAACTTGCGTTGCAGGTGATACACCAGTTCACCGTTTTCCGCGTGAACGGTCGGCACCGCGCCCAGTTCCAGGCAACGTTCGAAACTTGCCACCAGGGTGTCGTCGGCGGCCATGATCGCGTTCTTGTAGGCCATGAAATGCTTGAAGCTGTTGACGCCGTGCTGGCTGACCAGCTCGGCCATTTCCTCGCGGACCTGTTCGCTCCACCAGGTGATGGCGACGTGAAAGCCATAGTCCGACGCCGACTTCTCGGCCCAGCCGCGCCACTGATGGAAGGCTTCGAGCAAGGATTGCTGCGGATTGGGAATCACGAAGTCGATGATCGAGGTGGTGCCGCCGGCCAGTCCCGCCGCCGTGCCGCTGAAAAAGTCTTCGCTGGCCACGGTGCCCATGAAGGGCAGTTGCATGTGGGTGTGCGGGTCGATGCCGCCGGGCATCAGGTATTGGCCGCTGCCGTCGAGCACTTCGGCGCCAGCAGGAACATCGAGATTTTCGCCGATGGCCTTGATCACGCCGTCTGCGCAATACACATCGGCGCGATAACTTTCATCATGGGTAATAACGGTGGCGCCACGGATCAACAGAGACATTCCGAGTTCCTCGCAGGCAATGACCGGCTTATGCCGGTTCTAGATGTTCTATATAAAAACAGTCCGGACAGATTGATTCCTGTCAGCGCTGTCAGGATTAAACGCTAGCTGCAGTTATCCGAATCGGCAAGAATATTTTTTATAAGCTTATACAGTTATCAACTAATTGATATTTAACGATTAAATTCAAGAATCACCAAAATGGTGAGGCCGCTCACCATTTTGACGCACTTGACAGGATCGAAAAATAGTCAAGATTTCCTATGTGAAATCAGCTGTTTGAGTATGGTCTATGGTTGATGCGCAGCCATTGAAAAAAGATCAACGCACCAGTTTGAGTCCTGACTGTTTCGACAACTTGCCTGGCATTCGGCCTGAGTGGCCTGACAAATAGTCGAGTCAGCGAATAAAACTGATAAACATCAGTGGGTTGCAATGTGTTTATGGAACTGCCCGATGCTTGATCGGGGTACACGGCACGTTTATTGATGTCGCCAGACCCTGATGAGCAACAATAATCAAAAGAACAGTGGAGCGGCCATGCAACAGATCAGATCGCAAGTGACCGAGCGCGACGGCTTGTTCGAGCTCGAAGCCGGCAGCGATGTCCTTGACAGTCCCCGTTACAACCACGACATCGCACCGACCAAGGTGCACGAACGCACCTGGAACAAATGGCACATCACCGCGCTGTGGGTGGGCATGGCGATCTGCGTGCCGACCTACACCCTCGGCGGGGTACTGACCGCGTACTTCGGCCTGACCGTCGGTGAAGCGCTGCTGGCGATTCTGTTCGCCAACATCATCGTGCTGATTCCCCTGACCCTGAACGCTTTTCCCGGCACCAAGTACGGCATTCCCTTTCCGGTGTTGCTGCGCTCGTCCTTCGGCGTGCTCGGCTCCAACATTCCGTGCCTGATCCGTGCCCTGGTGGCGTGTGGCTGGTTCGGCATCCAGACCATGTTCGGCGGGCTGGCGATTCACCTGTTCCTCGGCTCGGTGTTCGAGGGCTGGAAATCCCTGGGCGGCACCGGTGAGGTCATCGGCTTCATGGTGTTCTGGGCGCTGAACCTGTGGGTGGTGATTCGCGGCGCCGAGTCGATCAAATGGCTGGAAACCCTGTCTGCTCCGCTGTTGGTGCTGGTGGGCGCAGGCCTGCTGGTCTGGGCCATGCCCAACGTGTCGATGAACGAATTGCTGGCAATTCCGGCCAAGCGCCCCGAAGGCGCCGGCGTGGCCAGCTACTTCGCCGCCGGGCTGACGGCGATGGTCGGCTTTTGGGCCACGCTGTCACTGAACATTCCGGACTTCAGTCGCTACGCAAAAAGCCAGAAAGACCAGATTGTCGGGCAGATCATTGGCCTGCCGTTGACCATGTTCCTGTTTGCCTCCCTCGGCGTGGTGATGACCGCGGCCTCGGTGAAACTGGTGGGGGTGACGGTGTCCGATCCGGTGACCCTGATCGGTCATATCCAGAGCCCGGTGTGGGTCGCACTGGCCATGGCGCTGATCATCATCGCCACGCTGTCGACCAATACCGCGGCCAACATCGTGTCGCCAACCAATGACTTCCAGAACATCGCGCCCAAGGCGATCAACCGCACCAAAGCGGTGATCCTGACCGGGCTGGTGGGGTTGGGGTTGATGGCCCATGAACTGCTGAAAAAACTGGGCCTGATCGTCTCGGACGTCAGTCTCGAAACTGTCTATTCCAACTGGTTGCTCGGTTATTCCAGCCTGCTGGGGCCGATTGCCGGGATCATGGTGGTGGACTATTTCCTGATCAAGAAACAGCAACTGGACCTTGCCGGCCTGTACCGCGATGACGTGTATCCGGCGTGGAACTGGAGCGGGTTCATCGCGTTTGGCGTGCCGGTGGTGCTGACGTTGTTATCCCTGGGCAGCGATGCATTCAGCTGGTTCTACAGTTATGGCTGGTTCACCGGCTCGGCGCTGGGTGGGGTTATTTATTATGGGTTGAGTGTGATGCGGCCCAGCCCGTCTGTTGCGAAATCTGCGGTGTGATGACTGGCCCCATCGCGAGCAGGCTCGCTCCTACAGGGGAATGCATTCCAAATGCAGGAGCGAGCCTGCTCGCGATGAGGGCTTCAAAATCACCAAAAATCCGCCTGAAGAAACACACAAGAACAGCCTGAGGAGATCATTATGAACGCGGCCGTAGACGTTCTGCAGTCCAGCCATCAGCACATCAACCGCGACCGCCTGTGGCAATCGCTCATGGAACTGGCCAGGCTCGGCGCCACGGTCAAGGGCGGCGTGTGTCGCCTGGCCCTGACCGATCTCGATCGCCAGGCCCGGGACATCTTCGTCAAGTGGTGTATCGATGCCGGCTGCACCGTCAGCATCGACGCCGTCGGCAATATTTTCGCCCGGCGTCCCGGGCGCAATCCTGACCTGCCACCGGTGATGACCGGCAGCCACATCGACACCCAGCCCACTGGCGGAAAGTTCGATGGCTGCTTCGGTGTGCTGGCGGGCGTCGAAGTGCTGCGCACCCTCAATGACCTCGACATCGAGACCGAAGCGCCGCTGGAAGTGGTGGTGTGGACCAACGAAGAAGGCTCGCGCTTCGCCCCGTGCATGATGGGTTCGGGCGTGTTCGCGGAAAAATTCACCCTGGAGGAAACCCTGGCCAAGGTCGATGCCGAGGGCGTGACCGTAGGGCAAGCGTTGAACGCCATCGGTTACGCCGGTCCGCGTCAGGTTACCGGCCACAAAGTCGGTGCCTACTTTGAAGCCCACATCGAGCAAGGCCCGATCCTGGAAGACGAACGCAAGACCATCGGCGTGGTCATGGGCGCCCTCGGGCAGAAATGGTTCGACCTCAAGCTGCGCGGCGTCGAAGCCCACGCCGGCCCGACCCCGATGCACCTGCGCAAGGACGCCCTGGTCGGCGCCGCGGTGATCGTCGGTGCGCTCAACCGCGCCGCCCTCAGCCATCAACCCCATGCCTGCGGCACCGTCGGCTGCCTGCAAGCCTATCCCGGCTCGCGCAACGTCATCCCTGGCGAAGTGCGCATGACCCTGGACTTCCGGCACCTGGAACCGGCGCGCCTGGATTCGATGATCGCCGAAGTGCGCGAGGTCATCGAAACCACCTGCGAAGAACACGGCCTGACCTTTGAACTCACGCCAACGGCCGACTTCCCGCCGCTGTACTTCGACAAAGGCTGCGTCGAAGCCGTGCGCGGGGCCGCCCAAGGCCTGGGCCTGTCGCACATGGACATTGTCAGCGGCGCAGGCCACGACGCGATCTTCCTCGCCGAGCTCGGCCCGGCCGGGATGATCTTCGTACCGTGTGAAGGCGGCATCAGCCACAACGAAATCGAAAACGCCGCGCCGGATGACCTGGCGGCCGGGTGTGCGGTGCTGTTGCGGGCGATGCTGGCGGCTTCGGCGGCGGTGGCGAAGGGCGAACTGGCGGCCTGAGCCGAGGGACGTGCGCTAAAATTTTCAGCGCACGTCACAACGCACCCTGAAAACGATGGAGATTCCACAAGGCTCGTTGCACTAACCAAAACTCCGGCGGTCGTACTCTTCACAGGGTCACCCTACGTGTGGAGACGCTATGAGCCAGGACGTCCCGACCACGCAAGCCAATCGCCGCCAGTTGCAGCCGATCATCGCCAACCTGTCCGACGGAGTGATTTTGCTGGCCCCCGATCAGCGCATCCTGTGGGCCAATGACGCAGCGCTGGTCATGCACGGTGCAGCGCACATCAGCGATCTGGGCAGCAACGCCAAGGCCTATGTCAAACGCTTCGCCCTGCGTTATCGCAACAATCACCTAGTGTCGGCCGACAGCTACCCGATCAATCGGGTGGCCCGTGGCGAGACGTTCAGCGATGTGCTGGTGGAGGTGACATCGGCGCGGGACAAAGAGCGTAGCTGGGTCCATCGCGTGCGCAGCCTGGTATTGGTTGACAGTCGTGGCAAGCCGGAATCGCTGGTGTTGATCATGGACGATGTCACCGACCGGGCCAGCAGCGGGCAACTGACCGCCCGTGAGCTCGATGTGCTGGGCCTGATCTGCGAAGGTCTGGCTGACAAAGATATCGCCGCGCGCCTGAAACTGGCGCCGAACACGGTGCGCAACCATGTGGCGACGGTGTATTCCAAGCTCGATGTGCACAGTCGCAGCGGGGCGATTGTGTGGGCGCGGGAGCGGGGACTGTTTTCCAGTGAATGGCGGCCCAAGGGGCAGTGTTAAGGTGCAGGTGCACTGGATCGAAGATCAGCGTTACGAACTGGGCGGCAATTCCCGGCAACGGCCTGATCCGGCGATGTAAGAACTGTCAGCTTTTACGGGTGCTGCCACGGATTGGGCTATAAGTGATTCGCAGATATTTATTTTTTTGACAGGTGCATGGACTTTGCACGCCGGTTTTGTTGTCACAAAAAATGTGTCTATCACTATCGCGGGTCAACCTATGAAAACTCTTGGGAAACGCGTTATCTCACCCTTGTCGCTGGCATTGTGCGTGGCGATCCTCGGCGGCTGTGCCAGTCCGCCGCCACCTCCAGCGATCACTCCCCCGTCTCCTGAACGCACCTGCCAGGCCATGGATAAAACCGATGTCCTGGGCGATGTGCGGGGCGAAGAAGGGCAGGTGACCCGCGTCACCACCACGACGCGTTGCGTCACGCAGTAAATCCGGGGCATCACTCTGTGGGAGCGAGCCTGCTCGCGATGACGGCGTCACATTCAACATCAATGTCGACTGATACACCGCTTTCGCGAGCAGGCTCGCTCCCACAGGGACTTGTGCTGTTCAGACGATCAGGACAGGAACCCGCCATCCACATTCAGCGAAACGCCGGTGGTGTAGCTCGAAGCATCGCTGGCCAGGTACAACACTGCGCCGGCCATTTCGCTCGGGTCAGCCACGCGCTTGAGCGGGATCTGTTGCAACGCGGTGTTCAGGATGGCTTCGTTTTTCACCAGTGCCGAGGCGAACTTGGTGTCGGTCAGGCCCGGCAGCAAGGCATTGCAGCGAATCCCGAACTGCGCGCATTCCTTGGCGAAGACTTTGGTCATGTTGATCACCGCCGCCTTGGTCACCGAGTAGATGCCCTGGAAGATGCCCGGCGAAACACCGTTGATCGAGGCCACGTTGATGATGCTGCCGCCGCCGTTTTCGCGCATCAGCTTGCCGGCTTCGACCGACATGAAGAAGTAGCCGCGGATGTTCACGTCGACGGTTTTCTGGAAGGCGCTGAGGTCGGTGTCCAGTACGTTGCAGAACTGCGGGTTGGTCGCGGCGTTGTTGACCAGGATGTCCAGGCGGCCGAACTGTTCCTTGATGCCGGCGAAGACCTGGCTGATCTGTTCCATTTCACCGATGTGGCAGGCAATGGCGGTGGCCTTGCCGCCGGCGGCGATGATGGCGTCGGCGACGTGCTGGCAGCCTTCGAGCTTGCGGCTCGACACGATCACATGGGCGCCTTGCTGGGCCAGCAGTTTGGCGATGGCTTCACCGATGCCACGGCTGGCGCCGGAGACGAAAGCGATCTTGCCGTCGAGGTCGAACAACTGAGTCTTGGACATGGGATTCCCTTGTTATGAAGCCTTGTGATGACGCTGATCAGAGGCTGGATTTCGAAATGACCTGCAAGCTCATCTGCTCCAGCAGCTTGTTCATGTGAATGAACTGCGCGAAGCGTTTGTCCTGGGTCTGGCCATGGTAGAAGCGGTAGTAGATCTGCTGCACGATACCGGCCAGGCGGAACAGGCCGTAGGTGTAGTAGAAGTCGAAATTATCGATGCGGATGCCCGAGCGTTCGGCGTAGTAATCGACGAACTCGCGGCGGGTCAGCATGCCCGGCGCATGGCTCGGCTGGCGGCGCATCATCTGCACCGGCGCCGGATCATCGGCTTCGATCCAGTAGGCGAGGGTGTTGCCCAGGTCCATCAACGGGTCGCCGAGGGTGGTCAGTTCCCAGTCGAGCACGCCGATGATCTGCATCGGGTTGTTCGGGTCGAGGATCACGTTGTCGAAGCGGTAGTCGTTGTGCACGATGCTGGAGGTCGGATGGTCGGCCGGCATCTTGTCGTTGAGCCAGGCCTTGACCACGTCCCATTGCGGCGCATCGGGGGTCAGGGCCTTTTCGTAGCGATCGCTCCAGCCTTTGATTTGCCGCGCCACGTAGCCTTCGGGTTTGCCGAGGTCACCCAGGCCGTAGGCGTTGTAGTCGACGCGGTGCAGTTCCACGAACTTGTCGATGAAGCTCTTGCACAGGGCTTCGGTTTTCGCCGAATCCAGGCCCAGTTCCGGCGGCAGGTCCGAGCGCAGGATGATGCCGTTGACCCGTTCCATGACATAGAACTCGGCACCGATCACCGATTCGTCGGTGCAGTGCACGTAGGCTTTCGGGCAGTAAGGAAAGCCGTCGCGCAGTTGATTGAGGATGCGGAATTCACGGCCCATGTCGTGGGCCGACTTGGCCCTGTGGCCGAAGGGCGGACGACGCAGGACGAATTCCTGTTCGGGGTATTCCAGCAAGTAGGTGAGGTTTGAAGCACCGCCCGGAAACTGGCTGATCCGTGGCAAGCCGCTGAGCCCCGGAATGTGCGCCTTGAGGTACGGATCGATCAGGCTGGCATCGAGCTCTTCGCCGGTGCGAATACGGGTGGACTGGTCGTTAAGCGCCATGCTTATCCCTTCTGCTTATTCTGGAGGCCTTGAACTATTGGCTAATCTAATGCGCACACGGCGCCCCCACAACCGCAAACGGCTCTTATAGGTGAGCGTGTTGCCGGCCAATCATTGTTTTTGATACAGCTGTTTGAATCGCCGCTCAATGGGCGAGCTGGCTCTCGGCCGACGGCAGTTCGATGGGCGTCAACACCGGTTGGCCGGAGAAAAACGCCACGAGGTTCTTGCCTACCAGTTCGACGGTGCCCTGGGTCGCTTCCGGGGACAGCCCGGCGACATGGGGGGTGAGGATCACGTTGCTCAGGGTCTTGAGTGCATCCGGCACCTTCGGTTCGGCGTCGAACACATCCAGTGCTGCACCGGCGATCCGGCGTTGCTCCAGGGCGCTGATCAGGTCTGCAGTGGCGATCACGCTGGCCCGGGCGATATTGACGATAAACCCCTTGGGGCCCAACGCGTCGAGCACCTGGCGATTGATCAGTTGCCGGGTGGCCGGGCCGCCGGGCGTGGCGACGATCAGGAAGTCCGAGGCCCGCGCCAGTTCCGTCGGCGTCGAGCAGAAGGTGTAGGACACATCGCTGCGACGCTGGCGATTGTGGTAGCAAATGTCCATGTCGAAACCGGCGCCGGCGCGTTTGGCGATGGCCATGCCGACCGCGCCGAGGCCGAGGATGCCCAGGCGTTTGCCGGCCAGGGAAGGGCGCATGATCTTCGGCCACTCGCCGCGTCGTACGGCGGCATCACAGCGAGGTATGTCGCGCACCAGCGACAGCAGCAGTGCCATGGCATGGTCGGCGACGGACGAGGCGTTGACTCCGGCGCCATTGGTGACGGTGATGCCCCGGTTGGCGGCGGCCTGCAGGTCGACGTGTTCATAGCCGGCGCCGATCACGCAGATGATCTTGAGGTTGGGCAGCGCGGCGATTTCATCGGCATACAGCCCCAACGGGCCACGGGTGAGGACGGCGTCGATCTGCCCGGTGTGGCGGGCGATGGCTTCGGCGCGCTCGGCGGGCGTCGGGGCCAGGATCAGGTGAAAACCCTGATGCTCGAGAATAGGCAGGTAATCATTGATGGTTTCAACCAGTACCAGAACGGTTACAGGCATGCTGGGCTCCCTGTGGGTATCGAAAATTCGGCTCGAACGTCGCTTTGTTTCGACGGCGTGAGGACGGCCCGGGCAGCTTCGAGGATTTCATCCGACAGCGGATCGCCGCGGGTGGCCCGGGACAGCATCAGCGCTCCGAACATCAGTGAGTATTGCACCAGCGCCTGCTGCCGTTTGCCGGCTTCGTCCTCTGCGTCCAGCAGCGAGCCGAGGGAATCGAGCAGGTTGTTCAGGCCCAGCAGATAGGTTTGGCGCAAGCCGCTCTCGGCGGCCTCATGGCACATGTCCCCGGCAAAGGCGACCACCGGGCAGCTGTCGCCCGGATTGTCCCGGCTTTCGCTGGACAGGTAGGTTTCGACCACGGCACGGCGGGCGGCGTCCTTGCTGTCTTGCTCGGCCACCCGCCCCAGCCAGCGTTGCGCGGCCTGCTCGAAAGCCCGGCCGCTGGCCTCTTGCGCCAGGGCCTCCCTGGATTCGAAGTGCCCGTAGAAACCGCCGTGAGTCAGGCCCGCGGCAGCCATCACATCGACCACACTGATCCCGTGCAAGCCGTGCTCGCGAAACAGCCGGGTGGCGGCATCGACGATAGTTTCGCGGTTGAGGTCGGCTTGTTTACGGGAAACTCGGGGCATGGGTCATTCTCGGTTTGCAGGTTGAATATCAGAGGGCGTATTGGGCAATCCCGTTGCCGAACGACCAGTTCTCTTTTTTCACTTCCACCAGATTGATGAAAACGTCCTCCAGGCGCACGGCCAGCTCTGCGTTAAGGCTTTCGGCGATGGTTTTGTAGAGGAGTTTTTTCTGCTCTACGGTCCTGCCTTCGCTCATGGTGATCTGGATCACTACCAACTGGTCCGTGCGGTTGATGCCCAGGTAACCGGGATCAAAGATGAAATGCTGCTCATCGTGTTCGGCGAGGATCTGGAAATTATCGTTCTCCGGCACGCCGATGGTGCCGCGCATGGCGGCATAGATCAGTTGCCCGATGCGTTTGGCGTGGGTGGGGTCCCGGTGTTTTTTGATGTCGACGCGAACCAGTGGCATGGGCAGACTCCAGAAGGAATGCGGGTTGGTTAAAAATACATGATGGTAGACCTTTATCAAGCGCGCATTGCGCTTTGGCGATGAAGCGCAGGTGCCGTAAATAACGAAATCACCGCAGTTCCCTGTGGGAGCGAGCCTGCTCGCGAAAGCGGTGTGTCAGTCAAACAAATGGTGGATGTACCGCACCCATCGCGAGCAGGCTCGCTCCCACAGGGGACTTTCGTCTATCTGGTACCGCCGTTCCTCACCTAAGTCTTTGCTTCTGCTCACTAATCCTCCAGAATCGCGCCCCTGTTTCGGCCGGACGCCGCCTGTCGGGTATTCCGACGCGTCCTGGCCGGGTGGCAAGTGACCGGAATGTGGAGATCCCACCGGATGAATGATCAGGCCAATAGCGTTAACGAACGCTATGTAGAAGCGACACCCGCGACGCTGTCGAGCTGGAATCGCCAGGACACCACCTGGATGCTGGGCCTGTTTGGCACGGCGATTGGTGCCGGAACCCTGTTTTTGCCGATCAACGCAGGCCTGGGCGGTTTCTGGCCGCTGCTGATCCTGGCATTGCTGGCGTTCCCGATGACGTTCTACGCACACCGCGGGCTGACCCGTTTCGTGCTGTCCGGTCGCGAAGGCGCCGACATCACTGAAGTGGTGGAAGAGCATTTCGGCATCAAGGCCGGCGCACTGATTACCTTGCTGTATTTCTTCGCGATTTTCCCGATCCTGCTGATCTACAGCGTGGCCCTGACCAACACGGTCGGCAGCTTCATGGAGCATCAACTGCACATCACGCCGCCGCCGCGCGCCGTGCTGTCGCTGGTGCTGATCCTCGGCCTGCTGGCGGTGGTGCGTTGCGGTGAGCAACTGATCGTCAAGGCCATGAGCCTGATGGTCTACCCGTTCATCGTCGCACTGCTGTTTCTGGCGGTGTACCTGGTTCCCCACTGGAACGGCGGCATCCTCGCCACCGCGAGCAGCGTGCCGGCGCCATCGGCGCTGTTGCATACCCTGTGGCTGGCGATTCCGGTGATGGTGTTCTCGTTCAACCACTCGCCGATCATCTCGGCGTTCGCCGTGGACCAGAAGCGTCGCTACGGTGAGCATGCCGAGGAGCGCAGCTCACAGATCCTGTCCCGCGCCCACCTGCTGATGGTGGTGATGGTGCTGTTCTTCGTCTTCAGTTGCGTGTTGACCCTGTCACCAGCGCAACTGGCCGAAGCCAAGGCGCAGAATCTGTCGATCCTGTCGTACCTGGCCAACCACTTCAGCAATCCGACCATCGCCTTCGCGGCACCGTTGATTGCTTTCGTGGCCATTTCCAAGTCGTTCCTGGGGCACTACATCGGCGCCAGCGAAGGCCTCAAGGGGCTGATCGTCAAGAGCGGCAAGCGTCCGTCCGCCAAGGCCCTGGACCGCATGACCGCCGCCTTCATGCTGGTGGTGTGCTGGATCGTCGCCACGCTGAACCCGAGCATCCTCGGCATGATCGAAACCCTCGGCGGCCCGGTGATCGCGGCGATCCTGTTCCTGATGCCGATGTACGCCATCCGCAAGGTGCCAGCGATGGCACGCTATCGCGGTCAGGCGTCCAACGTCTTCGTGACGGCGGTGGGCCTGGTGGCGATCACGGCGTTGATCTACTCGTTACTGGCCTGAGTTTCCCTGTGAAGGGGTGAACAGGCTTTCGCGAGCCGGGTTCCTCCCATAAAAAAAACGCCGCTCTTGCGACCAGGAGCGGCGTTTTTTTATGGCCAATACAACGTTCAATTGAACTCATTGGGCGTGTCGGGGAATTGAAAGCCTCTTGGCGCGTATCAGCGGACGATCCAGTCGGCGTACATCTCACCAACATCTTTTGATATCAGCATGAAGATTTTGAGGCAACGAAAAAAACGGAATGAATGTTCTGCTACACATCGTTCCTGATAACGAAAATGCGCAAAAAATACCCCTGACATCTGCCTAACATGAACCATCCGTTAGCGCCGCATCACGATGTCAGGAGGCCTGCCGTGCACCTCGTAAATCCAATCAAGCAGCGTTTAAAAAGCGCTACACCGACCGTAGGTTGCTGGCTGACGCTCGCAAGCCCAGCCGTCGCCGAACTGATTGCCCATTGCGGTTTTGATTGGGTGGTCATTGACGCTGAGCACGGCCCCAGCGATACCCAGGATCTTGCGGCTCAACTGAGAGCCATTGACGCGGCCGCCTTTAAAGGGGCAAGAGCGGCCGGTGCCGTGCGAGTCACCGCCAACGATCCATCTCTGGTCAAGCGCGCTATGGATTGTGGGGCGCAGACCATCGTCTTCCCGAACGTCAACAGTGCGGCTGACGCGCGAGCCGCCGTGGCATCGATGTTATTCCCGCTACACGATGAAGGGGGTGTCAGAGGCGTCGCTGGAATGGTCAGGGCGGGGGCGTATGGAATGGACAGCCACTATGTCAAATCCGCAAACAACCAGGCGTGCGCCATTGTCCTGATTGAGTCAGTGGAAGGGGTGGCGAACGTCGACGCTATCGCTCAAGTCGAGGGTGTCGACTGTCTGTTCATCGGCACGGCGGATTTGTCGGCAAGCATGGGGCTACTGGGGCAAACCAGGCATGACAAGGTCAAGGCCGCAGTCGAGAAGGTGTTGATGGGGGCGCGCATGCACTCCAAGGCCGTAGGCATCTTTGCAACGTCGGTGGAAGAGGCACGCCAATACCGGGAGAAAGGTGTGACCTTCATCGCGCTGCACTCTGATGTTGGGTGGCTGACCAAGGGCGCGATGGACGCCTTGGACGCACTTGATCCAAAAAAATAATACCCGCCTGATCATCGAAAAGTTTCGATGAATAGCGCGATTTTTATTATTTAGACTGGAGGTTGTAAATGTCGATGTCAGACCGTGACGGGAAAATCTGGAAAGACGGAGAGTTAGTTGAGTGGCGTGAAGCCAATACCCATATTTTGACTCACACACTTCATTACGGCATGGGGGTGTTCGAGGGCATGCGTGCCTATGAAACCACGCGCGGACCTGCAGTCTTTCGCCTGAAAGAGCATATTCGTCGACTGTTCAATTCGGCGAAGATCTTTCAGTTGGATATTCCGTTTGATGAAGAAACTATTCGTCACTCGTGCATGGACGTCATCCGGGCAAATAACTACCGGTCATGTTATCTGCGGCCTTTGGTTTGGATCGGTTCAGACTTTCTGAGTATCGCGGCAAAAAACAACACCATTCATGTCGCGACAGCAGCATGGCCCATGGGCTCTTACCTGGGGGAAGAGGGCATGGAAAAGGGGATTCGGGTAAAAACGTCATCGTTTACCCGCCATCACGTTAACGTATCCATGGTGCGTGCCAAAGCGTGTGGCTATTACATCAACTCCATCCTGGCTAATCGAGAGGTGACTTCGCTCGGCTTTGATGAAGCGCTACTGCTGGACACTGAAGGTTATGTCAGTGAAGGCGCGGGCGAGAATGTTTTCATGGTTCGAGATGGCGTTATTTATACGCCCGACCTGGCCTCTTGCCTGGATGGCATCACCCGTGATTCGGTGATGGTTATTGCTCGAGACCTGGGCTTCGAAATTAGAGAGAAGCGTATTACACGCGATGAATTGTACTGCTGTGACGAGGCCTTCTTTACAGGCACTGCGGCTGAAGTTACACCCATTCGTGAACTCGATGGTCGGACCCTCGGTACCGGCTCGCGAGGCCCGATCACTCAGCAACTTCAAGAGGTCTACTTTTCTGCGGTGCATGGCACGAATGAAAGGTACGCCCATTGGTTGACCTGGGTTTGATAGTCGACTCACCGATTGTATAAAAATTGTGTATCCAGGTGGATAACCAATAATGAACATCAACGCTCAAAGGAATTTTTAAACGTTCCTGGCAGTGGCTGGAATTCTTGGTGTGAGGTGAAGCAAGCATGGACAGGTCCCTGCACGGTACTCCTGAAAATCCCGAGTTCTGCGCCGATGAAAACGACACGCAAGAGTCCGCAGAATGGCGTGATGCACTCCTTTCATTGATTGCCAATAGCGGCCCCGAGAGGGCTCGCCACATCATCGATGAACTGGTCAGTCTTGTTCGCGATCCCAACATCGGTTGGAAACCTTCGTTGGTTACGCCCTACATCAACACTATCTCCGTAGCAAAGCAGCCCGCATTCCCGGGCGATCTGGCAATCGAGGAACGTCTCTCATCGATCATTCGGTGGAATGCGCTCGCGATGGTCGTGCGTGCCAACCAGGCCTATGGTGATTTGGGGGGGCACATCGCCAGTTACGCGAGTGCGGCGGATTTGTTCGAGGTCGGTTTTAACCATTTTTTCAGAGCAAGGAGCGAGTCTTTTGGAGGCGACCTGGTCTTCTATCAACCTCACTCGGCTCCAGGTGTTTATGCGCGCGCCTTCCTTGAGGGGCGATTGGAAGAAACGAACCTCGTGCACTACCGGCAGGAAATCACCGCGGCCGGGCAAGGGGTGCAGGGTTTGTCCAGCTATCCACACCCTTGGTTAATGCCGGACTTCTGGCAATTTCCGACAGGGTCGATGGGTATCGGCCCAATCAGTTCGATCTTCCAGGCCCGTTTCATGCGCTACCTTCACAACCGTGACCTGCTAAACACCTCTGAGCGAAAAGTGTGGGGCGTTTTCGGTGACGGTGAGATGGATGAGCCGGAAAGCATGTCTGCCCTTACTTTGGCCGCAAGGGAGGGGCTGGATAATCTGATCTGGGTCGTCAATTGCAATCTGCAGCGATTAGACGGGCCGGTGCGAGGCAACGGGCGAATCATCGACGAGTTGGAAGCACTGTTTGTCGGGGCAGGCTGGAATGTCATAAAACTGGTTTGGGGGTCTGATTGGGACGGGCTTTTCGCCCGCGATACGGATGGAAGTCTGGTGCGCGCCCTTTCGCAAACCGTTGATGGGCAGTTCCAGACGTTTGCCGCGAAAGACGGGCGCTACAACAGGGACCATTTCTTTGGTCAAAACGAAGCATTGGCAAAGCTTGCCCAAGGTCTCACAGACGAACAGATCGATCGGCTGAAACGAGGCGGCCACGATATGGTGAAGATCTACGCCGCCTACCAAGCGGCGGCTGTTCATAAGGGGCAGCCTACGGTCATTCTTGCCCAGACCAAAAAAGGTTACGGGATGGGTGAAGCCGGCCAGGGAAGAATGACGACTCATCAGCAGAAGAAGCTGGATCGTGAAGCGCTTATCGGCTTTAGAAATCGATTCAATCTGCCCCTGACCGATGAGCAGGTTGAGACGCTCTCTTTCTACAAACCTGGCGCTGATAGTCGTGAAATGCGCTATCTGCTTGAGCGTCGCCAAAGCCTTGGGGGGTTCACGCCCGGTCGGCAAACGGATGTCCCTGTGGTCGCCGTGCCGGGGCTGGAGGTGTATGGAAGCTTTGCCACTCACGCGCAAGGCAAGGAAATGTCTACCACGATGGCGTTTGTGAGGATGCTCGGCAACTTGCTGAAAGATCCTCTCCTGGGGCGACGGGTAGTTCCCATCGTGGCTGACGAGGCCCGGACGTTCGGGATGGCGAATCTGTTCAGGCAAATTGGTATCTATTCCAGTGTCGGCCAGCATTATGAGCCAGAGGACATCGGCTCCATCCTGAGCTACCGAGAGGCGCTGGATGGACAAATACTTGAAGAGGGCATCAGCGAGGCCAGTGCCATCAGCTCCTGGGTGGCGGCGGCGACCAGCTACGCCACCCATGGCCTGCCCATGCTGCCGTTCTACATCTATTACTCAATGTTCGGATTTCAGCGAGTAGGTGATCTTATTTGGGCGGCGGCTGACCAAAGGGCCAGAGGCTTTCTGCTTGGCGCCACAGCAGGCCGTACAACCCTGGGAGGGGAAGGTCTGCAGCATCAAGATGGCAGCAGCCATTTGATGGCTGCTCTGGTACCAAACTGCAGAGCGTACGACCCGGCATTCGCGGGTGAGTTTGCGGTAATTCTTGATCATGGCATGCGCCAGATGCTGGAGAAACAGGTTGACGAGTTTTACTACGTCACCCTGATGAACGAAAACTACGCCCAGCCCAATCTTCCTGCTGATGTCGAGCAAGGCATCATCAAAGGTATGTACCTCTTCTGCGAACACGCGTGCGGAGCGGGATTGAACAGAGTGCGGCTGCTCGGATCAGGCACTGTCTTGCGCGAAGTGATGGCTGCGGCAGAACTCCTGAGCGCAGATTGGGAGGTCGGCTCTCAGGTGTGGAGTGTCACCAGTTTCACAGAAGTTGCGAGGGACGCCAGAGGTGTAGAGCGTTGGAACCGACATCATCCTGAAGGCGAACAGAAAACGAGCCACGTCAGTGAGTGCTTGCCGAAGGGGAGTCCAATCATTGCCGCGACCGATTATGTGCGCGCGCTACCGCAACTGATTGGCTCCTATGTTGAAGATCACTATGTTGTCCTGGGTACGGACGGCTTTGGTCGCAGCGATACGCGCACAGTTCTGCGCAAGTTTTTTGAAATAGACCGTCATCAGATCGTGCTGAGTGCGCTATGGGGTTTGGTGCATGAAGGAAAACTCAGTGCCGATGTCTGCTCTCGTGCCATTGAAAAGTACGACATCAAGTTTAACGAAACAGCCCCTTGGGAATGTTGATTCGAGTTTGTTAAGTGAGGGCTGGTGCTACGGTATGTCGCCGGTAGTGTCAGGGATGCATTAATCGAAAGTGTGAGAGCTTTTGGGGTGGGCATGAAAGAGTCTCGTCATCACTGCGTTACAATGCTACTGACCAAACTGAAGGTGTTTCGTTTGGATTTGTCCAAGGCTAACTTAGATAAAGTACTGGTTAATTCGCCGCTATTATTGCTTATGTTGATTTTTATTGTGCGATCCTGTGAGCGTTGACACCAGTGTCGATTTTCACCACAAGCAGCCTATTATCAGTGTGCTTCAAGTATCGAATAGGCAAGCAGAAGATACTACGACTTTCTTGCAACTTAATTATACTAAAATCCCCTTGACTATAGATAATATATGGTGTGTATGTTTTGTGTTTTTTGGGGGTGAAGTGGTTATGCCAAAGGTAAAGATCGATGCTACGGATCGCCGAATATTGGCGGCGCTACAGCGGGATGCCAGGCTTTCGAGTGCAGAACTTGCTGAGTTGGTGTCACTGAGCGCATCTCCTTGTTGGCGACGGGTCAAAAGGCTCGAAGAGCTCGGTCTGGTGCGTGGTTACCACGCCAGTATCAATACCGAAATGCTTGGCTACGCTATCACTGCCTTTGTCCAGGTGGCGCTGGATCAAAAAGATACTGACCATATGAAAGCATTCGAGGAGTCGATTACTGCCTTCGAACAGGTGATCGGCTGTCACTGTATTTCTGGGGTCTACGATTACCAGTTAACGATCCTGGCGACCGATCTGGCTGAGTTCAGTGAGTTCGCCAGAAAAAATATAAACGGTTTCCCAGGTGTCAAAGACGTGTGCACGTCCTTTGTCGTAAAAGAAGTCAAGGCGCCAGTAAACTTGATGGTCAGTCGATAAGGATGTAGCAAACAGAGCGCTATCGTCGGAACGCCGCCCGGAGCAAGCTCGCTCCCACGGGGATAGTGTTCAAATTGAAGGCATAAAAAAACGCCGCTCATCTCACGATGGGCGGCGTTTTTCATTGCGTTGCAACGTTAGGCTTGAACGACCGGGATGTTGGCGTTCGCAGCAGCTTCACGGAACTCGGCGATCTGGTCGAAGGACAGGTAGCGGTAGACATCGGCCGCCATGCTGTCGATCTTGCCAGCGTATTCCATGTACTCCTCGACGGTCGGCAGGCGACCCAGGATGGAAGCCACGGACGCCAGCTCGGCCGAAGCCAGGTAGACGTTCGCGCCGTCACCCAGACGGTTCGGGAAGTTACGGGTCGAAGTCGACACAACGGTCGAGTTCGGCTCTACACGTGCCTGGTTACCCATGCACAGCGAGCAGCCCGGCATTTCCATGCGCGCGCCGGCCTTGCCGTAGATGCCGTAGTAGCCTTCTTCGGTCAGCTGGTGAGCGTCCATCTTGGTCGGCGGCGACAGCCACAGACGGGTTGGCAGCTGACCCTTGACCTGTTCCAGCAGTTTACCGGCAGCGCGGAAGTGACCGATGTTGGTCATGCACGAACCGATGAACACTTCGTCGATCTTCTCGCCAGCAACGCTGGAGAGCAGGCGAGCGTCGTCCGGGTCGTTCGGCGCGCAGAGCACAGGTTCCTTGATGTCGGCCAGGTCGATCTCGATGACTTCGGCGTATTCAGCGTCCTTGTCCGCTTGCAGCAACTCAGGGTTGGCCAGCCAGGCTTCCATCGCTTGAGCGCGACGTTCCAGAGTACGTGCATCGCCGTAGCCTTCGCCGATCATCCAGCGCAGCAGGGTGATGTTGGACTGCAGGTATTCGGCAATCGACTCTTTGGACAGCTGGATGGTGCAACCGGCAGCCGAACGTTCAGCCGAGGCGTCAGACAGTTCGAACGCTTGCTCGACGGTCAGCTTAGGCAGACCTTCGATCTCCAGGATGCGACCGGAGAAGGCGTTCTTCTTGCCTTTCTTCTCTACGGTCAGCAGGCCAGCCTGGATCGCGTAGTAAGGAATGGCGTGAACCAGGTCACGCAGGGTGACGCCTGGCTGCAGTTCGCCTTTGAAGCGAACCAGGATCGACTCAGGCATGTCCAGCGGCATGACGCCGGTGGCTGCGGCGAACGCGACCAGACCGGAACCGGCCGGGAACGAGATGCCGATCGGGAAACGGGTGTGGGAGTCACCACCGGTACCGACGGTGTCCGGCAGCAGCATGCGGTTCAGCCACGAGTGGATGATGCCGTCGCCCGGACGCAGGGAAACGCCGCCGCGGGTCATGATGAAGTCAGGCAGGGTGTGGTGGGTGGTCACGTCGATCGGCTTTGGATAAGCCGCGGTGTGGCAGAAGGACTGCATCACCAGATCGGTCGAGAAGCCCAGGCACGCCAGGTCTTTCAGTTCGTCACGGGTCATCGGACCGGTGGTGTCCTGGGAGCCGACGGTGGTCATCTTCGGTTCGCAGTAGGTGCCCGGACGAACGCCGGTCACGCCGCAAGCCTTGCCGACCATTTTCTGCGCCAGGGTGAAACCCTTGGTGCTTTCAGCCGGTGCTTCAGGCTTCTTGAACAGGGTCGAAGGTGGCAGACCCAGCTCGGTGCGAGCCTTCTCGGTCAGGCCACGGCCGATGATCAGCGGAATACGGCCGCCGGCGCGAACTTCGTCCAACAGGACCGGGGTCTTCATTTCGAAGGTGGTCAGGACTTCGTCGGTGCCGTGCTTGCAGACTTTGCCAGCATGCGGGTACAGGTCGATCACGTCGCCCATGTGCATGTTGGATACGTCGAATTCGATTGGCAGTGCGCCAGCATCTTCCATGGTGTTGTAGAAGATCGGAGCGATCTTGCTGCCGAAGCAGAAACCGCCGGCACGCTTGTTCGGTACGTAAGGAACGTCGTCGCCGAAGAACCACAGTACGGAGTTGGTTGCCGATTTACGCGAAGAACCGGTACCGACCACATCACCGACGTAGGCGATAGGGAAGCCGGCGTTGCGCATTTCTTCGATCTGTTTCATCGGACCGGTGACGCCTTGTGCGTCAGGCACGATGCCGTCGCGAGCCATTTTCAGCATGGCCAGGGCGTGCAGCGGGATGTCTGGACGGGACCAGGCATCAGGCGCAGGGGACAGGTCGTCGGTGTTGGTTTCGCCGGTGACCTTGAACACGCGCAGGCTGATCTTGTCGGCCAGGGTCGGGCGCTTCACGAACCACTCGCCGTCAGCCCAGGATTGCAGCACGCCTTGGGCGTGAACGTTACCGTTCTTGGCTTTTTCAGCGACGTCGTGGAAGGCGTCGAACATCAGCAGGGTGTGCTTGAGTTCTTCGGCCGCTACTGGAGCCAGTTCGGCGTCGTCCAGCAGGTTAACCAGAGTCACGATGTTGTAGCCGCCCTGCATGGTGCCGAGCAGTTCAACAGCGCGCTTCTTGTCGATCAGAGGGGATTTGGCTTCGCCTTTGGCGATGGCGGACAGGAAGCCGGCCTTGACATAGGCTGCTTCGTCCACTCCTGGCGGAACGCGATTGGTGATCAGGTCAACGAGGAATGCTTCTTCGCCAGCCGGGGGATTTTTCAGCAGCTCGACCAGGCCTGCAGTTTGTTCGGCGTTTAGCGGCTGGGGAACGATACCCAGTGCTGCGCGCTCTTCGATATGTTTGCGGTAGGCTTCAAGCACAGTTATTACCCTCATCAGTGGTCCCAAATGGGTGTCCGGGACGCTCATCCCGAAATTGCCGTACTCATGCGCAGCATGGCGTTGTGAGCCACTTAGCCAGAATTACCGACAATTCCTTACAGAAGCTGCTTTCAAAGTTTTACGCCTGCAGAACGGGAGCTGATGAGGGTTGGCGTTGGGTTTTTCCCCGCTGGAAAAACCCCTCGCCAACACCGCTCTGAAGGAACGACTGTGCTCGTGACGCTTTGAAAACAGCTTCTAACGGACATTGGCGCCTAAAAAGGCAGGCTGATTCTACGGCAAAAAAAAATTAAAGGTAAGTCAGTGTTTATTGGACTTTGGTGGTGGCGCTCACTGGAGCCCCATTCTCCATGGGCCCTGAACTTTGAGGGGTGATCAATGGCCGACAAAGGGCTAACATGCCGGCCTGTTCTGCTTTTTCGCGTTTATGCCTATCTATGCCCAATCAGACCATCAAGACACCCTGCGTCGGCCTCTGCTCCACTGTTTACGGTGACCTGGTGTGCCGTGGCTGCAAGCGTTTCCACCACGAAGTGATCCACTGGAACGGTTACAACGAGGAAGAAAAACGCGCGGTATGGCTGCGTCTTGAGCAGTTGCTGTCGCAAGTGATGGCCGCCAAGGTGGAAATTTTCGATCCGGCGCTGCTGAGAATGCAGCTGGAACAGCGCAAGATCCGCTTCGTGCCCCATCAGTCGGAATATTGCTGGGCCTACCAGTTGATCGCCCGCGGCGCCCGGGTGATCAACAACCTGGAAGCCTACGGGATGGTGCTGTTGCCGGAGTTTCGCGATTGGAACCTGCCGGAACTGCGCGATGCCATTGATCGGGAGTTTTTCCTGCTCTCCGAAGCCCATTACCAGCGCTACATTGCGCCAGGGTTCCTGAAAGACGCCTTTGGCGGCTAAGAGCATCGCGAGCAGGCTCGCCCCACACTGGACCTGTGTCGTTCACAAATCCCCTGTGGGAGCGAGCTTGCTCGCGATGGCGTTCGACCCGACAGCAAAAATCTCAATGCTTGTCGGCAATTTCATCCAGATGATCCTCGATCTCTTGCGGCTTGAGCACCAGCACATCGCTCTCCAGCTTATCCAGCACCACTTCCGCCGTGTTGCCGATCAATGCCCCTGACAACCCGCTACGCGCCACGGTGCCGATCACCGTCACCGCTGCCTGCAGCTTGTGCGCCATGAATGGAATCAACACGTCCGCCGGGCCTTCCTCGATGTGCAGGTGATCATCGTCAATGTCGAACTCCGCCTGGAACGCCCTGCACTGTTCGCGATAACGCGCCTGGATGGTTTCGCTGAGTTGAAACGTCGGGTCGGCCGCCGACAGCATCGGCGACGGGTGGGCGCTGATCACATGCAGATGGGCCTTGGCCAGGCCGGCGATGTCATAGCCATGATCGATGATGGTGTTGTGCAGATGGCGATGCTCGCCGTCGGCGTTGCCCACGTCGATGGCCGCCAGAATTACTTTGTCTTGCCAGGAGCCGGAGGTCTTGACCAGCAGTACCGGCGCCGGACAACTGCGCAGCAGTTTCCAGTCATCCGGGGTCAGCAGGGCCTTTTTCAGCGCGCTGTCGGGAAAGTGCTGCTTGACCACCAGCCCACATCCCTCGGCCTGCTGCACATCGACGATGGTGTCATGCAGAGTGTCGCGCCACGCCTGCTCGGTGGTGACGCTGTAGCCGACTTCCAGTAGCTCTTCCTTGAGCGCCCTGAGGTGTTCGGAGTGATCATGCTTCTTGTCACAGACCAACAGGTGCAAGTGCGCCTGGGTCTTGCAGGCGATCAATTTGGCGCGGGCCAGGGCCAGGCTCTCATCCGGTGAAGGTTCGATGACCACCAGAATGCTGCGAACGGCTTGCATGTGCGGGATCTCCTGAAAATAAAAAAGCACGGCGTTGCACAACTATAGTTGCTGTCTGCGATTCGGGGACTTGATGCATATCAACGGTTGGCGACTGGTGGTCTGCGGGCAGGCCGGTATAATCGGCGCCCTTCGTTTTGAACCTATTTTTCCGTGAGCCCCATGATCCTTCCCGAAATTCACGAGTTCCTTGGCTGCCGCACCCCCGACGGCTGGATCCAGGCCGCGCTGGCCGATCAGGAAACCCTGCTGATCGACCACAAGAACTGCGAATTCAAGGCCGCGAGCACTGCGTTGAGCCTGATCGCCAAGTATCACTCCCACGTCGATCTGATCAACATGATGTCGCGTCTGGCCCGGGAAGAACTGGTGCACCACGAACAGGTCATGCGCTTGATGAAACGGCGCAAGATCGAGTTGCGCCAGCTGTCCGCCGGGCGCTATGCGTCGGGGCTGCGCAAGGTGGTGCGCAGTCACGAGCCGGTGAAACTGGTGGACACCCTGGTGGTGGGGGCCTTCATCGAGGCCCGCAGTTGCGAGCGTTTCGAAGCCCTGGTGCCGCATCTGGACGAAGAGCTGGGCAAGTTCTATTTCGGCCTGCTCAAGAGCGAGGCCCGGCATTTCCAGGGTTACCTGAAACTGGCTTACCAGTACGGCGATGCCAAGGACATCGCCCAGGTGATCGACAAGGTCCGCGCCGCCGAGCAGGAACTGATCGAGTCACCGGATGTGGAATTCCGTTTTCATAGTGGTGTGCCGGCTGCGGCCTGAACGCACCGCCGCTCCCACATTGGAATGTATTTCCCTGTGGGAGCGAGCCTGCTCGCGAAGGGGCCATCAGCAACACAGACCCAGCCGTTCATGCCATTGCGCGATGGACTCTTTGGGGTACAGATCGAACTGTAGATCTGCAGGCTGCGCCTCCACTTCCGCCCATGATGCCTTTGAACCCAGCATCAGGTGCGTGTGCTCCGGCGGCACCGGCAGCGGGGTGTCGATGGCCGAGGCGAACGGGTGGATCAACTCCGGCCACTCCGGGCTAAACAGCCATAATCCCGAGCCACAAACCGAGCAGAAATGCCGCTCGGCGGTACTGCTGTGGGCGCGTTTGTCGCCTTCTTCCTTGAGTCGCGCATGGTAAATCGCGATGTGCTTGCGCCCGCGAACCTTGAGGCTGGCGGCATCGCCACCGAGGTTGATCGCAAAACCGCCACCGCCCTGGGTCTTGCGGCAGATCGAACAGTAGCAACGCTGATAAGGGTAGGGGTGGGCGCTGGTCAGGCTGAACGACACCGCGCCGCAATGGCAGGAACCTTCGAGTTGCATGGGAACCTCCGGCTGGATTGAGCGTACTCAGGACAGCCTAGACCGTCAGGTCGACTCGACAGGCACCAGGATCGCGTCGCCGGTAGCCACCAGTTTCAGTTGATCACCGTTTTGCGCGAACAACTCGGCGCGAGCGAACACCTGTTTCTTGCCGGCTTTCACCACCCGGCCCCGGGCGATGAACACTTCACCGATGGCAGGCGCCAGGCAGTTGACTGAAAAGTGCGAGGCCAGCACGTTGCCCGCCACGGTGCCGGCGGCAAAACCGCAGACGGTGTCGAGCATCGCGCCAATCAGGCCGGCATGCAGGAAACCGGCGTATTGCGCCATGTCGGTCTCGCGAAAAGCCATGGTGAGCTCGGCTTCGCCGCTTTCGGCGCGGGTGACTTCGAAGCCGGCCCAGCGGTTGAAGGCTGATGTCGAGTTGATGTGCTTGAGTGTGTTGAGCATGGCGAATCCCTCCGCTTGAGGGTTCAACATGCGCCGGGTTTGGGTGGATGTCATGGTCCATAAGGGAAGGTGATGGGCTGGTGGGTTGGTGGTGAATGGGCTGGCCTCATCGCGAGCAGGCTCGCTCCCACAGGGGATCGCGTTCCAAAATGTGGGAGCTGGCTTGCCTGCGATGAACGATAACGCGGTCTACCGCCCGGGCACCCGCCACAAATACCAGGAGGCCACCGTCCGGTAAGGGCTCCACGCCAACCCGATCTCGATCATCTGCTTGCGCGTCGGCTGCACCTCCAGGCCCTTGAGCCGTCGATAACCGTCACGCACGCCAAAGTCATCGGCTGGCAAAATGTCCGGCCGCTCCAGGCTGTAGATCAGCAGCATCTCCACGGTCCAGCGACCCACGCCGCGCAACGCGATCAACCGTTCGATCAGCGCTTCATCGTCCATGGCCAGCGCCGTGGCGTAATCCGGCACCACGCCGTCCAGCGACGCCTGGGCGATGCCTTGAATGGTCGCGATTTTGTTCGCGGAAAATCCGCAACTGCGCAGTCGGTCGAAATCCGTGGCGACGATCTGTTCAGGCCGGGGAAACGAAGCCGAACCGAACAGCGCCAGCAGCCGGCCGACAATCGCGTCGCCGGCCTTGGCGTGCAGTTGCTGATAGGCAATCGCCCGCACCAGCGACTCATACGGGTCACGGGCCGCATGGGGCTGGTGCAGGCACGGGCCGATGGCGTCGATGTGGCGGCGCCAGTCGTCATCGATGGCGGCCAGGAAGGCACTGGCCACCTGATAGGCGTCAGCCATGGGCTCAGGCATTCCCGGACGGTTTCAACAGGGCGTTCACTTCGCCATAGGTCAAGGCCTTCAGGTCGTGGGTATCGAACCGGCCGGTTTGCAGAAAGCTTTTGGAGATGCCGGCCATGGCGCCGTAGAGGAATTCGGCGATGCCTGAACCCGCGGTCAGGCGGCGTACGCCGAGTGCTTCAAGCGCTTCGGGCGACGGCAAGCCCGGGAACCCCAGCACATTCAGTGGCAGCGAGGTGCCCTGGCACAGCGCCTTGATCTCGTACTCGGCGGTAACGCCGGCGGCAAACAGGCCATTGGCACCGGCTGCCTGATACAGTGCGGCGCGCTTGAGGGTTTCGGCGACGCGATCTTCGGCGGGCACCAGGCCCCGCAGGTAGACATCGGTGCGCGCATTGATAAACAGGTTCACGTTGCGTCGGTCGGCCACCTGACGGGCGACTTCAATCTTGCGTACCAGCAATTCCGGCGGTGAGGAACCGTCTTCGATGTTGATCCCGACCGCACCGGCGGCGATCACCGCGCCAACCACCTGGGCCACCCGCTCCAGGTCATCGGAATAACCGGCCTCGATGTCCACGGTCAGCGGCACGGAAATGACCCGGGCAATCGACTCGACCGTCGAAACCAGACGCTCAAGGGGCAGGGTGTTGCCGTCCGGATAACCATGCACCCAGGCCACCGCCGCGCTGCTGGTGGCCACGGCCTTGTTGCCCAGTTGCTCCACCAGCCGCGCACCGGCGGCATCGGCGACGTTGGTGAGAATCAGCAAACCCTCTTGATGCAGGTGGTGCAGTTGATTGTCGAGCCTGTCCATCGAGTTTCCTTCCTTATGAAAAACCTGTGGGGGGATCAGAACGCCAGTTGCTCTGTGAGCTGCACCGCGGCGTTTTCCAGCCTGAGCAGAAACGCTTTGCGCGGCTGGCCTCCAGCGTAGCCGGTCAACGAGCCGTCGGCGCCGATCACCCGGTGGCACGGCACGACAATCGATAAGCGGTTATGCCCATTGGCCAGGCCCACCGCGCGGCTGGCGCCGGGCTTGCCCAGCCTCGCCGCTATGGCGCCGTAGGTGGTGGTCCGGCCGTAGGGGATCTTCGCCAGTTCGGCCCAGACCTGGCGGGAGAACTCGCTGCCGGGCATGTGCAAGGCCACGCTGAACTCTGTGAGCGTGCCGGCGAAGTACGCGGACAACTGCTCTTCGATCTGCTGCAAATGCGCGTTGTGCCCCGGCGCCACGGCATAACCGAAACGGCTTTGCAGCGCTTCGACCGCAGGGCTCAGCGATGCCTGATCGAGAAACTCCAGCAGCACCAGTCCACGCCGTTCGGCCATGGCGATCATCGGCCCCAGCGGCGTGGTCAGGCGGGTGAACAGCAGCGGCTCGCTGTTGGCCGCGCGGCCCGGGGTGATGTGAAACGATTTCTGAAAGGCATCGCGAAATCCGCTCAGGGACTCGTAGCCCGAATCGAAGGCGACGTCATCGATGGAGCCGCCTTGTTTGATTCCGCCCAACGCCATGCCCAGGCGCCGGGCGCGCAGCCAGGCGTGGAAGGTCATGCCGAAGTGCTGCTTGAACCAGCGGCGCAGTTTCAGCGGTTCGATGCCTTCGGCCACTAGCTGGGCGTCGGTCCAGCGCTGTTCCGGGTCGGCGTCCACCGATTTGAACAGTGCTCGCACCCAGTCCGGCGCACTGGCGGCGGTGTCCAGTGGTTTGCAGCGCAGGCAGGCGCGATAGCCCGCCGCCTGGCATTGTTCGGCGCTGGCAAAGAACTCGACATTCTCAGGCTTCGGGCTGCGGGCGGTGCAACCGGGGCGGCAGAAAATGCCTGTGGTCTTGACCGCCGTGAAGAACACTCCCTCGTAGGAAGTGTCTCGCTCGAGCATGGCGCGCACCATCTCGGCACGGGGCGGAAGCAGCGTTTTTTGTAGGTTCATGGGCGCAGCATAGATCGCGGCATGGGCGACCTCCACCGGAGAATCGACAGTGAATTTCGTTGATTGCAGGCAGTACCCTGTGGGAGCGAGCCTGCTCGCGAAGGCGGCGTGTCAGTCACCTCGATATTGGATGACACTCCGCTTTCGCGAGCAGGCGCGCTCCCACACGGATTACCAACATTTCAGGCACGTCTGGCCATCAGCAATACCGACGCCGCAGCCGACAACAACCCGGCGCAGCAACGGTTGAACATCCGCTTGCCCGACGGTCTGGCGAACCAGCGGCGCATGTGCAGGCCCATGTAGGCGTAAGCGCCGATGGCAATCCATTCCAGCACCAGAAACAGCGCGCCCAACACCACGAACTGCGGCCCGATGGCGTGGGTCGAGTCGACGAACTGCGGCAGGAACGCGGTGAAAATCAGGATGGCCTTGGGGTTGCCGGCCGCGACCAGGAATTCCTGCCGGGCCAGTGCCAGCGTGCCCACAGGCGCTGAGGTCACCACGTTCTCTACACCCGGATCGGCGCGCCACAATTGCCAGGCGAGGTAGAACAGGTAGGCCGCGCCGAGGATCTTGATCGCGTAGAACAGCAGCTCGGAGGTTTGCAACACCACCGCCAGCCCCGCCGAGGCCAGGGCAATCATCCCGGCGAACGCTAGCAACCGGCCGATGCCGGCCACGCACGCGGTGCGGTAGCCATAGCGGGTCGAATTGCTGACCGACAGCAGGTTGTTGGGGCCGGGTGCCATGTTGAGTGCAAAGCAGGCCGGCAGGAACAGGGTGAGGGTGGCGAGGTCCATGGTGGGCTCCTGTAGCAAGAGCGCTATTTTTATCACGGCTCACCCTTGGCCAGACCCATACAGTCATGGGCGCAAACCACCGTACACAGGGCTATCTGGCGAACTTTTTCGCCCCGGCGACGCACAGGATCACGGCGACGGTGACACCCAGCATGCCTACGCTGACCTGTTCATGCAGCAGGGTGGCGGCCAGGGTCAGCCCGAAAAATGGCTGAAGCAGCTGCAATTGCCCGACGGCGGCGATGCCCCCTTGGGCGAGCCCGCGATACCAGAACACGAAACCGATCAGCATGCTGAACAGCGAAACGTAAGCCAGGCTGAACCAGGCCGGCGTACTGATGCCGGTGAACGAAGCCGGCATGCGCATCCAGCTGAGCACCGCCACGACCGGCAGCGACAGCACCAGCGCCCAGCTGATCACCTGCCAGCCACCCAGTGTGCGCGACAGCTTTGCGCCTTCGGCATAACCCAGACCGCAGGCGAGGATGGCCAGCAGCATCAGGATATCGCCCTGGGGGGAGGCGGTCAGCCCCTGGGACAGGGCAAACCCGACCACCAGCAGGCTGCCCAGCACCGAGAAAATCCAGAATGCCGCCCGTGGCCGCTCGCCGCCGCGCAGGACGCCGAACACCGCTGTCGCCAGGGGCAGCAGGCCGACGAAGACGATGGAGTGCGCGGACGTCACGTATTGCAGGGCTAGCGCGGTCAACAGGGGAAAACCGATGACCACGCCCAGGGCGACGATGATCAGCGGTATCAGTTGCTGGCGCGCCGGGCGTTTTTCCTTGAATAACCACAGCAGACACAGCGCCAGGACCGCCGCGATGGTCGCGCGCGCGACCGTCAGGAACACCGGATCGAACTCCAGCACCGCCACCCGTGTCGCCGGTAGCGAGCCGCTGAAGATCACCACGCCGATCAGGCCGTTGATCCAGCCGCTGGTGCTGTTTTCCAGCGTCCGGTGTTGCAGGTCCGAGGTCCGTTCCATTTGGCTCACGCTCATTGTCTGATTGCACGAAACTCATCCTATGAGCGACTATCGATACAATCAAAAAATTGTCATGGATACATCTCGACATGCCCAGATCCCGCTACAAGACCCTGGTGGATGCCTTTGCCGCCGACATCCGCTCCGGGCGTCTGCCGCCCGGCACGCGCCTGCCGACTCACCGGCAACTGGCCACGGAGCACGGTCTGGCGCTGGTCACCGCCAGCCGGGTGTATGCCGAGCTGGAGGGCATGGGCCTGGTCAGCGGCGAAACCGGACGCGGGACTTTTGTCAGGGAAACCTCGCTGCCGCCGGGGCAGGGCATCTCGCAGCACGTGGTGGCGGCGGGGATGATCGACCTGAATTTCAACTACCCGTCATTGCCCGGTCAGGCCGACCTGTTGCGCACGGCGTTGCGTCAACTGGCCTTGTCCGGTGACCTGGAATCGCTCCTGCGTTATCAGCCCCACGCGGGACGCCTGCATGAGCGAGCTTCGGTCGCGCGTCATCTGCTTGATCGCGGGCTGAGCGTGCCGGCCGAACAGGTGTTGATCGTCAGCGGCGCCCAACATGGCCTGGCGGTGGCGATGATGACGATGCTCAAGCCCGGTGATGTGATCGCCGCCGATGCGCTGACCTATCCCGGTTTCAAGACCCTGGCCGAAACCCTGCATCTGGAAATCTTGCCGATTCCGGCCACCGATACCGGGCCTGATCTGCCTGCCCTGGAAAAGCTCTGCCGCAGCCGATCGGTACGGGCCGTCTACTCGATGCCGACCTTGCACAACCCTTTGGGCTGGGTGATGGACCTCGATCAGCGCGAGCAGTTGGTGGCGATTGCGCGCCGGCATGACTTGACGATCATCGAGGACGCCGCCTATGCGTTCCTGGCCGAAAACGTCCCGCCACCGCTGGCCGAGCTGGCGCCTGAGAGGACGGTGTACGTGTCCGGCCTGTCGAAGAATGTTGCCACCGGGTTGCGTGTCGGTTTCATCGCTGCGCCCGCGCAATGGGTCGCCGCCTTCGAGCGCACGATCATGGCGACCACCTGGAACACCCCCGGCGTGATGACCGCCATCGTCACGGCCTGGCTCGACGATGGCACCGTCAGCCAACTGGAGGCGCAAAAACGCGCGGACGCCCGAGCCCGGCAGGCCTTGGCCCGCGAGGTGCTGGCGGGGCTCAGAACCATCAGTCACCCGAATTCCTACTTCATCTGGCTGCCGTTGGCGGAAGACGCCCGGGCCGACCAGATCGCCATGGCGCTGATGCGCGAGCAGGTGTCGGTGTCGCCCGCCGAGCCCTTTGCGATTTCGGCTCATGTGCCGCACGCGATACGCCTGGCGTTGGGGTCGGTGGACATGGATTCGCTGCGCCTGGCCTTGGCCAAAGTGAAAAGTGTCGTGGGTTACTACTCATAGCTAGACAGGGGCGTTTTGTTCAATACGCGAGCCGGCGGGCTCATTACCTTGGGGACCTTGTTCAACTCGATGGAAGAAGGTGTGCAATGAGTCTGATGATATCCATGGCGGCGTTTGCGTTGGTCGCGTCCATCACGCCGGGGCCGGTGAATATCGTGGCGTTGAGCTCCGGCGCGCGCTTTGGCTTCAGGGCCAGCCAGCGTCACGTGGCCGGAGCCACGCTGGGGTTTGTCTTGCTGTTGGTGCTGATGGGATTGGGCCTGCATGAGCTGTTGCAACAGTGGCCGGCACTGACGCAGGTGGTGCAATGGGCGGGTGTCGCCTTCCTGTTGTACATGGCGTTCAAGCTGGCGGCTGACAATGGGCAGGTGCAGGCCAGTGAGTCGGCCCAGGCACCGTCGATGCTGTATGGCGCCATCATGCAATGGCTCAACCCGAAGGCCTGGCTGGCCTGCGTGGCCGGCATGGGCGCGTTCGTCGCCGATGGCGAGGCGCGCCTGGTCTGGCAGTTCGCCGCGATTTATCTGGTGATCTGTTATGTGTCGGTCGGTTGCTGGGCCTATGCCGGGACGTTTTTGCGGGGGTTTTTGAACAACCCGGCGGGGATGCGCCTGTTCAATCGCGCCATGGCGTTGTTGCTGGTGGTGAGTGCGGTGTATCTGGTGTTGCCGTAACGGCAATCTCGGCGGATTCAGCCCCGATACTGCCCCGGCGTTGCCGCCAAATGCTGTTTGAACGCCCGTTGAAAATGCGCCTGATCGGCGAACCCCGCCTCCAGTGCCACGTCCGCGATCAGCTTGCCGCTGCGCAATTGATCCTGGGCGAACTGGATGCGCCGGTTCACCAGGAACGCGTGGGGCGTCATGCCGTAATGCTGTTTGAAGGCGCGGATCAGGTAGGACGGCGACAATTGTGCCGCCTCGCATATGTCTTCGAGCCTGAGGGTTTGCGTGCAGTGGTCACGGATGTAGTCGGCCGCGCGCTCCAGCTTGAAGTTGGGTTCGCGCAGCGGCGGGTTGGCCGGGTTGAGTCGCAGCTGAACCTCGGTAAAGAACTCCACGGCCACGCTGTGTTTGCGCAGCACATCTTGCTGTGGATCGACCAGCACCTCATACAAACCCGCGAGGCCGGTAAACAGATGGGCGTCGCGGGTATGGGTCAGGGAAAAGCGGCGAAACGCCGCGTCATCGCTGAACCCGAGCTGATGCTGCAAATCGGTCAGCCACGGTGTATCGACGTACAGCATAAGGTACGACCAGGGTTGGTCTTCGATCGGGTTGCAGGCGTGGACGTCGCCGGGGTTCATCAGCACCACCGTGCCGACGCTGACCTCGAATGCCGACTGCTCATGCAGATAAGTGCTGCGCCCGGCGGTGATCGCCCCGATGGAAAAGTGCTCGTGGGCGTGCCGGGTGTAGCAGACTTCGCGCCCGTCGGCGATGGAGCGGGCTTCGATGAAGGGCAGGGCATCATCGCGCCAGAAGCGCGGGGCCTGGTCGGCGTTCTTGGCAACGGCGTGCTTCATGCTCACTCCTCGGCAGGTCGATGCCCGAGTGTATTAGCTCTCGCCGTCAAAGGCTCGTTGCAGCGTGGCGATATCGAGTTTTTTCATCTGCATCATCGCCTGCATGGCCCGTTGCGATTTTTTCGTGTCGGGGTCTTTGATCATGTCCATCATCGCCACGGGGACGATCTGCCACGACAGCCCGAACTTGTCCTTGAGCCAGCCGCATTGCTGGGCTTCGGGCGCGCCACCGGCCGACAGGTTGCCCCAGTAATGATCGACTTCATCCTGTGTCAGGCAATTGACCTGAAACGAAACCGCTTCGCTGAACTTGAATAAAGGCCCGCCGTTGAGGCCGGTGAAACTCTGCCCGTCGAGCTCGAAGCTGACGGTCATGACCGAACCCTCGGGCCGGCCGTGGAACTCGAATCCGGCGTGGCCGTAATGGGTGATGGCAGTGATTTTCGAGTGGTCGAAGATCGAGCAATAGAACTTCGCCGCCTCTTCGGCCTGATCGTCGAACCACAGGCAGGGCGTGAGTTTTTGTACGCGTAGCATGGTGCCAGCTCCTCTGCAGGTAACGCATGTTCCGGACTTTTAGCGTAGTCAGCCTCTGGTCGTCTGGCCGTACCGTAGATCGAGAAAATTGCCGCAGGGTAGCATGGTGGTAGTCAAAATGACTTTTAGTGGAGTCAAACAGACTATCTTGGCTATGGGTCATTATGACTCGTATATGCGCAAGTGTCTGGATCTAAAGGGGCAAAAAGCTGGCACGGGACTTGATGAGGTAAAGCACCTTCAGGAGTACGCACAATGTTCAACTTCTTCAGCAACCCTCGGAACGTTCTTCAATGGTCGAGCCGTATGCTCGGCGCGTATCGCCTGAGCCGTTTCCCGGCCCGAGTGGTGGCTTGATGCGCCGGCTAGCCGTTGCACCGGTCTTCAGCCTGGGCTTTCGACCCTTCTTTCTGGCCGGGGCCGGGTTCGCGGCCCTCGCCATCGCGATCTGGGCCTTGTGGCTGTACGGCCGCTTGCCCGGAGCGCAACCGGTGGGCGGCATGCTCGCCTGGCATCGCCATGAAATGCCTTTCGGATTTACCACGGCCATCATTGCCGGGTTCCTGCTCACGGAGGTGCCCAACTGGACTGGTCGGCCTGGGCTCAAGGGCTGGCCGCTGATCGGCCTGGTGCTTATGTGGCTGCTGGGGCGACTGGCCTGGTGCCTGCCGATACCGGCACCCTTGCTGCTGGCCTTGCAGGTTCCGTTTCTGCCGCTGTTGGCGTGGGTGTTGGGGCGCGATCTGCTGGCTGCGGGCAAACGCGAGAATTATCCGATTCTGGTGATGGTGATGCTGCTGGCCGGGTGTCAGGCGTTGACGTTGTTGGGGTTCGCCGTTGATGACGCCAATCTGCAACGCCATGGCGTGCTGGCCGCCTTGTGGCTGGCGGGCGCGCTGATGAGCGTGATCGGCGGGCGGGTGATTCCGTTCTTTATCCAGCGCGGCTTGAACCGTCCCGCAACGCCTGCTGCCCATCCGTTGCCGGGCAAGGTGTTGCTGATCGGCGCCATGCTGGCGGCGCTGTCTTTTGCCGTCGGTTTGAATGACGTCCCACGGGTGTGGCTGGCGCTGTTGTTTGCGCTGATCAGCGGTTTGCATCTGCTGCGGTTGTGGCGCTGGCATGATCACGGTCTGTGGCGCGTACCGCTGCTGTGGTCGCTGTATCTGGCTTATGCCTGGCTCGCGGTGGCAACGCTGGCCATGGCGCTGTGGCACCTGGGCTGGACGCTGCAACAAAGCCTGGCCACCCATTCGCTGGCCGTCGGCGGTATCGGCGGGTTGGTTCTGGCGATGATCGCGCGGGTCAGCCTGGGGCATACCGGGCGTTTGTTGCAGCCGTCCAAGGCGGTCGTTGCTGGGTTTGCCCTGTTGTTGCTGGCGGGTGCGTGTCGAGTGTGGCTGGTGCCTTTTTCCGGTCAGGGTCTGGCGCTGTCGGCGTTGCTGTGGTGTAGCGCTTTTGGTGTTTTTGTCTGGCGCTACACCGGCATTTTATTGGGGCCGAGGCTCTAGCGAAGACCTTCAGGGCCGCCCTTCGAGGCGGCTTTTTCATGACCGGTGGTCGATGCACCAAGGCCTGCCGGCAAATTTGCGCTTAGCTGAAGGGGTAACCCGAGGCGCGCGCAGGTTCTACAAGGCCGCAGCGACGCCCCTTCAGATCACCCTGAGTCTGAGGAACTGCGCCATGCTGACCCTGAACATCAATGGCCAGGATCAGGAGCTGGATGTCCCCGCCGACATGCCGCTGCTCTGGGTCTTGCGTGATGTCGCCCACCTCACCGGCACCAAATTCGGCTGTGGCATAGCCCAATGCGGCGCCTGCACCGTACACGTCGATGGCGCACCGCTGCGCTCGTGCATCACACCGGCCACGGCCGTGGCCCATGGGCAAAAGATTCTCACCATCGAAGGCCTTTCCGCAGACGGTTCGCACCCGGTGCAACAGGCCTGGGCGGAACTTGATGTGGTTCAGTGTGGCTACTGCCAGTCCGGGCAGATCATGTCGGCGGCGGCGTTGCTGGCGAAGATTCCAAAACCGACCGACAGCGACATCGATCAGGCGCTGTCCGGCAACATCTGCCGTTGCGGCACTTACCCGCGAATTCGCGCGGCGGTCAAACGCGCCGCCGAGCTGGGTTGAGGTGGCCATGAACAGCATCAATACGTTATCGCGTCGTGGTTTTCTCAAGGGCAGTGCCATGCTGGGCGGCGGGCTGGTGGTAGCGTTTGCCATGCCCGCCGCCCACCGTTTCGCCATGGGCGCGGAGAACCAGGGCAACGTGTTTGCGCCTAATGCCTTCCTGCGCATTGGCAACGACAACAGCGTCACCGTGTTGCTCGGCCACTCGGAAATGGGCCAGGGCATCTGGACCGGCCTGACCATGCTGATCGCCGAAGAACTGGACGCCGACTGGACGAAGATCCGTGTCGAGCATGCCCCGGCTTCGGCCGCCGATTACGGCCTGCCTGGCTTTGGCGGAATGCAGATCACCGGCGGCTCGACCTCGACCTGGATGGAGTTCGACCGCTATCGCCAGGCCGGCGCGGCGGCGCGCTTGATGTTGATCGACGCAGCGGCCAAGCGTTTCAACGTTGCGCCATCCGAGATCCGTACCGAATCGGGGGTGGTCATTGCCGGTGAGCACCGTGCCACCTATGGCGAATTGGCCGATGACGCCGGGCAATTGCCACGGCCGGACCCGGCCTCGATCACACTCAAGGACGCGAAAGACTGGCGGCTGATCGGCAAACCCACCAAGCGTATGGACACGCCGGAAAAAATCACCGGCCGGGCGAAATTCGGCATGGACGTGCAGTTTGACGGGCTGATGACTGCGATGGTCGCCCGTTCGCCCACCTTCGGCGGCAGCGTCAAATCCTTTGAAGGTGCCGAGGCGCTGGCGATTCCGGGCGTGCACAAAGTGGTGCAAGTGCCGACCGGCATCGCGGTGATTGCCGATCATTTCTGGGCGGCGAAGCTGGGGCGCGATGCGCTGAAAATCGAGTGGAATCCGGGGCCGAACGCCGGGCTCGACAGCCAGGCGCTGTTGGAAAACTTCCGCAAACTCGCCACCACCCCCGGCATCAATGCCGGTCAGGCGGGGGATACCCAGGCGGCGCTGGCGAAAGCGACCAGGAAGATCGACGTTGAATACAGTGTGCCTTATCTGGCCCACGCGCCGATGGAACCGCTGAACTGCACAGTGAGCATCACCCAGGACAAATGCGACATCTGGACCGGCACCCAGTTCCAGACCCTGGACCAGATGGTCGCCGGGAAAATCACCGGGCTCAAACCCGAACAGGTCGAGATCCATACCGAGTTTCTCGGCGGCGGCTTCGGGCGCCGGGCCAATCCGACGTCGGATTTCGTCAGCGAAGCGGTGTACGTCGCCAAGGCCGCCGGTGCACCGGTGAAAACCGTGTGGGCGCGGGAGGATGATATCCGCGGCGGCTATTACCGCTCGGCGTTCCTGCACCATGCGCGTATCGGGCTGGGTGCTGACGGGCTGCCGCTGGCCTGGAAGCATGTGATGGTCGGGCAGTCGATCATGGCCGGGACCTCGCTTGAAGCGACCATGGTCAAGGACGGCATCGACAAAACCTCCGTCGAAGGCGTGGCCGACAGCCCTTACTTCGAAGGCTTGGCCAATCACCAGATCGAACTGCACTCCCCGAAAACCGGTATCAGCGTGTTGTGGCTGCGTTCGGTGGGGCACACCCACACCGCGTTTGTCATGGAGTCGTTGATCGATGAGCTGGCCACGGCGGCCGGCAAGGATCCGGTGGAATACCGGCGCACCTTGCTCAAGGACCATCCGCGTCACCTCGGTGTGCTGAACCTCGCGGTGGAGAAGGCCAACTGGACGGCGCCGCTGCCGGACGGCCACGCCCTGGGTGTGGCGGTGCATGAATCGTTCGGCAGCTACGTGGCGCAGGTGGCCGAGGTGTCCCAGGACAACCTCGCCATCCGCGTGCACCGGGTGGTGTGTGCGGTGGACTGTGGCATTGCGGTGAACCCACAGAGCATCGCCGCGCAGATGGAGTCGGGCATCGCTTTTGGCCTGAGTTTCGCCTTGCACAGCAAACTGACGCTCAAGGACGGGCAGGTGGTGCAGTCCAACTATCATGACTATCAGGTGCTGCGGCTCAACGAAATGCCGGTGGTCGAAGTGCATATCATGCCCAGCAGCGACAAACCCGGCGGTATCGGCGAAACCGGTGTACCACCCACGGCGCCGGCGGTGGCCAACGCGGTGTTTGCCTTGACCGGACAGCGCCTGCGGGAGCTGCCGTTGCAGCTGTCGGGGGTGTGAGATGAAACGACATCACTGGTTGCTTGGGGCGTTGATCCTGATCGTTCTCGTCGCCTACGCATCCCGTGTGTTCGCCGATGACCGCGAGGCCTTGCAGGCGTTCGACACTGTACAGAAGGTCTTCCAGAGTCCCCGTTGCCAGAACTGCCACATTCCCGGGGATTCGCCGCTGCAGTTCGATGCCGGCGTACCCCACGCCATGAATGTCGTGCGGGGCATGGACGGCAAGGGCTCGGCCGGGTTGCCCTGTGCGACGTGCCATGCGCAAAGCAATCCGCCGGCCAGTTACGGTCCCCACGCGCCACCCGGGGCGCCACACTGGAGCCTGCCACCGGCAGCGCAACGGATGGCCTGGATCGGCCTGCCCGCCGATCGGCTGTGCGCGATGATCAAGGATCGCTCCAGCAACGGCGATCGGGATTTCGCCGCGCTGATCAAGCACGTCAGCGACGACAAGCTGGTGCTGTGGGGCTGGAACCCCGGCGGCAATCGCGCGCCGGTGCCGGTGCCCCACGATATCTTCGTCGCCCGGTTCAAAACCTGGGCCGATGCAGGAGGGCCGTGCCCGGTGGCGGGTAGCTGACCAGCGGCGCGCTTGAAGGGAGTCAATGCGGGTGTGGGCGACTCTAACGTACATACCTGCCAAGGAGTGAACGATGTTGATCTCAGGCAAAACGGGCAAATCGGGCCGATCAGCCAACCCGTTGCTCACGCCACAGCAAGAACGCGAACGGCTGCGCGAACTGGCTCTCCAGGCCGAGCGAGAACTGGCCGGCGTGCAGATGGCGAGCATGGACGAGCTGACGCTACTGTCCAATCGCCATGGTTTCACCGAGCTGGCCCGGCTCGGGCTGGACGCCTGTCGGGAACTGGGGACGTCGGCGACGCTGCTGTACTTCACCCTCGATGAATTCAAACTCATCTGCTATCTGTACGGTCGGGCCAAAGGTGACGATGCGCTCAGGACGTTCGCCGATGTCCTGCGGATCGGCTTTCGTGAAAACGATGTGATCGGACGTCTCGAAGGCGACCGGTTCGTGGCGCTGCTGACCGGTTCCAGCGCCGTGGAGATTGCGGCGATCAAGGTACGGCTCAATGAGATGCTCGATGAGCGCAATGCCACGGCGCATCGCAGTTATGACATTCGCTTCAGTGTTACCCAGGTCGAATATGACCCCGTTGTTCATGACTCAGTCGAGGAGCTACTGGGGGAGGCCGAGCGGCTGATGAGCCGTTAGGGCTGCGTTGTATTGGCGGGCCTGCTCGCGAAGGCGTCAGTCCGGACAACGCCCTTGGGTTGCGTGCTGCTTGCATCGGTGCGCTGACACGCTATGTGCCAGCAGGACAGTTTTTTGGCTCGTGAAGACGGTTGAACTGTCATTTATGTCAGTAGTTATCGTTTCCCCATTACCTCAAAGTGATTTGTCACCAGATAAAAATCTGACATTTCAGAGGATGGGAACATGACTGCACAAGCTAAAAAAACACCAAAAAAGGCGGGTGAGCTGGATGAGAGCTTTGCCGAAAAGGGTTTGATCAATATTCCAAGCGAGAGCCATGGCTCGACTCGATGTGTTGTTGAAACGCGGCAAGGGAAACTGGTTTACGTCGTCTACCAGGGTCGTGCTTGTTGGTTGCGTCGAGCGATGGCTGATGGCTCAGACGATCCTGGGTTCGGCCAACAGGAAGGCGTTACAAAATGGCAATTTGAAGTAAACACAGAAGCCAGACCCACACAACTATTGGCTCAAGCCGATGGCAAGCTCCTGTTGATCGGCTCAACGGGCAGCGACCCATTCATGAGGCGTGTCGCTGTAACGCGATTCAATGAAAACGGCACCCCGGATTTGATCTTCGGCACAAAGATTCTCCCGTTTCCGGTTGATCCCGTACCCCCGGAGCATGCCCTGACCACTCCAGCTCCGGTGGGATGCATCAGTGCTGATGGTCAACTTCTGCTGGCTTCCGGTTATTTGTTGAGTTCCTTGACTGGCTCATTTCGAGAGGAGGTGGGATTGCTGCATCGATTTGATGCGTCGGGCGAGCCCGACCTGGATTTTGGAACACGCAAAGTGCGATTCAACGGCGAAAATTCGACGATCCAGAGTGTCGATATCTTGTCTGACAATCGCATTGTGGTATTCGGAAGTCTTGATCGTCCGGATCAAGGCCAGTCCAACCCAAGGTCTGCGTTAGCTTGCTATACACCCAAAGGCGAGCTGGATCGGACGTTTGCGACGGATGGGTATTGGGAAGCAGGCGACTCCAGTCGTCAAGGCCAGATGCAGGTGTATGAAGACAAAGTGATTTTTTCATCGAGCAGAACGATCGATGATGTGGATAACCTTGTAGTGAACCGCCTGCTGGCGGATGGCTCCGTAGATCTGTCGTTTAACGGTGGAGTAGCGGTATTGATCGATCTAAAGGTACCTTCCGTTTTTCCCATGTCCATTGCTGTGCAGTCAGACAGGAAAATCGTGGTTGCCGGTATTACTTTTGATGGTCAGCAAGTGTTGTTCTGGCTGCGTATTAGCGAAGCGGGTGTAGTCGATAAGGGCTTCGCAGATCAAGGAGTGTCCAGATATGCCGAAGGCTATTTGAGTGACGGCATTGTTCAGCGTGAAAGTGGCCGAATCATCTTTGCCGCTGATCTGGGGCCGTACCTTGGAGAGAAGCACCCTAAAGTCATAGGGGTTCAAAGTTGATGTTGATCACATGGTTTTGGTAAAAAAGCCGCCTTGATAGGCGGGTTTTCTAGCTGACCGAAGATTACTCTTCGATGGTGACGTTGCGGGCTACGGCGCATCATGGTTATGACATTCGGTTCAGTGTTACCCAGGTCGAATATGTCTGGTCACTACAAAACCCTGTGGGGGCTTGCCCGGGAAGAGACCCGAACAGGCATCACAACTTTCACTTGGCAAACAACTGCCCGATATCCTTGAACGCCTTGAACTCCAGCGCATTACCGCAAGGATCAAACAGAAACATCGTCGCCTGTTCCCCTACCAGCCCCTGAAAGCGAATCCCCGGCTCGATCACGAAGCGTGTTTCCAGTGACTTCAGCCGCTCGGCCAGAGCCTCCCATTCCGCCATCCCGAGCACCACGCCAAAATGCGGCACCGGCACATCGTGACCATCGACGGCATTGGTGTGTGCGGCTTCTTGTGAAGGACTTTTCGGTGCCAGGTGAATCACCAGTTGATGGCCGAAAAAATTGAAATCCACCCAGTGGTCGCTGGAGCGGCCTTCCTCCAGGCCAAATACCTCACCGTAAAAGTGCCGAGCGGCAGACAAGTCGTAGACCGGAATGGCCAGGTGAAAAGGGGACAGTTGCATCGGGCGTACCTCGGTGGTGGGTGGGCGTGTGTTGAGTTTATCTCTGTGCTTTTTGATTGAAAGACGATAATTTTTGCAGCGAGCTCAAATTATTTCGATCAATCGAGGTCGCCATGCTGCGAGAACTGAAAACCTTTATCGCCGTGGCGCGTTACGGCACCTTCGCCGCGGCCGGCATGCACATCGGCCTGACGCAATCGGCGGTCAGCGCGCAGATTCGCAACCTGGAACAGGCCCTGGGCATCCGTCTGTTCGACCGCACCGGTCGTCAGGCACTGCTCAATGCGGCGGGGCAGCGAGCGTTGCCGATGGCCAGGGAAATGCTCGAAACCTTCAGCCGCATGGCCGTCAGTGACGATGTCACCGAGTACCGTGGCGAACTGAAAATCGGCGCGGTGGCGACCGCCCAGACCGGGCTGCTGCCCCAGGCATTGTTGAAATTGCGCCAACAGGCGCCCTTGCTGGAGCCCAAGCTGGTGCCCGGTGTGTCATTGAACCTGCTGAGTCAGGTGGACACGGGAGAAGTGGACCTGGCGATCCTGATCAAGCCACCGTTTGAGTTGCCCAAGGAATTGTCCGCGCAGGTGGTTCGCCGAGAGCCGTTCGTGCTGATCGTACCGACGGATCTGGACGGTGATGATCCGCTACAGCTGATTGCGGAGTACCCGCATGTGCGCTACGACCGCAATTCGTTCGGCGGGCGGCTGGTGACGCGGTTTCTGCGCGAACAGAAGATCGAGGTGCAGGTGGCGCTGGAGCTGGATGAGCTGGAGGCGATTGTGAAAATGGTCGAGTGTGGCTTGGGGATTTCTCTGCTGCCCGAGGCGGGGTTGTGGCTTGAGCATGGGGCCAGGGTGCGAGTCATCCCCTTGGGCGAGTTGACGTTCTATCGGGAGATTGTGTTGTTGCAGCGGTACAGCCAGCGAATGCAGCCGATTCAGCAGTTGTTTGCGCAATGCCTGACACAACACTAACCCTGTAGGAGCGAGCTTGCTCGCGAAGGTCGTCAACGATAACGCGCGCAGTCTGGATGAGCGCGGCGTGCCCGGGTTTTTCGCGAGCAAGCTCGCTCCTACAGGAGGACGGCATCGGCCGGAAATCGCAGGCATAAAAAACCCGCCAAAACAGGCGGGTTTTTTTTGGCTGACCGAAGATTACTCTTCGATGCTGCCCATGGCCGTGGTGTTGAAGCCACCGTCCACGTACATGATTTCACCGCTGATGCCGGACGCCAGGTCCGAGCACAGGAAGGCGCCGGCGTTGCCGACTTCGTCGATGGTGACGTTGCGGCGCAGCGGGGTTTGCGCTTCGTTGGCAGCCAGCATCTTGCGGAAGTTCTTGATGCCGGAAGCGGCGAGGGTGCGGATCGGGCCTGCCGATACGCAGTTGACGCGAGTACCGTCCGGGCCCAGGGAGCCGGCCAGGTAACGTACGCCGGCTTCCAGGGAAGCCTTGGCCATGCCCATCACGTTGTAGTTCGGCATGGTGCGCTCGGCGCCCAGGTACGACAGGGTCAGCAGGCTGCCGTTGCGGCCTTTCATCATTTCGCGGCCGGCCTTGGCCAGGGCCACGAAGCTGTAGGCGCTGATGTCGTGAGCGATGCGGAAACCTTCACGGGTGGTGGCTTCGGTGAAGTCGCCGTCCAGTTGGTCGCCCGGGGCGAAGCCCACGGAGTGCACGATGCAGTCCAGGCCGTCCCACTTCTTGCTCAGCGCTTCGAAGACCTTGGCGATTTCTTCATCGCTGGCCACGTCGCACGGGAAGCACAGCTCAGGACTCGAACCCCAGCCTTGTGCGAACTCTTCGACACGACCCTTGAGTTTGTCGTTCTGATAAGTGAAGGCAAGCTCAGCGCCCTCGCGATGCATGGCGGCAGCGATGCCGGATGCGATGGACAGCTTGCTGGCGACACCGACGATCAGTACGCGCTTACCGGCGAGAAAACCCATGTGTTGCTCCTCTTTCAGGTTATTGCGCAGTGGCCGGAGCCAAAAAAGCGGCTTCCAGCAACTGCTGTGTATACGGATGTTGGGGGGCGGCAAAAATGCTTTGCGCGTCTCCCTGTTCGACCACTTGGCCATGCTTGACCACCATCAACTGGTGGCTCAGCGCTTTCACCACAGCCAGGTCATGGCTGATAAACAGATACGTCAGGTTGTACTTGCTTTGCAGTGAACGCAAAAGCTCCACTACCTGGCGTTGTACCGTGCGGTCGAGGGCCGAAGTCGGCTCGTCCAGCAAAATCAACGCCGGTTTTAACACCAATGCCCGGGCAATGGCGATTCTCTGCCGTTGCCCGCCGGAAAATTCGTGGGGGTAGCGGTGCCGGGTTTCCGGATCCAGACCTACCTCCCTGAGTGCCGCAATGATCGCTTGTTCCTGTTCCGCCGCGGTGCCCATCTTGTGGATTCGCAGGCCTTCGCCCACGATGTCGTTCACGCACATCCGCGGGCTCAGGCTGCCGAACGGGTCCTGAAACACCACTTGCATCTCCCGCCGCAGCGGCCTGACCTGTTGTTGCGTCAGACAGTCCAGCGGCTGGCCTTCAAAGCGAATGGCGCCTTTGCTGGCGATCAACCGCAAAATCGCCAGGCCCAGGGTCGATTTGCCGGAACCGCTTTCTCCCACGATCCCCAGGGTCTGGCCCTGGGGCAGGCTGAAATTAATGCCGTCGACCGCCTTGACGTAATCCACCGTGCGCTTGAGCAGGCCTTTCTTGATCGGAAACCAGACTTTCAGGTCCTCGACCGCCAGCAAGGGCGGGCCGATCACGTTGCTTGCAGGCTTGCCACCAGGCTCCGCTGCCAGCAGTTCCCGAGTGTACGGATGCTGCGGCGCGCGGAACAGTTCTTCGCACGATGCCTGTTCGACGATGCAACCTTGCTGCATGACACATACGCGATGCGCAATTCTTCGCACAAGGTTCAAATCGTGGCTGATCAGCAACAACGCCATGCCCAAACGAGCCTGAAGTTCCTTGAGCAGTTCGAGGATTTTCAGCTGAACGGTCACGTCCAGCGCGGTGGTCGGCTCGTCGGCGATCAGCAGCTCCGGCTCGTTGGCCAGGGCCATGGCGATCATCACCCGCTGGCGCTGGCCGCCGGACAACTCGTGGGGCAGGGCCTTGAGGCGCTTGTGCGGCTCGGGGATGCCGACCATCTCCAGCAACTCCAGGGTGCGCTTGGTCGCGACCTTGCCGGTCAGGCCCTTGTGGATGCCCAGCACCTCATTGATCTGCTTCTCGATCGAGTGCAAGGGATTGAGCGAGGTCATCGGCTCCTGGAAGATCATCGCAATCCGGTTGCCGCGAATGTGGCGGATGGTTTTTTCTTTCAGGTCCAGCAGATTCTGCCCGGAATATACGATGGTGCCGGACGGGTGCCGGGCCAGCGGGTAGGGCAGCAGGCGCAGGATCGAATGTGCGGTGACCGATTTACCGGAACCGCTCTCACCGACCAACGCCAGGGTTTCACCGCGCTTGATGTCGAAGCTGACGCCTTCGACCGCCCGCTGGCAGCGGTTGCCGATGACAAAGTCGACGGACAGGTCGCGCACTTCGATCAGATTGTTCTGATTCATTTCACTTCCTCGGGTCGAAGGCATCGCGAGCGGACTCGCCGATGAACACCAGCAGACTCAACATCAAGGCCAGCACGGCGAAGGCGCTGATGCCCAGCCACGGCGCCTGCAGGTTCGATTTGCCCTGGGCCACCAGTTCACCCAGGGACGGACTGCCCGCCGGCAGGCCGAAGCCGAGGAAGTCCAGGGCGGTCAGCGTACCGATGGCGCCGGTGAGGATGAACGGCATGAAGGTCATGGTCGAGACCATCGCGTTGGGCAGGATATGGCGGAACATGATCGCACCGTTCTGCATGCCCAGGGCGCGGGCGGCGCGTACGTATTCCAGATTGCGCCCGCGCAGGAATTCGGCGCGCACCACGTCCACCAGGCTCATCCATGAGAACAGCAGCATGATCCCCAGCAACCACCAGAAGTTGGGTTGCACGAAACTGGCCAGGATGATCAGAAGGTACAGCACCGGCAGTCCGGACCATATCTCCAGGAACCGCTGCCCGGCCAGATCCACCCAGCCGCCGTAGAAACCCTGCAAGGCGCCGGCGATCACGCCGATGATCGAGCTCAGCACGGTCAGGGTCAGGGCGAACAGCACCGAAATGCGGAAGCCGTAGATCACCCGGGCCAAAACGTCGCGGCCCTGATCGTCGGTGCCCAGCAGGTTGTCCGTCGAGGGCGGGGCTGGAGCGGGGACTTTCAGGTCGTAGTTGATGCTCTGGTAGCTGTAGGGAATCGGCGCCCACAGCACCCAGGCGTCCTTGGCCTTGAGCAGTTCGCGGATGTACGGGCTCTTGTAGTTGGCCTCCAGCGGAAACTCGCCGCCGAAGGTGGTTTCCGGGTAGCGTTTGAGTGCCGGGAAGTACCAGTTGTTGTCGTAGTGCACCGCCAGCGGCTTGTCGTTGGCGATCAGCTCGGCGCCCAGGCTTGCGCCGAACAGGATCAGGAACAGCCACAGCGACCACCAGCCACGCTTGTTGGTCTTGAACAGTTCGAAGCGTCGGCGATTGAGAGGGGACAGGTTCATCTCAATGCTCCCGGCTTTCGAAGTCGATGCGCGGATCGACAAAGGTGTAGGTGAGGTCGCCGATCAGTTTCACCACCAGTCCCAGCAGGGTGAAGATGAACAGCGTGCCGAACACCACCGGGTAATCGCGGTTGATCGCCGCCTCGAAACTCATCAGCCCGAGGCCGTCGAGGGAGAAGATCACCTCCACCAGCAACGAGCCGGTGAAGAAGATGCCGATGAGGGCCGCGGGGAAGCCGGCGATCACCAGCAACATGGCGTTGCGGAACACATGGCCGTAAAGCACGCGGTGGTTGGTCAGGCCCTTGGCCCTGGCGGTGATCACGTACTGTTTGTTGATCTCGTCGAGGAAGCTGTTCTTGGTCAGCAGGGTCATGGTCGCGAAGTTGCCGATCACCAGCGCTGTCACCGGCAGCGCCAGGTGCCAGAAGTAGTCGAGGATCTTGCCGCCCATGCTCAGTTCATCGAAGTTGTTCGAGGTCAGCCCGCGCAAGGGGAACCAGTCCAGGTAACTGCCGCCGGCGAACACCACGATCAACAGGATGGCGAACAGGAACGCCGGGATCGCATAACCGACGATGATCGCCGAACTGGTCCAGACGTCGAAGTGGCTGCCGTGCCGCTTGGCCTTGGCGATCCCCAGCGGGATCGACACCAGGTACATGATCAGCGTGCTCCACAGCCCGAGGGAGATCGACACCGGCATCTTTTCCTTGATCAGGTCGATGACCTTGGCGTCGCGGAAGAAGCTGTCGCCGAAATCCAGGGATGCATAGTTCTTGACCATGATCCACAGGCGTTCCGGCGCCGATTTGTCGAAGCCGTACATGTGCTCGATTTCCTTGATCAGCGCCGGGTCCAGGCCCTGGGCGCCGCGATAGGCGGAGCCTGCCACCGAGACTTCGGCACCGCCGCCGGCGATGCGGCTGGTGGCGCCTTCGAAGCCTTCGAGCTTGGCGATCATCTGTTCCACCGGCCCGCCCGGGGCAGCCTGGATGATCACGAAGTTGATCAGCAGGATGCCGAACAGGGTCGGAATGATCAGCAACAGTCGCCGAAAAATGTACGCCAGCATCTGATTACTCCGTGCCCGCAGGATCGGCCTGCAGTGTGGTTTCGACTTCTATTGCCGGCTTGATATCGGGCTTGACCCACCAGGTGGCCGTGCCGATGTCGTACTTGGGCGAGACCTTGGGATGGCCGATGTGGTTCCAGTACGCCACGCGCCAGGTCTTGATGTGCCAGTTGGGTATTACGTAATAGCCCCATTGCAGCACCCGGTCCAGCGCCCGGGCGTGGGCTACCAGGTTGTTGCGCGAATCGGCGTTGATCAGTTGCTCGACCAGTTGATCGACCACCGGATCTTTCAGGCCCATGGAGTTGCGGCTGCCGGGCTTGTCGGCGGCATCCGACATCCAGAATTCCCGCTGTTCGTTACCCGGCGAGTTGGACTGCGGGAAGCTGCCGACGATCATGTCGAAGTCCCGGGAACGCACACGGTTGATGTACTGCGAGACGTCGACCCGGCGAATCACCAGGTCGATACCCAGGTCGCTCAGGTTGCGCTTGAACGGCAGCAGCACCCGTTCGAATTCGGTCTGGGCCAACAGGAACTCGATGACCACCGGCTTGCCGGCGGCGTCGACCATCTTGTCATCGACGATGCGCCAGCCGGCCTCCTGCAGCAGTTGATAGGCTTGCCGTTGCTGGGCGCGGATCATGCCGCTGCCGTCGGTGGTCGGGTTCTGGAAGGCTTCGCTGAATACCTGCGGCGGCAGCTTGGCGCGGAATGGTTCGAGGATCGCCACCTGATCGGCGTCAGGCAGGCCGGTGGCGGCCATTTCCGAGTTCTCGAAATAACTGCGGGTACGTGCGTAGGCACCGTTGAACAGTTGCTTGTTGGTCCATTCGAAATCCAGCAACAGCGACAAGGCCTGGCGCACGCGCACATCCTGGAACACCGGGCGGCGCAGATTGAACACGAAGCCTTGCATGCCGGTGGGATTGCCGTTGGGAATCTGTTCCTTGACCAGTCGACCTTCGGTGACCGCCGGCGTGTTGTAGGCGTTGGCCCAGTTCTTCGCGGTCATTTCCAGCCAGTAGTCGAACTGCCCGGCCTTGAGCGCTTCCAGAGCCACGGTGTTGTCGCGGTAGTAATCGGTGGTCATCACGTCGAAGTTGTAGAAGCCGCGATTGACCGGCAAGTCCTTGCCCCAGTAGTCCTTGACCCGCTCGTAACGCACCGAGCGTCCGGCCTTCACTTCACTGACCTTGTACGGGCCGCTGCCCAGCGGGATTTCCAGGTTGCCCTTGTTGAAGTCGCGGTCGGCCCACCAGTGCTTGGGCAGCACCGGCAACTGGCCGAGGATCAGCGGCAGTTCGCGGTTGTTGGTGTGCTTGAACTTGAACAGCACGGTGAGCGGGTCTTCGGCGATCACTTCGGCCACGTCGTTGTAGTAACCGCGGTACATCGGCGCGCCGTCCCTGGTCAGCATCTGGAAGCTGAACACCACGTCCTCGGCGCGTACGGGATGGCCGTCATGGAAGCGTGCTTCGGGGCGCAGGTAGAAGCGCACCCAGGCGTTGTCCGGGGCTTTTTCGATCAGTCGGGCGATCAAGCCGTACTCGGTGAACGGCTCGTCCAGGCCTTGCTTGGCCAGGGTGTCGTAGATGTTGCCGATATCGTCCGCCGGCACGCCTTTGCTGATGAAGGGGTTGAGGCTGTCGAAGCCGCCGAAACCGGCCTGACGGAAAATCCCGCCCTTGGGCGCATCCGGGTTGACGTAGTCGAAGTGTTTGAAATCGGCCGGGTATTTCGGCGGTTCGTTGTACAGGGTCACGGCATGTTGCGGGGCGGCGCAGGCCAGCCCGGCGAACAGCAGACCGCTGGCCTGCAGGAGCAGGGCACGGATGGGTTTCATCGATCTTTCTCCGAAGATTTCAGCCACCACGCGTTCAGGCCCAGGGTGTAGGGCGGCGTGGTGACGAAGGCGAGCCGGTTGCGGTACGCCAGACGGTGATTATTGAGGTACCAGTTGGGCACGATGTAGTGCTGCCACAGCAGCACGCGGTCGAGGGCCTTGCCGGCGGCGACCTGTTCATCGCGGGTCTGGGCGGCCAGCAACTGCTCGAGCAAATGGTCGACCACCGGGTTGGCAATGCCGGCGTAGTTCTTGCTGCCCTTGACCCCGGCCTGGCTGGAGTGAAAGTACTGCCATTGTTCCAGGCCCGGGCTGAGCGTCTGGTTGAGGGTCATCAGAATCATGTCGAAATCGAACTGGTCGAGGCGCTGCTTGTATTGCGCGCGATCGACCGTGCGCAGCCGCGCATCGATGCCGATGCTGGCCAGGGTCTCGACGTAAGGCTGGAGGATGCGTTCCAGGTTCGGGTTGACCAGCAGCAGCTCCAGTCGCAAGGGCTGTCCGGCGGCGTTCTGCAGGCGCTGGCCATTGAGCTTCCAGCCGGCCTCGCCGAGCAGGCCGAGGGCTTTGCGCAAGGTTTCCCGGGGGATGCCGCGGCCATCGGTCTGCGGCAGGCTGAACGGCTCGGTAAAGAGCCTGGCCGGCAGTTGCTCGCGATAGGGCTTGAGCAACAGCCATTCATGCCCGACCGGCAAACCGCTGGCCGAGAATTCGCTGTTGGGGTAATAGCTCATGGCGCGTTGGTAGGCGCCGCCGAACAGGGTGCGGTTGGTCCATTCAAAGTTGAACATCAGCCCCAGGGCTTCACGGACCCTGGTGTCCGAGAACGCCGGACGGCGGCTGTTCATGAACAGGCCTTGGGTCTGGGTCGGGATCTGATGGGGAATCTGTGCCTTGATCACCTCGCCGCGGCGTATGGCGGGGAAGTTGTAGCCGGTGTCCCAGTTCTTCGCCTGATGCTCGATATAGATATCGAATTCACCGGCCTTGAACGCCTCGAACGCCACGTCGCTGTCGCGGTAGAACTCGACCTCCATGCGGTCGAAGTTGTACTTGCCACGATTGACCGGCAGGTCCTTGCCCCAGTAATCCTTGACCCGTTCGAAGACGATCTGCCGCCCCGGTGTGGCCGAGGTGATGCGATACGGCCCGCTGCCCAGCGGCGGCTCGAAAGTGGTGGCCTTGAAGTCGCGGCCTTTCCAGTAGTGTTGCGCCAGCACCGGCATTTCACCCAGGCGCAGGATCAACAACGGATTGCCCGTACGCTTGAACACGAAACGAATCCGCCGGGGGTTGAGGATATCGACCCGCGACACTTCCTGAAGGCTGGTGCGGTACAGCGGATGGCCTTCCTTGAGCAACACGCGATAGGAGAACGCGACGTCGTAGGCGGTGATCGGCGTGCCGTCATGGAAGCGTGCTTCGGGACGCAGGTTGAACACCACCCAGCTGCGGTTCTCGTTGTACTCCACCGACTGGGCGATCAGGCCATAACTGGATGCGGGCTCGTCACCCGAGGGTGCGTATTGCCCCGTGCCGACCATCAGCGGTTCGTTGAGTTCGTTGATGCCGTATTGCAGGAAGCTCGGTGTGGTGACCGGGCTGGTGCCCTTGAAGGTATAGGGGTTGAGTGTATCGAAGGTGCCAAACGCCATGACCCGCAACGTACCGCCCTTGGGCGCTTGCGGGTTGACCCAGTCGAAGTGGGTAAATCGGGCCGGGTACTTGAGCGTGCCGAATTGCGCATAACCATGGCTTTCGCTGATCGTCGCGCTTGCGGTGGAACTCAAGGCCAGGCTGATCAGGAACAGGGGCAGGGGACGCTTCAAATAAGGGATCCGGTCCGGGCGGCTTGGGCATTGTGCACCGTACAGTAACAGCTTGTATGGACAGGAAAAAGAAGGGAGATTAATGCGCGGTATCGGCCAAGCAACAATCCCACAGGTTTTTGTGCTGCCCACAAAACTGTGAAGGCATAAAAAAGCCCCTGGATTCAGGGGCTGTTTTTTAATGCGGATTGGCCACCGTCAACATCTGGCCAGGCTTGAGCGCCTGGCCGACACGCGGGTTCCAGCGCTTGAGGTGCTGCATCTCAACGTTGAAGCGCTTGGCCACGATGTACAGCGAGTCGCCTTGCTGGACCTTGTACTTGGTCTGCTGCTTCTTCGCATTGGCTGCGATTACGGTGTTGACGCGCCCGGAACTGCGTTTGCCGGTGTCCTGCATGACCAGGGTCTGACCGGCCTTGAGATTCTTGCCGCTCAGTTTGTTCCAGCGTTGCAGGTCCTTCACGTCGACGTTGTTGGCCTTGGCGATGGAACCGAGGTTGTCGCCCCGCTTGACCCGGTAGGCGCGCTTGACGCTGGCGACCTGGGTGTCGTCGGCACCTTCGAAGACCGGCTTGAGCGATTTCTTGCTGATCAGTTCTTCAGGACGCATGGTCTGCAGGCTGCTGGTGAGCAGTTGCGCCTTGGAGGTCGGAACCAGCAGGTGCTGCGGGCCATCAAGGGTGGTGGTGCGCTGCTTGAAAGCCGGGTTGAGCTGGAACAGTTCGTCTTCGTCGATGTTGGCGACTTCAGCAACCTTGGACAGGTCCATGCGCTGATTGATTTCGACGACCTGGAAATACGGTTCGTTGGCGATCGGGTTGAGGTTCACGCCGTAGGCTTCCGGCGCCATTACCACCTGCGACAGTGCCAGCAACTTTGGCACGTAGGCCTGGGTTTCGGAGGGCAGCGGCAGGTTCCAGTAATCGGTCGGCAGGCCGAGGCGTTCGTTGCGCTCGATGGCCCGGCTGACGGTGCCTTCGCCGGCGTTGTAGGCCGCCAGGGCCAGCATCCAGTCGCCGTTGAACATGTCGTGCAGGCGGGTCAGGTAATCCAGCGCGGCGGTGGTCGACGCGGTGATGTCGCGGCGGCCATCATAGAAACGGGTTTGACGCAGGTTGAAGTAACGCCCGGTGGACGGGATGAACTGCCAAAGACCCACCGCGTTGGCCCGGGAATAGGCCATCGGGTTGTAGGCACTTTCAATCACTGGCAGCAGGGCCAGTTCCAGCGGCATGTTGCGTTCTTCAAGGCGCTCGACGATGTAGTGAATGTAGAGGCTGCCACGTTCGCCGGCGTTTTCGAGGAAAGATGGATTGCTGGCGAACCACAGGCGCTGTTGCTCGATGCGCGGGTTGACGCCCAGCCCGTCCTGCAGCTGGAAGCCCTGGCGCATGCGCTCCCAGACGTCCTGGGGGATTTGCGGGCTGGGTTTTTCGCTGAGCCAGATCGGCTTCTGCTTGGCGCGCGCGGCGATGTTCTGCGCGTGCGCCGCATCGGTCTGCGGCGCATGGCTGGAACAGCCCGCCAGGGTGGCGGACACAGCCACCGCTATGGCTTGAGCCAAGCGGGTCAATGCGTCTGAACTGATGGCTTTGCGAATAGGTGACGACATTGGCTGGAAGTAAGTTCCGGGCAAAAATGTCGGGCGATTCTAGAAAGCGCACCCTGCGCGGTCAACCTTTCAGAATTGTTGCAATCTTGAGAGACCCCTTTAGAACCTGTCTTTCCACGCTCGAAGCGCAGCAAAAACCATATCGGGCGCCGAGTTATCGGTGCCGGTCCGTTCGTCCGCTTTTTCTTTAACGGATGTTTCACCGGAGCGCAAAAACGGGTTTGTGAGCTTTTCCAGCGCCAGTGTCGAGGGCAGCGTCATGATCCCGGAATCCCGTTGGCGGGTGACTTTGGCCAAGCGTTCGGCGGTGTCCGGGTTGTTCGGTTCGACGGCCGCGGCGAACTTCAGGTTGCTGAGGGTGTACTCGTGGGTGCAGTACACCAGCGTGTCATCCGGCAAGCCGGCCAGGCGTGTCAGCGAGCTGTACATTTGCTGTGGGGTGCCTTCGAACAAGCGTCCGCAGCCGGCGGCAAACAGTGTGTCACCGCAGAACAGCAAGCCGTGATGGTAGTAGGCGATGTGCCCCAAGGTGTGACCCGGGACCGCGATGACGTCGAAATCCCAGCCGAGCACGCTGACCTTGTCGTTGTCCTTGAGCGCAACGTCCCGCCTCGGGATCGTTTCGCTGGCCGGACCATAGACTTTCGCGTCCGTCGCTTTTTTCAGCTGTTCGACGCCGCCGACGTGGTCATGATGGTGATGAGTGATCAAAATATCACTCAGTACCCAGCCCGGATTGGCACCGAGCCAGGCTTGCACGGGGGCGGCATCACCCGGGTCGACGACCGTGCAGCGCTTGCTGCCGTGATCTTGTAATAACCAGATGTAGTTGTCGGTGAAGGCGGGCAGGGCAGTGATCTGTATCATCGTCGGATTCGCCAAGCGGAAAACATTGGCGCATCTTAGAACTTCCTGGCGCGTTGGAGAATGCAATGACTGATAAAGCGTTCGCACAAGCCGATCCTGACTGGCTGGCGTTGATCAGCGCCGCCCGCGAGTGGCTGGCCGGTCCCATCGGGCAATTTTTGCTGGACGAAGAGCGGCGCATGCTCGAAGACGAGCTCGGACGGTTCTTTGGTGGCTATCTGGTGCATTACGGCCCCTCGGCCCAGACCCCGCCGTCGGCTCCCCAGGTACAGCGCAATGTGCGCCTTGGCGCGCCGTTGCCGGGGGTCGAGATCGTTTGCGAGGAGCAGGCCTGGCCGCTGAGCGAACATGCCGCCGATGTGGTGGTGCTGCAGCATGGCCTGGATTTCTGTCTGTCACCCCACGGTCTGCTTCGCGAGGCGGCCAGCAGCGTACGTCCTGGCGGGCATTTGCTGATCATCGGCATCAACCCCTGGAGCAGTTGGGGCCTGCGGCATGTGTTTGCCCAGGATGCACTGCGCAAGGCGCGCTGTATTTCGCCGTCACGGGTCGCGGACTGGCTTAACCTGCTGGGCTTCGCGCTGGAGAAACGCCGCTTCGGGTGCTATCGTCCGCCGCTTGCGTCACCGGCGTGGCAGACCCGCCTGGCCGGTTGGGAGCGCAAGGCCGGAGACTGGCAATTGTCGGGCGGCGGCTTCTATTTATTGGTGGCGCGCAAGATCGTGGTGGGCTTGCGTCCGCTTCGCCAGGAGCGGCGCGAACCGATGGGCAAGCTGATCCCGTTGCCGATGGCCAAGGTCAACCGGCGCAACATCGAACCGTAATACACACTTTTCATTTGCGGCCGGGCCTGTCCCGGCTTCGGGCGTCGTCGGTCAGCGATCGGCGGGCCAACGCATTTTCTGGATAGATTGGCATGAGCGATAGCGTAGAACTGTTCACCGACGGCGCCTGCAAAGGCAACCCTGGCCCTGGCGGCTGGGGCGCACTGCTGGTGTGCAAGGGCGTCGAAAAGGAACTGTGGGGCGGCGAGGCCAATACCACCAACAACCGCATGGAACTGATGGGCGCGATCCGTGGCCTGGAAGAGCTCAAGCGTCCCTGCGAGGTGCTGCTGGTGACCGACTCCCAGTACGTGATGAAAGGCATCAACGAGTGGATGGACAACTGGAAGAAGCGCGGCTGGAAAACCGCGGCGAAGGAGCCGGTGAAAAACGCTGACCTGTGGAAGCTGCTCGACGAGCAGGTCAACCGCCACAAGGTCACCTGGAAATGGGTGCGCGGACACATTGGCCATCACGGCAACGAACGGGCCGACCAGTTGGCCAACCGTGGCGTGGATGAAGTGCGCGGGTACAAGCAGGGCTGATTCCGTTCGACCGATACACCGAGTCGCGGCCCATCGCGAGCAGGCTCGCTCCCACAAGGGATCTTCGGCATATGGAGATCAACTGTTGGAGCGAGCCTGCTCGCGATGGACGTCACACGGTCTGACTGAAAGACCCCGGCGAGCGTGTTAACATCGCCGCTTTTGCACGATTGACCGATTGAGAGCTGAGCACTGATGGCCACCAGATCCGTTGTACTCGACACCGAAACCACCGGCATGCCGGTGACCGACGGCCACCGGATTATCGAAATCGGTTGTGTCGAGTTGATCGGCCGACGCCTGACGGGCCGGCACTTTCACGTGTACCTGCAACCCGATCGCGAAAGTGACGAGGGCGCCATCGGCGTCCACGGCATCACCAACGAATTCCTCGTGGGCAAGCCGCGTTTTGCCGAGGTGGCCGAAGAGTTCTTCGAGTTCATCAAGGGCGCGCAGCTGATCATCCATAACGCGGCGTTCGACGTTGGCTTCATCAACAACGAATTCGCCCTGATGGGCCAGCAGGACCGCGCGGACATCACGCAGCACTGCTCGATCCTCGACACCCTGATGATGGCCCGGGAACGTCACCCGGGGCAGCGCAACAGCCTCGATGCCCTGTGCAAACGCTATGGCGTCGACAACTCCGGCCGTGAGCTGCACGGCGCCTTGCTCGACTCCGAGATTCTCGCCGACGTTTACCTGACCATGACCGGCGGCCAGACCAGCCTGTCCCTGGCCGGCAACGCCTCCGATGGTAACGGTTCCGGGGAAGGGGCGGACAACTCGGCCACCGAGATTCGCCGTTTGCCGGCGGACCGCCAGCCGACGCGCATCATCCGCGCAAGCGAAGACGACCTGGCCCGCCACGCGGCGCGCCTGGAAATCATCGGCAAATCCGCGGGTGCTCCGGCGTTGTGGGTGCAGTTGGCCGAGGCTGAAGCGCAGGCTTGACCCTTTCAAAAAAAGGGACACCTTGTGACCCATTTCAGGGCATCCCGCTCGCCACATCCGCTGCAACACTCTACCCTGAGGTGATTGGCAGGCTCTGGTCTGCCGCCTCGGGACACTGAGCCTCATGTACAAAGACTTGAAATTCCCGGTCCTGATTGTCCATCGCGACATCAAGGCCGACAGCGTCGCCGGCGACCGCGTGCGGGGAATTGCCCGGGAGCTGGAGCAGGAAGGGTTCAGCGTGGTCTCGGCGGTGGACTACACCGAAGGACGTCTGGTGGCGTCGACTTACCATGGCTTGTCCTGCATGTTGATTGCCTCTGAAGACGCCAGCTCCCATTCCCATCTTTTACAAAACATGGCCGAGTTGATCGGTCTGGCGCGGGTGCGTGCGCCGGATCTGCCGATCTTCGCCCTGGGCGAAAAAGTGACACTGGAAAACGCGCCGGCCGACGCCATGGCCGAGCTCAATCAGTTGCGCGGCATTCTTTACCTGTTCGAGGACACCGTGCCTTTTCTCGCCCGGCAGGTGGCCCGTGCCGCGCGCAAATACCTTGATGGCCTGTTGCCGCCGTTTTTCAAGGCCCTGGTACAACACACGGCGGATTCCAACTACTCCTGGCACACCCCCGGTCACGGCGGTGGCGTGGCGTATCACAAAAGTCCGGTCGGGCAGGCGTTTCACCAGTTTTTCGGGGAAAACACCCTGCGCTCGGATCTTTCGGTGTCGGTGCCCGAGCTCGGCTCCTTGCTCGATCACACCGGCCCCCTGGCTGAAGCGGAGGCCCGCGCGGCACGCAATTTCGGCGCCGATCACACCTTTTTCGTGATCAATGGCACCTCCACGGCCAACAAGATTGTCTGGCACTCGGTGGTTGCCCGCGATGACCTGGTGCTGGTGGATCGCAATTGCCACAAGTCGGTGCTGCACTCGATCATCATGACCGGCGCGATCCCGCTGTACCTGTGTCCGGAGCGTAATGAGCTGGGGATCATCGGCCCGATTCCCCTGAGTGAGTTCAGCCGCGAATCGATCCAGGCCAAGATCGACGCCAGTCCGCTGACCAAGGGCCGCTCACCGAAGGTCAAGCTCGCGGTGGTGACCAATTCGACCTATGACGGCCTCTGCTACAACGCCGAGCTGATCAGGCAGCAACTGGGCAATAGCGTTGAGGTATTGCACTTCGACGAGGCCTGGTACGCCTATGCGGCGTTTCATGAGTTCTTTGCCGGGCGCTACGGCATGGGCACGTCCCGTGATGAAGACAGCCCGTTGGTGTTCACCACCCATTCGACCCACAAGTTGCTGGCGGCCTTCAGCCAGGCATCGATGATTCACGTGCGCGATGGCGGTGCGCGGCAACTGGACCGGGATCGCTTCAACGAAGCGTTCATGATGCACATCTCGACCTCGCCGCAGTACGGCATCATCGCCTCGCTGGATGTGGCGTCGGCGATGATGGAAGGGCCAGCCGGGCGTTCGCTGTTGCAGGAAATGTTCGACGAGGCCCTGAGTTTTCGCCGGGCGCTGGCCAATTTGCGCCAACACATTGCCGCCGATGACTGGTGGTTTTCGATCTGGCAGCCACCGTCGGCAGAAGGCATCGAGCGGGTCGTCACCGAGGACTGGTTGCTGCAACCCAATGCCGACTGGCACGGCTTTGGCGGCGTGACCGACGATTATGTGCTGCTCGACCCGATCAAGGTCACGCTGGTGATGCCGGGATTGACGGCCGGTGGCGCCCTCAGCGAGCGCGGGATCCCGGCGGCGGTGGTCAGCAAGTTCCTTTGGGAGCGCGGCCTGGTGGTCGAGAAGACCGGGCTGTATTCGTTCCTGGTGTTGTTCTCCATGGGCATCACCAAGGGCAAGTGGAGCACGCTGCTCACCGAGTTGCTGGAGTTCAAGCGCAGTTACGACGCCAACGTCGGTCTGGCCAGTTGCCTGCCCTGCGTGGCCCAAGAGAATGTTGCGCGCTATCAGGGCATGGGTCTGCGTGATCTGTGCGATCAGTTGCATGCCTGTTATCGCAGCAATGCCACCGCCAGGCACCTCAAACGCATGTACACCGTACTGCCGGAAGTCGCGATGAAGCCGGCGGACGCCTATGATCAATTGGTGCGAGGTGAAGTCGAGGCCGTGTCGATCGATGCGCTGGACGGGCGGATCGCCGCGGTGATGCTGGTGCCGTATCCACCCGGCATTCCGCTGATCATGCCGGGCGAGCGTTTTACCGAGTCGACTCGCTCGATCATTGATTACCTGGCCTTTGCCCGCACGTTCGATAGCAGTTTTCCGGGGTTCGTTGCTGATGTGCACGGATTGCAACATGAAGATCAGGGCAGTGGGCGGTGCTACACCGTCGATTGCATCAAGGAATGAGGACCTTTCCCAGTATGCAGCCGGTTATAAATCCGAATTTCCCAGGGTTGTCGGTACGGGTTGCCGACGAGGGTTTTGCCGCCTACATCTGGGGCAGTGATTTCAGTTTCGAGGTCGCGGCCTACGGAGCGGCGGAAATAGGCAAGCCAGTGGCACAATGGCCGGTCACTCCGATCACGCCCTATCGCAAGTGCTACGGCATCGATCCCGAAGAGTTCAGCAGCTTTCGCGATGCCGCCGACAGTGCGATTTTCATGGCGTATCTGGATGACCAGCCTGTGGGGCACCTGGTAGTCAGTACCAACTGGAACGGCTTTGCCCATATCGACGAGCTGGCGGTGCACGCACCTGGCCGGCGACATGGCGTGGCCAAGTCCCTGCTGGATGTGGCACATTTCTGGAGCCGCAAGAAAAAGCTTCCGGGCATCATGCTCGAAACCCAGAACAACAACCTGGGGGCCTGCCGGCTCTATGAACGCTGCGGTTACGTGCTTGGCGGGATCGACCACCTGCGCTATCGCGGCATCGATCCGAACACCGCCGAAGTGGCGCTGTTCTGGTATCGACTGTTTGAAAACCCGTTGGAAAACCCGTTCAGTTCGTCAGCATCGCCGCGGCTTGTTCCGTGACGATGGCCAACAGTGCCTGAATCGCCGCAGAGGGTTCGGCGTTTTTCAGGGTCAGGGCGTAAAGGCTGATCGGGACCGCTGGTGCCAGTGGGCAGGCGTCCAGGCCCGAGGCTTTGGCGCCGAGGGCGGTGAAGGGGTCGACGATGGCCAGCCCTTCGCCGGCCTCGACCATGCTGCGCATCATCTGATGCGTCTGGACCCGGGTCTGAATCACCGGGGCAGGGTGCAAGCCGTGCAATTTGTTTTCCAGCGCCGGGCTCAACGGATCGTGCCCCTCCAGGCCGATCATCGATTGGCCGGCCAGATCCTGCAGTGAAATGTATTTCTGTTTCGGTTGCAGCCAGCCATGGGGCGCGAGCAACTGGAGTTTGCCCTGGGCAATCACCTGGCAGTCGAGGTCGGCGTGATCGGGGTCATGCAGGCTCAGGCCCAGATCGCTTTCACGCAGCAGCAGGCTTCTGACGATGTCGCGGGTGGGCTGGCTCAGCAGTGTGCAAGGCGCATCGGGCAGGCGCCGGCGCAGGGCCGCGATGCTGTGTGGCAACAATTGGTTGGCCAGAGGCGGGGTGCAGATGATGCGCAGCGGCGGCGCCAGGTATTGCCTGAGGCTGTTGGCCAGACGCTGCACCGGTTCGAGCGCATCGTAGACCCGGGCAATTTCCACCTGCAAGTCCCGCGCTTCGCGGGTAGCCTGCAATCGTCCGCGCACGCTGGCGAACAGCATGAAACCCAACTGATCCTCGGCGTCGCGCAGCAAGTGCTCGACTTCGGCCACCGGCAACTGCAGCCATTCGGCGGCGGTGCCCAGGTGACCGGTCTGCAAGAGCGCCTGGATCACTTCGATATGGCGTAAGCGCATGCGTGAAGTCCATGTTCAGCAGGTGGAGGAGTCAGTGGCTGAATCCTACCCCAAGTCCGCGCATATGACTTCTGCTCATAACGACGGGTTATGAAACGCTGGCGGTTTGCGGTTCGCGGGTAATGGTCACGCCGGTTTGCACCAGCATGAATTCATTGTCGTCGACCTTGTTGACACGGTCGCCAATAGCCAGCTTGTAGGTGGTGACAGGGCCTGAGCCGTCTACCGCCGGGGTGGAGTCCTGGAACTCGTGCACCGAATAAATACGGCCTTGCGCATCTCTTGCATGGAACTGACCGACGAGTACTGCTGCCATCTGTTTAGAACCTCTGGAGATAAATCACTCAATTTGCGGCACTGTAGACCGTGCATGGGCGAGGTAAGTTTTCCTACGGGAAAAAAATAGTCAGGGACGGTGTTTTCGGTCGCCCGCTGCTTGAATCGTCATCTATAACTACAAGCTCTTCCTATCGGACAGTCGAGAAACTCTTATGAGCAACGTCTATACGATCGCCGTCGTGGTCGGCAGCTTGAGAAAGGAATCGATCAACCGCAAGGTCGCACGGGCCCTGATAGAACTGGCGCCGGCCAATCTCAAGCTCGACATCGTCGAAATTGGCGATCTGCCGCTCTATAACGAAGACATCGATGGCGCTTCACCGCCGGCAGCCTACAGCACTTTCCGACAACAGGTGAGCTCATCCGACGCGGTGTTGTTCGTGACCCCGGAATACAACCGATCGGTGCCGGCACCGTTGAAAAATGCGATTGACGTCGGTTCTCGCCCTTATGGCAAGAGTTCGTGGAATGGCAAGCCCGGCGCCGTTATCAGTGTTTCGCCGGGGGCCGTCGGCGGGTTCGGTGCCAATCACAACCTGCGTCAATCCATGGTGTTTCTGAATGTGCCGATGATGCAGCAGCCGGAGGCCTATCTGGGGAACGCCGGTTCGGCATTCGACGAGGCGGGCAAGCTTTCTGAGTCGGTCAAGCCGTTCCTGCAAAATTTCATCAATGCCTATGGGCAATGGGTTGAGCAGCACAAGAAGGTTTGATGGTCATTGATCAGCGTATTGTCCTGCCAGGCGCTGGGCGGTTATCTCTTTAGGCCGGGCTGGCCCCTTCGCGAGCAGGCTCGCTCCCACAGGGATCTTCAGTGGATACAAGATTTGTGTTCGGCTGGGACCCATTGTGGGAGCGAGCCTGCTCGCGATGAGGCCGGCTCAGACACAGCAGAACTCAGGCATTACCCGGCACATTGGGCCAAAGGTCCGACACCAGAAACAATCGCTCGGCCTCTTCCCAGTCGCCATTGGCATTTTCCGTCAGGCGCACCAGCAGTTGTGCCGGCGCCAATGGGTCCAGGTCATCCAGCCATGCCTGCATCTGTCCGGGGTTCCAGGTGTGCTCGGCCGAATAATGCGCCGGCGCCAGCCAGGCGTGGCGGGGCAGGGGTTGCCAGCGGCCGGGCGGGCTCTGGGCCAACAACGCCGGCCAATCCTTTTGATGCAACCAGCGACCGCGCAAATGTTGCGGATGGGCACCCGATGGCGGGGCGGCTTGTCCGGGCCATGGGTACAGCAAGTATCCCCCCAGCCATAAATGGGCGCTGAACGCCTGGATATCCAGCGCCGCCAGCACTTCACGGCTCTCGGCGCGAGCTGAAATCGGCAATTGATGCTGGCTCAGATGCGCCAGTTTGCGGTCGAGTCGGTCGTGGCAGCCGGGGCCCAGCCACTGGGAGGTGTCGTGTCCGTCGCCGGATTGCGGGCCGAGGTAGAGCTTGATCGCCAGTTCCAGGTGATGCACGCCGTCGCGGTCGCGCAGCAGCATGTCCAGTTCACCCAGGGTGTGCCCCTCGCGGCGAATCGGCATGTTGGCGGCAATCAGCTCAATGCCCGGCGCATGCTGCACGGCGAATTGCCAGAGGCGTTCGTAGTACAAACCCAGGCGCCGGGTCCGGGCCTGGGCCAGCCAGTGCAGCAGACCATAACTGTCCCGATCCAGTTGCCGCAACCAGTGCTCCAGGCGATCCGGTGCCTGCACCCAGTCGCTGCCGGCCAGCGGGTGGCGCTGCGGCCACGGGGTATCGTCCAGCATGGGCGGCGCGAGGATGACCCACGCCAGGTCACGCACTTCGGGATGGCGTAACTGATGGGGCAGGTGGAGCAAATCGGGAAATAGCATCATCTTGCGAGCATAGCCCGAAACCCGGGCACACCCTTGAAGCTGAAAGGATTTTGTCTACGGGCGGCTTTCGCCCATAATCGTGGTTTTCGCCGCCACGCAGATCCCCGCAGGAGCCCCATGGAGCAATTTCGCAATATCGGCATCATCGGTCGCCTGGGCAGTTCCCAGGTGCTGGATACCGTCCGCCGACTGAAACGGTTTCTGCTCGATCGTCACCTGCACGTGATCCTCGAAGACACCATCGCCGAAGTGCTGCCAGGGCACGGCTTGCAAACCTCGTCGCGCAAGATGCTTGGCGAAGTGTGCGACATGGTCATCGTGGTCGGTGGTGACGGCAGCCTGCTCGGTGCCGCCCGGGCATTGGCCAGGCACAATATTCCGGTGCTCGGCATCAACCGCGGCAGCCTGGGTTTCCTCACCGACATCCGTCCCGATGAGCTGGAAACCAAGGTCGCCGAAGTGCTGGACGGCCACTATCTGGTGGAAAACCGCTTCCTGTTGCAGGCCGAAGTCCGTCGCCACGGCGAGGCCATCGGCCAGGGCGACGCACTGAACGATGTGGTGCTGCACCCCGGCAAATCCACGCGAATGATCGAGTTCGAGCTGTACATCGACGGCCAGTTCGTCTGCAGCCAAAAGGCCGACGGCCTGATCGTCGCGACGCCGACCGGTTCCACCGCCTACGCGCTGTCCGCTGGCGGACCGATCATGCATCCAAAGCTCGACGCTATTGTGATTGTGCCGATGTACCCCCATACCTTGTCGGGTAGACCCATCGTGGTCGATGGCAACAGTGAGCTGAAAATCGTCGTGTCCAAGGATATGCAGATTTACCCGCAAGTCTCGTGCGACGGGCAGAACCACTTTACCTGCGCGCCGGGGGACACCATTACCGTCAGCAAGAAAGCCCAGAAACTGCGGCTGATCCATCCGCTTGACCACAACTACTATGAAGTCTGCCGGACCAAGCTCGGCTGGGGCAGCAAGTTGGGGGGTGGAGGCGACTGATGCTCGATCCCGCGCGTAGCTACGACCTGATCGGTGACGTGCACGGTTGCGCCTTGACCCTGGAGCACTTGCTCGACCGACTCGGTTATCACAAGCAGGGAGGTGTCTGGCGGCATGCCTCGCGCATGGCGGTGTTCGTCGGCGATATCATCGACCGCGGCCCGCGGATTCGCGAGGCACTGCATATCGTCCACGACATGGTCGAGGCCGGTCAGGCGCTGTGCATCATGGGCAACCATGAATTCAACGCACTGGGCTGGAGCACGCCGGCGCTGCCCGGCAGCGGCAAGCAGTTCGTGCGCGAGCACACGCCGCGCCATGCCCGCCTGCTGCACGAAACCCTGACCCAGTTCGAACACCATCCGGGTGACTGGCACGACTTCCAGCAATGGTTCTACGAGCTGCCGTTGTTCGTCGATGCCGGGCGTTTTCGCGTGGTCCACGCCTGCTGGGACGCCGGCCTGATCGAGCCGCTGCGGGCGTTGTTCCCCAACGGCTGCGTCGACGAGCATTTTGTCCAGGCGTCGGCGCAGGCGGGCTCCTTTGCCTGCACCGTATTCGACCGGCTGCTGCGTGGCACGGACATGCGCTTGCCCCATGGCCTGACCATGACCAGCGGCGATGGCCTGGTGCGTTCGTTCTTCCGGACCAAGTTCTGGGAAGACGATCCGAAAACCTACGGCGATATCGTGTTCCAGCCGGATGCACTGCCCGAACCCGTGGCCCGGACGCCGCTGACGTCCACCGAAAAGAACAGTTTGCTGCGCTACGGCATCGATGAGCCGCTGTTGTTCGTCGGCCATTACTGGCGCAGCGGCAAGCCGGCGCCGATCCGGCCGAACCTGGCCTGTCTGGATTACAGCGCGGTGCTGTACGGCAAACTGGTTGCCTACCGACTGGATCAGGAAACCCGCCTGGATCCGCAAAAATTCGTCTGGGTCGATGTCGAGCGGCCGGAGGTGCTGCAATGAGTGCTGTAGCGGTATTGCGTCTGCCCCTGGCGGTGGACTTGAGCGGGTTCGTCACTTTGCTCAAGCGCATGCAAGTGCCCCATCGGGTCAGCGAAGAAGCTGGCGAGCAGGTGCTGTGGGTGCCGGACAACATCAGCGAAGACGTGCGTGCGCTGTACGAACGTTTTCCGGCGGGTGACCCCGACCGGCAACTGGACATTCCGCTGGCGCAAACCATCAAGCGTCCGGGGTTCGTCGAGCAGTTGAAATACGCCAGGGCTACCGCGCTGGTATTGCTGCTGAGCATGATCGTCGGCGCGGTCACCTTGCTGGGCGACAACCTTGAAACGATGCGCTGGCTGACCTTCCTCGAATTCCGCGTGGTCGGCGAATACATCCACTTCACGCCACTGGCCGACAGCCTGGCGGCGGGGCAGTGGTGGCGCCTGGTCACGCCGATGCTGATCCACTTCGGCATCCTGCACCTGGCGATGAACGGCATGTGGTACTGGGAACTGGGGCGGCGCATCGAGTCGCGCCAGGGCAGTATCAACCTGATCGGCCTGACCTTGCTGTTCAGCCTGGTGTCCAACTTCGCCCAGTATCTGTTCAGCGGGCCGACCCTGTTCGGCGGTTTGTCCGGCGTGCTGTACGGCCTGCTCGGGCATTGCTGGATCTTCCAGCTGCTGGCGCCGAACCCGGCTTATCGCCTGCCGCGCGGCGTGCTGGTGATGATGCTGGTGTGGTTGCTGCTGTGCCTGTCCGGGCTGGTCTCGATGATCGGCTTCGGCGAGATCGCCAACGCGGCCCACGTCAGCGGGTTACTCATCGGATGCTTCACCGGTTTGTTGGGCGGTTTGTACAACCGCCGTAAACTGGCCGCCTAATTTAAGAACATGCAATAAAGAGACGGAGACCCAATGTCCTCTTTTAACGAAATGATCAACAACATCACCCCCGATATCTACGAGAGCCTGAAACTGGCCGTGGAAATCGGCAAATGGTCCGACGGTGGCAAGCTCACCGCCGAACAACGCGAGCTGTCGCTGCAGGCGATGATCGCCTGGGAAATCCAGAACCTGCCCGAGGACCAGCGCACCGGTTACATGGGCCCGCAGGAATGCAGCTCGAAGTCGATTCAAGTGCCCAATATCCTGTTCAAGTCGGATGCCATCCATTGATCGAGATTGGTCGCGGTGCAATCAGCAAAATGTCGGCGCGCCTGGACGGGCCGAATGTGCAATACGCATTTCGTCTGGGCGAAACCGAGGTCCCGGTCAATCCGTTGATCGGTACCACGGTGCGCCTGGAATACCTGGGGGCGATCCACTGCACCCATTGCGGGCGCAAGACCAAGACCAGTTTCAGCCAGGGTTACTGCTACCCGTGCATGACCAGACTGGCCCAGTGCGACGTGTGCATCATGAGCCCGGAGCGCTGCCACTTCGAGGCCGGAACCTGCCGGGAACCCGAGTGGGGCGAGAAGTTCTGCATGACCGATCACGTGGTGTACCTGGCCAACTCGTCGGGGGTGAAAGTCGGGATTACCCGCGCCACCCAGTTACCGACCCGCTGGCTCGACCAGGGTGCGAGCCAGGCGTTGCCGATCATGCGCGTCTCGACCCGCCAGCAGTCCGGTTTCGTTGAAGACCTGTTCCGCAGTCAGGTGGCCGACAAGACCAACTGGCGTGCTTTACTCAAGGGCGATGCAGCGGCGGTGAACCTGGCCGAAGTCCGCGATCGACTGTTCGACAGCTGCGCCGAAGGCTTGCTCGGGTTGCAGCAGCGATTTGGCTTGCAGGCGATCCAGCCGGTGACCGACGTCGAACCGCTGGAAATCCGCTACCCGGTCGAGCAGTACCCGGCGAAGATCGTCAGCTTCAACCTGGACAAGAACCCGATTGCCGAAGGCACGCTGATGGGGGTCAAGGGCCAATACCTGATCTTCGATACCGGCGTGATCAACATTCGTAAATACACGGCTTACCAGCTCGCCGTGCATCAGTAAGGACTCCAGCATGCGCACCGAACAACCGAAGATGATCTACCTCAAGGACTATCAGGCACCCGAGTACCTGATCGACGAAACACACCTGACCTTCGAGTTGTACGAGGACCACAGCCTGGTCCATGCGCAACTGGTGATGCGCCGCAACCCCGAGCGTGGCCCGGGCCTGCCGCCGCTGGTGCTGGACGGCCAGCAGCTGGAACTGCTGTCGGTCACTTTGGCCGACCGTGAGCTGAGCGCCGCCGACTATCAGTTGAGCGAGAATCACCTGACCCTGCATCCGGCCAGCACCACCTTCACGGTCGATACCAGTGTCCGGATCCACCCGGAAACCAACACCGCGCTGGAAGGCCTGTACAAGTCCGGCACGATGTTCTGCACCCAGTGCGAGGCCGAAGGCTTTCGCAAGATCACCTATTACCTCGACCGCCCGGACGTGATGAGCACCTTCACCACCACGGTCGTCGCCGAACAACACAGCTATCCGGTGCTGCTGTCCAATGGCAACCCGATCGCCTCCGGTCCCGGTGAAGAGGGCCGGCACTGGGCGACCTGGGAAGACCCGTTCAAGAAACCGGCGTACCTGTTCGCGCTGGTGGCCGGGGACCTGTGGTGCGTCGAAGACAGCTTCACCACCATGAGCGAGCGCAACGTGGCGCTGCGCATTTACGTCGAGCCGGAAAACATCGACAAGTGCCAGCACGCCATGAACAGCCTGAAGAAGTCCATGCGCTGGGACGAAGAGGTCTACGGTCGCGAGTACGATCTGGACATCTTCATGATCGTCGCCGTGAATGACTTCAACATGGGTGCCATGGAGAACAAGGGCCTTAACATCTTCAACTCCAGCGCCGTGCTCGCCAAGGCGGAAACCGCCACCGACGCCGCGCACCAGCGTGTCGAGGCGATCGTCGCCCACGAATACTTCCACAACTGGTCGGGCAACCGCGTGACCTGCCGCGACTGGTTCCAGCTGTCGCTCAAGGAAGGCTTCACCGTGTTCCGCGATGCCGGTTTCTCCTCGGACATGAACTCGGCCACGGTCAAGCGCATCCAGGACGTGGCCTACCTGCGCACCCACCAGTTCGCCGAGGACGCCGGCCCCATGGCCCACGCCGTGCGCCCGGACAGCTTCATCGAGATTTCCAACTTCTACACCCTGACCGTGTATGAAAAGGGCTCGGAAGTGGTCGGCATGATCCACACTTTGCTCGGCGCCGACGGCTTCCGCAAAGGCAGCGACCTGTACTTCGAACGCCACGACGGCCAGGCCGTGACCTGCGATGACTTCATCAAGGCCATGGAAGATGCCAACAGTGTCGACCTGACCCAGTTCAAGCGCTGGTACAGCCAGGCCGGTACACCGCGTCTGGCGGTAAGCGAGTCCTACGATGCAGCCGCGAAAACCTACAGCCTGACCTTCCGCCAGAGCTGCCCGGAAACCCCGGACAAGGTGAAAAAACTGCCGTTCGTGATCCCGGTCGAACTGGGCCTGCTGGACCGCAAGGGTGGCGAGATTGCCTTGCGTCTTGCCGGTGAAGCCGCCGCCCAAGGCACGACCCGCGTGATCTCGGTAACCGAGGCCGAGCAGACCTTCACCTTCGTCGACATTGCCGAACAACCGCTGCCATCGTTGCTGCGTGGCTTCTCGGCGCCGGTGAAGCTGAGCTTCCCGTACAACCGTGATCAGCTGATGTTCCTGATGCAGCACGACAGCGACGGCTTCAACCGCTGGGATGCCGGCCAGCAACTGTCGGTGCAGGTGCTGCAAGAGCTGATTTCCCAGCAGCAGAAGGGCGAAGCGCTGGTACTCGATCAGCGTCTGGTGTCGGCGCTGCGCACGGTGCTCTCGGATGAGTCGCTGGATCAGGCCATGGTCGCCGAAATGCTGTCGCTGCCGAGCGAGGCGTACCTGACCGAGATCAGCGAAGTGGCAGATGTCGAAGCGATTCACACGGCGCGGGAGTTTGCCCGCAAGCAACTGGCTGACGCATTGTTCGAAGGCCTGTGGCTGCGTTATCAGGCCAACCGCGATTTGTCGAAGCAGACGCCGTACGTGGCCGAAGCCGAGCACTTTGCCCGTCGTGCCTTGCAGAACATCGCGCTGTCCTACCTGATGCTCAGCGGCAAGCCAGAAGTATTGGCGGCGACCCTGGAGCAGTTCGACGCGTGCGACAACATGACCGAGCGCCTGACTGCACTCGCCGTGTTGGTCAATTCGCCCTTCGAAGCCGAGAAGGCCAAGGCGCTGGCCAGCTTCGCCGAGCACTTCAAGGACAACCCGCTGGTCATGGACCAGTGGTTCAGCGTCCAGGCCGGCAGCGTGCTGCCCGGTGGCTTGGCACGGACCAAAGCGTTGATGCAGCACCCGGCGTTCAACATCAAGAACCCGAACAAGGTGCGGGCGCTGGTCGGTGCGTTCGCCGGGCAGAACCTGATCAACTTCCATGCCGCCGACGGTTCCGGGTATCGCTTCCTGGCGGATCTGGTGATCGAGTTGAATGGCTTTAACCCGCAGATTGCTTCTCGGCAGTTGGCGCCTTTGACTCGCTGGCGCAAGTACGACAGCGCTCGTCAGGCTTTGATGAAGGGGGAGCTGGAGCGGATTCGGGCTTCGGGGCAGTTGTCCAGTGATGTGTTTGAAGTGGTCAGCAAGAGTTTGGCTTGATCTTGGCTTTTGAACTTGGCGGCCTTCGGGCCGACCAGGTTCGTGGGTTGATTGAGTACATATCCGTTGCTGCGGTAACGGCGGCTTATGGTTTCGCCCTTACGGCGACTCACTTTTTTACAAGCGCCTAAAAAAGTAAGCAAAAAACGCTCGCCCCTTACGTACGGCCCCTCGCTTAGGCTCGGCGTTCCTTCGCTCCGGCATTCATCCGGGGGCATCGCCCTCCGGTTGGCTTCGCTGGCACCTACATGCGATGAGTTCGACTGCGTCGAACGGCGCTGCGCGCCAATCCCCGGATGAACACCTCCACTCAGCCTGCCGATGGGGCGGGTGGATCAAGATCAAGAGCTGCAGGCGAGCTAACGCTCGGCCTGATGAGTGGTGAGAAGCGTGGTGTACGCCGCTCTGTTTTTGCTCTTCTGTGGGAGCGAGCCTGCTCGCGATGGCGGTATGACAGTCGACCGAGTCCCATCTGCTTGTACCCGGTTTTTCAGAGATCCATAGCTGCTTTGGCTTTGGCTTTGGCTTTGGCTTTGGCTTTGGCTTTGGCTTTTGATCTTGATCTTGATCTGGCTTTTGATCTTTTGCCCCTTCGGCAGGCCGAGCGTAGGTGTTCATCAGGGGGTTAGGCGCGCAGCGCCGTTCGACGAAGTCGAACACATCGAGAGGAGGTCGTCGCGAAGCAGACCGGAGGCGATGCCCCCTGATGGACACCGTAGCGAGGGAACACCGAGCCTTGGCGAGGTGCCGTACGTCGGGGCAAAGCCTTTTGCTTACTTTTCGGCGTTTGGAAAAGTGAGTCGCTGTAAGAGCGAAACCGTCAGCAGCCGTTACCGCAGCAACGGATATGTACACCGACTGGATAAGCAGCCGTTACCGCAGCAACGGATATGTACACCGACTGGATAAGCAGCCGTTACCGCAGCAACGGATATGTACACCGACTGGATAAGCAGCCGTTACCGCAGCAACGGATATGTACACCGATTGGATAAGTAGCCGTTACGACAGCAACGGATATGTACTCCGAACACCGAACACCGAACACCGAACACCAAAACCGCAATCACCCCACCTGATACCCAACCATTCAGAACAACCCCCATCCCCCCCGGTTAACAAAACATAACGTGGCGTCGATTGTCAGGCATTAAAAAACACCGATAGGATAAGCCAGCTTCCGAAGGGGCTCTGGATTGCGGGTTTCAGGACTATGCTCTGAAACAGCCGGTCCAGACACGCACCCTTGCGGCGCCCAGAAAGGTTGAACGACCTAACAATAATAATGGGAGAAGGTCTATGAGTGAGCCTGTCATGGGTGTGGGTATCTGCCGCCCGCCGGCACTACGCAAAATCGCGTTGCTGGCCACAGCGCTCTCGCTGTTGGGCTCTGCCATGCTGTCGGCGCCTGCGCTGGCCGCGGCGGCGCCTGCATCCGATGTTGTTTATTCCATTGAATCCGCCAAGGCTGCCAAAAGCCTGATGCTCGATGTCGTCCACGCCGGCAAGCGCCTGGTGGCGGTCGGGGACCGTGGGCACATCCTGTATTCCGATGACCAGGGCGCGACCTGGACCCAGGCCAAGGTCCCGACCCGGGCCCTGCTGACGTCGGTGTTTTTCGTCGATGACAAGCACGGCTGGGCCGTCGGCCATGATGCGCAGATCCTCGCCAGCGATGATGGTGGCGCGACCTGGACCAAGCAGTTCGAAGACCTGACGCGCGAATCGCCGCTGCTCGATGTCTGGTTCAAGGACGTCGACAGTGGCTTTGCCGTGGGCGCCTACGGCTCGCTGATGGAAACCACCGACGGTGGCAAACATTGGGAAAACGCCAGCGACCGCCTCGACAATGAAGACCAGTACCACCTGAACGCGATCGCCGCGGTCAAGGACGCCGGGCTGTTCATTGTCGGCGAGCAGGGCAGTATGTTCCGTTCCGCGGACTGGGGCCAGACCTGGGAGAAACTCGAAGGTCCGTACGAAGGCTCGCTGTTCGGCGTGATCGGCACGGCGCAGCCCAATACGCTGCTGGCCTACGGACTGCGCGGCAACCTTTACCGTTCCACGGACTTCGGCAGCAACTGGGAGCAGGTCGAGCTCAAAGCTGAACGTGGCGACCTGGAGTTCGGGCTATCCGGTGGCACGCTGCTCGACGACGGTTCCATCGTGATCGTCGGCAATGGCGGTTCGGTGATTCGCAGCAGTGACAATGGCGAGACCTTCAAGGTGGTCAACCGTTCGGACCGTATTTCGGTCTCGGCAGTGACTGCGGCAGGCAATGGCAATCTGGTTCTGGCCGGGCAGGGCGGCGTTCGCGTCACTTCGCCAAACGGTACCGAGTCGGGTAAATGAGCCGGGTTAATAATAAGAAGGCGGAGCTATGACTTCCTTGAGTACTCATCACCAGGACAAGGCGACGTTCCTCGAGCGCCTGATCTTCAACAACCGCCCGGCAGTGATCACGATCTGCCTGCTGGTCAGTATTTTCCTGTTCTGGCAGGCGACGCTGATCCGTCCGTCCACCAGTTTCGAAAAAATGATCCCGCTGGAGCATCCCTTCATCCAGAAGATGATGGAGCACCGCAACGATCTGGCGAATCTGGGCAACACCGTGCGGATCTCGGTGGAAGCCACCGATGGCGACATCTTCTCCAAGGAGTACATGGAGACCCTGCGTCAGATCAACGACGAGGTGTTCTACATCTCCGGCGTCGACCGTTCCGGCCTCAAGTCGCTGTGGAGCCCAAGCGTTCGCTGGACCGAAGTGACCGAAGAGGGCTTCGCCGGCGGTGAAGTGATTCCGCAGAGTTACAACGGCTCCCAGGCCAGCCTCGACTTGCTGCGCAACAACGTGCTCAAGTCCGGTCAGGTCGGGCGATTGGTGTCCAACGATTTCAAGTCGAGCATCGTCGACATTCCGTTGCTGGAGTCCTACCCGGACCCGCAGGACCAGGGCAAGCTGCTGGCGCTGGACTATCGCCAGTTCTCCCACGAGCTTGAAGACAAGATCCGCACCAAGTTCGAAACACAAAATCCGAACGTGAAGATCCACATCGTCGGTTTCGCCAAGAAAGTCGGTGACCTGATCGATGGCCTGGTGATGGTGGTGATGTTCTTCGGCGTCGCCTTCGTCATCACTCTGATCCTCCTGCTGTGGTTCACCAACTGCCTGCGCAGTACCGTCGCTGTGTTGAGCACGACGCTGGTGGCGGTGGTCTGGCAACTGGGTTTGATGCACTTCTTCGGCTTCGGGCTCGACCCCTATTCGATGCTGGTACCGTTCCTGATCTTCGCCATCGGTATTTCCCACGGCGTGCAGAAGATCAACGGGATCGCCCTGCAATCGAGTGAAGCGGACAACGCCCTGACGGCGGCGCGCCGCACCTTCCGTCAATTGTTCCTGCCGGGGATGATCGCGATCCTCGCCGATGCTGTGGGTTTCATCACGCTGCTGATCATCGATATCGGTGTGATTCGTGAGCTGGCCATCGGCGCATCCATTGGTGTGGCGGTGATCGTGTTCACCAACCTGATCCTGCTGCCGGTGGCGATTTCCTATGTCGGCATCAGCAAGCGTGCCGTCGAGCGCAGCAAGAAAGACGCGGTGCGCGAACACCCGTTCTGGCGCCTGCTGTCGAACTTTGCCAGCGCGAAAGTGGCCCCGGTTTCCATTTTGCTGGCGCTGATCGCCTTTGGTGGCGGCCTGTGGTACAGCCAGAACCTGAAAATCGGCGACCTCGACCAGGGTGCCCCGGAGTTGCGCCCGGACTCGCGCTACAACAAGGACAACAACTTCATCATCAACAACTACTCCACCAGTTCCGACGTGTTGGTGGTGATGGTCAAGACCAAGTCCGAAGGGTGCTCGCGCTACGAAGCCATGGCGCCGATCGACGAACTGATGTGGAAGATGCAGAACACCGAGGGCGTGCAGTCGGCGATTTCCCTGGTGACCGTGTCCAAGCAAATGATCAAGGGCATGAACGAGGGCAACCTGAAATGGGAAACCCTGTCGCGTAACCCGGATGTGCTGAACAACTCCATCGCCCGTGCTGACGGCCTGTACAACAACAGCTGTTCCCTGGCGCCGGTGCTGGTGTTCCTCAACGATCACAAGGCCGAGACCCTGGATCGCGCGGTGCATGCGGTGCAAGAGTTCGCCAGGGAAAACAACAAGGAAGGTCTGGAGTTCATCCTCGCTGCCGGTAATGCCGGGATCGAGGCGGCCACCAACGAGGTGATCAAGAAGTCCGAGCTGATCATCCTGATCCTGGTGTACATCTGTGTGGCGGTCATGTGCATGATCACCTTCCGTTCCTGGGCGGCGACCTTGTGCATCGTGCTGCCGCTAGTGCTGACCTCGGTACTGGGCAACGCCCTGATGGCCTTCATGGGCATCGGCGTGAAAGTCGCGACCCTGCCGGTCGTGGCGCTCGGGGTGGGGATTGGCGTGGACTACGGCATTTACATCTACAGCCGCCTGGAAAGCTTCCTGCGTGCCGGCCTGCCGCTGCAAGAGGCGTACTACCAGACGCTCAAGTCCACCGGCAAGGCGGTGCTGTTCACCGGTCTGTGCCTGGCGATCGGCGTGTGCACCTGGATCTTCTCGGCCATCAAGTTCCAGGCCGACATGGGCCTGATGCTGACCTTCATGCTGCTGTGGAACATGTTCGGTGCGCTGTGGCTGTTGCCGGCACTGGCACGGTTCCTGATCAAACCGGAGAAACTGGCGGGGCAGAAGGGCAATTCGTTGTTCGCCCACTGATTGCGTGGTTGTGCCGACACCGAAAGCCGCTGCCTCGAAAAGGCGCGGCTTTCGGCGTTTCAGACGTTATTGATCAGGCACCAGATCCAGAAACAGCCTTTGATCCCGTGGCGGGGTAATGGGGCTGTAGAGGTCGCGGATGATCAATTGGTTGTCAGACCCGGCCTGGGCGATCAGATCCTTGAGGGTCACGAAGCGATGTTCGGGACGCTTGAGGTGGGCAATCGTGTAAGTCGAAGGCGCGCTGTTCGACTGGGCGTAGTGGAAATGGGCGTACCACAGCACCTTCACCGAATTCTTCTCCCGAATGGCGAACTCCGTCAGGTAGTCCTTGGCTGCCGTGCGTTTGAGCGCCTGCACAAGGCCGATGTCTACCGCCTGGCGGTCGCGAAGGTACTCGATGCTTTCCTGCCGGGGGCGCTGCGCCTTGTATCCCTCGATGCAATGTTGCTGGCCTTTGAGCCGGGTGGCGGCAGACGTGTTACGCAGTGATTCAAGTACCGCACTGATGCCGGGGTTGGCAGGGTGGGCCTGTTCCAGTTCGCTGGCCAACGTTTCGATCCGTTCGGCCTGGTGTTCCAGCATATCGCTCCAGTCACGGGGGTTGAGTTCATCGCGCCGTTGCGGATCACTGAGCTTTCTTTTCTGAAATTCGATCGAGCGCTCAATGGCCGGGATTTCGTCGATCAGCCGCTGCCCCTCCGTGCGCAGCGCGGCAAACGAACGCGGTTGCGGTGTCGGAGTCGGTCGCACAGGCGCGGCGTCGACAATCTCGACCCATCCCTCATTGGGGTGCTCCATGAACCGACCACTGACTTGAAGGGTGAGCGGGTTTCGGGTGACGATTGTCGCAAACGGCATGCCGGTGGTCGCCGGTTCCAGCTCTCCGACCAGGTCGCCGTTATCCCGCGACTTGAACACCCGTTTGGTCTGCGACGGTGCTTTGACGGGTTTGAAGGCGACGGGCAAAACCGGCAAAAATTCGTCCTCGCGCAACAGGTCGGCCAGTTCGGTCTCGGCATTGTCCCGTACGATTTCAAGACGCTCCATCAGCAGCGACATGTAGCGGGGGCGGATCAACGGGGACTCAAGCTCCAGCAGTGAGGTGTTGATTTGCAGGCGCCTTTTGTAGTGCCTGATCAGGTTGATCAGGACGTCCTTGCGCTCCTGAGCGGTAAAGCCATCCGTGCTCAGCAGGTCCAGGTGGGAGTCTTCGAGCGCTGACATGGCGCCCAGACGGTCTTCATGAACTTTGAGAAAGTACTGTTCCTGCGGCGTTTTCGCCTCGACGGTGGTGTCAATGCTCAAGGTGTTCAGTACGTCGAGCGATTCGAGGAGGGCGGTCACTCGGTTGGAGAACCTGCGGTCAGGGTGGCCTTTGAGGTATTTCAGGCGTTGCGCCGGCCCGGTCTTGAAGTTTTGCGCCAGCTCGGTAAGCGCTTCATCCAGTGCGATGATTGCCTGTGCATGTCGCTCGGAGGCGGCGAAGTTGGTTTCCAGAAGGTCGTACATGCGCTGGGCGCCTTCGATGTCATTGATGTTGTATTGCAACTCAATCAGCGACTCGCCCTGTTCGGAAATGAAGCTGGCCAGGTAAAGGGACGCCAGTCGGTAGATCCTCAGTTCATGATGCATCAGGATCGCGCCGTACTCGTCGGTGGCTTTCTGCTCGTAGTCGAAGCGGCTGTCAACGTCCTTGAGTTGGCGATAGGCCTGGATCAAGTCGCGACGGGCCTGGATCAACTGGTCGACGATGACTTGATCTCTTTCCTGCAATATCTGGAAGTTCAGCCGGTTGCGTGAACGCGCAATGACCTTGAGCCGGTGAGCATCGAGCAGAGCCTGGTCCTCGGGCGATGCACGAAGACGCACACGAGCGGCTCCCAGTTCGTTGTGGGCGCTTTCGTACTGCTTTTTTGCCGCATCCAGTTGCTGGTCCATATCCTTTGCCTGTGTTGCCAGCGTCGATATGATCCCACCGATTCGGCTGACCTCAATGTTGGCTTGATCACGTTTCTTGTCTATTTCCGCGAGTTTGGCTTTGAGTCGGTTTTTAGGTCCACCGCCCTGTAGCTTCAAGCCTGGGTCCAGCGACCATCTTCCTTGTCCGTCAGTCTTGAGCTTGAACCCGGGATGGAGCGGCTTTTGGGGATGAATGATGTAAACGTCGCCGACTCCCGCCACGACATTGACCTTGAACAGCAGCCCTCCCACGGAGGCATGCCATTGGTTGTCGATACGGTACAAGCCTTTGAGCGTTCCGGTTTCGGCGGGGGCGGGAACCGGAACCGGCCAAGCGACATTCAGTTCGAGCAATGCATTCAACAGACGTCGGCCGGAGGAGTCCCTGGCGGTGGAGTGGATGAAATCGACCTGTGTTTTGTCGGCGGCCGGAGGTTCGGCCGGCAAGCCGATCATGCCTTGCTCGATGACAGTCGTGAGTGGGGTGGCATCGAGGAGCGGTCGGCGCAGGTCGGCGAGTTTGAGCGGCGGCTCTACGGGGTGGAGTCTGGGCGCCGACGGATCGGAAGGGTGGGCCCGGGACGGAGCGTGCAACAGGATCAAACCAATGTTGAGCAGCAGATCGACCCAGGCCAGTTCCCTGGCTGTCGGGTCATTACTGTGCAGCGCAGTCACATCGTTTTCCAGGCTGGCGGCCATTTGCAGCATCCAGCCGGCTACCATCGCAGGTCCACGTAGCAGAGGCAAAAGCACGGCGTTGAACAGTAACCAGCCGCCCTCGCGCAGGATGGCCCAACGGCTTTCGGCGTTGGAAACGGACTCTCTGTCAGACAAGTCGATGAGGGCTCGGGCGTTTCTGCCGTAGAGATACTGCGTCAGGTTTCCGTTGGTCAGTGCCTGTGCCAGCGAACCCGGTACTGCGTCGGTGTCAGAGTCTTGCCCCAACTGTGCCGGCTCCGGTTTTTCCCAGCGGACGGTGTCGTCCCCCAGGCCAAAACGCAGGATATGAGGGCTGTTGAATCCGTCATGGCTGTAGATCGGCCGGGCCTTGTCCGGCAACCAGTTCAGCACGCTGTCTTGCAGCGCACCGGGTTGTGCAATGGCATTGAACAGCGCTTCACGGCTCGCGAACTGCCGCAATGAGTCCTGGTACACCGGTCGATACAGGATATGCGGCCCGATGGCGATGTCCCGCGGTTCAATGATGAACATGTTGTCGACCACATCGGCGGCGGCGCCCGGCTTGCGGATGAAGGACAGTGCGCGAACGACGATGTCGTTGCCGTCGACGACGCGTTCGGGCGCGTGGGTGTGCATGACGGCCTTGACGTAACGGTAGCCCAGGGCGCTCACACCGTGCTCGCCCCGGATTTTGTGCTCCAGGGCCTGGAGCGGCAGGTGTACCTTCAAGGCCTGGCCAAACCGCATCTCGCGGCGTTGTGATTCGCTGTTGTCATCGAGCAGCAGCTTTTTGAGGGTTTGTGGATAGCGTTCCCCGATGTTCACCCGGCTGATCAGTCCCTCGGTGCTGCTCAGCAGACCTTTTTCACCCAGAATGTAGTCAGGGGTCAGCCACTGCGGGACGGCTTTGCCGGTCTTGTCCGTGATGGTCATGCTGCCGGAGGGGGCAGCGCTGAGATTCTGGATGGCCAGTTCGATCAACGTCATGGGGACGCGGGTTATGAAACCGCTGCCCAGATCGCCTGCCGCCACCTGGAAATTCAGCAACAGATCGTCCGGTTCACAATCGGCGTCGGGATGATCCTTGCGTAACTGATCACGCAAGGCGTTGGCGGTGAAATCATGCAGGTTTTCGATGCCGTCGAGGAACGTCTTACCCGCGGTTTGTCGTTGCAATCGCGCTTGCTCGACCAGCCATTGGCGATATTCGGCGCGATCGTTGGCGCTGGCGTCCTTGAGCCACTGGGGCAGGGTCGAGCGAATTTTTTCCGCAGCTTGTTGGCCCGGCACCGGGGCAAGGCTGAAGTAAGGGGTCGGGTCGGTGCTGGCGGCGAAAAGGTCTTCCAATGGGCGAACACCCTGGTCGGCCGGAAGCCGAATGGCGTCCAGGTTCTCCAACTGACACTCAAGCAGCAACGCGGCCTGGATATCGAAGATGTTGCCATCGGGTTCAGAACGCTTGATGACGACTTTGTCGGCGATGAACTGGCGCTCCACCTCGCGGCCCCAGGCCTGGTTGAACGCTTCCATGGTCGGGTGTGACTCCAGACGGCCTGAAGCCCGGTACAAAAAGATCTGGTTTCCTTGCACCACGAGCAGGTCCGGCGTCATGAAAGACCTGCTTTCGCCGTTGCGGATCAAGCAGGTTTCCAGGCAATAGGCATGTACAAAACCGTCAGGGTGGGGGATGGCCTGACGCTCCCGGCGGTCAGGATGACGAGCCAGCTCGTAGAGTGCAGCCCTGCACTGTTTTTGCGCCGCCGGAAGAAGGCTGGCCGCGCTGTTCAGACCGGTCGCCAACAGGTCACCCAGCCATTTCCAGCGGGTTGCACCTGTTTCGTCAGCCTGGTTCCAGTAGGCCGTCAGTGCTTCCTGAAAGTGGGTGCCCAGGGTCAACGCCAGAGCCTGGATTTTTTCCTGGATAACCCCCATGTCGGGGCGTTTAGGCCCTTGCGCTTCATAGGTCAGGCGCGAGGGAACCCGGTTGGTGAGGAAGTGTGTGCGACCGTCAATTTCTTCCGTGAGATTCAGGCGGGTGTCGTTGCCCAGATAATCCAGGGCCACATCGATCAACAGTTTGAGATCCCATCCCCCGGTCTGATTCGGTATGGCCAGCCGGGTGATATCCAGATCCACGGCAAGAGGCGGGTAGTGTTCCAGAATGCTGGCTTGAAGGACTTGCCGGGCGACCTGGCGCAGAGTCGGTCGGCTGGCGAATCCAAGGGCGACCGCTTGAGCAGGGGCGTTGCCGGTATCGAGACTTGAGGGAGGGGGCGAGACCGCGCCTGGCGGAGTAATGGCGGATTGATTTTGCATGTCGGATTCCAGTCTGTAGCGAAAAAGATAGGGTTTTCGCTGCCAGAATGGCGAGTTCGTCGGTGGGCTGTGCGGTATCCCGCTACCACCTGACCACTCGAAAAATGTGCCCGGTCGCACGCTCGGCGAGCGGGCGATGTGCGGCTCAGGAAAGCTCGGAGCCGAGCACCACGTTCAATGCACTGCGCGCATCATCGAGTTGTACCAGCGTCGCATGCCGCGCGCCGAGGGCATCACGATTCTCGATGGCGGTGAGGATTGCCTTGTGCCGGGGCAGCGCCAGTTCATGCAGGTTCGGCCGCTGGTTGGAATGCTTCAAGGCTTCGGCGATGGCCACCGAGAGCATGTTGCACAGGTTGGCCAGCAAGTCGTTGTGGGTGGCATCGGCGATTCGGCTGTGGAAGTCCAGGTCCGGCTGCAGCAGCGCCTCCGGCGTCGGTGCGGCTTCCATACGCTGGTAGGCCTCACCGATGGACGCGATGTCTGCTTGCGTGGCGAATTGCGCGGCGAGGGCGGCGGCGGCCGGTTCGATGATGCTGCGCACGCTGGTCAACAGATCGAAAAACTGATTCTGCGGACTGCTCTGCATCAACCAGTGCAGCACGTCCGGATCGAGCATGTGCCAGTCCTTGCGCGGCTTGACCACGGTGCCGACACGCGGGCGGGAATACACCAGGCCCTTGGCAACCAACACCCGGGTGGCTTCACGCAGCACCGGCCGGCTGACCGCATATTCTTCGCACAACAGCGCCTCGGCGGGCAGTTTGTCGTCCGGCAGGAAACGTCCCGAGACGATCTGCATGCCCAGTTCCTGGACGATGCGCGAGTGCATGCTTTTGCGGTCGGAGGGTTTGCGGTAATCCATGGGGAGCGGCGCGGTCCTGTGCGAATAGGTGTCGCGCATGATAGCAGGCGCGGTACAAACTTGAGGTGGGTACACAAACCAAATGTGGGAGCTAGCCCTGCTGGCGATAGCGGAGTGTCAGTCAACATTAATATCAACTGATGGACCGAAATCGCTAGCAGGCTAGCTCCCACAGGGGATTTGTGGTGTCAGTGGGAGTGACGCGGCACTTCAGCCCCGCGGCAACCGACCAGGAAGTCGAAGTCGCAACCCTGGTCCGCTTGCAGCACGTGGTCGATGTACAGCTGACGATAGCCACCGACGATCAGGTTCTGTGGCGGTTGCAGATCGGCCATGCGCGCGGTCAGTTCGGCGTCCGGAATATCCAGGTGCAAACGGCCGCTGGCGCAATCGAGTTCGATCCAGTCGCCTTCTTTCACTGCGGCCAGCGGGCCGCCGGCTGCGGCTTCAGGGGCGACGTGCAGGACAACCGTGCCATACGCGGTGCCGCTCATGCGCGCATCGGAAATACGCACCATGTCGGTCACACCCTGGGCCAGCAACTTGGCCGGCAGGCCCATGTTGCCCACTTCGGCCATGCCCGGATAACCCTTCGGCCCGCAGTTTTTCATCACCAGGATCGAGTTGGCATCCACGTCCAGTTCCGGATCGTTGATCCGCGCCTTGTACATGTCGAAGTTCTCGAACACCACCGCGCGGCCGCGATGCTGCATCAGTTCGGGCGTGGCGGCGGACGGTTTGAGCACGGCGCCCAGAGGTGCCAGGTTGCCGCGCAAGACACAGATGCCGCCGTCGGCGCGGATCGGGTTGTCGAGGGTGCGGATCACTTCGTCCTCGCCATAGATCGGCGCGTCCCTGGTGTTCTCGCCGATGGACTTGCCATTGACGGTCAAGGCATTCGGGTTCGGGATCAGGTTGGCTTCGCCAAGACGACGCAGCACGGCTGGCAAGCCACCGGCGTAATAGAACTCTTCCATCAGGAAGCGCCCGGACGGTTGCAGGTCGACGATGGTCGGCATACCGCGACCGATACGGGTCCAGTCATCCAGGTCCAGCTCCACGCCAATGCGCCCGGCGATGGCTTTCAGGTGGATCACCGCGTTGGTCGAACCGCCGATGGCGGCATTGACGCGAATGGCGTTTTCGAAGGCTTCCCTGGTCAGGATCTTCGACAGCTTCAAGTCTTCACGCACCATCTCCACGGCACGCATGCCGGACATGTGCGCCAACACGTAACGGCGCGCATCCACCGCCGGGATCGCCGCGTTGTGGGGCAGGGAAGTGCCCAGTGCTTCAGCCATGCAGGCCATGGTCGAGGCCGTGCCCATGGTGTTGCAGGTGCCCGCCGAGCGGGACATACCGCCCTCGGCCGCGAGGAAATCGTCGATGCTGATGGTGCCGGCCTTGACCTGTTCGCTGAGCTGCCAGACCACGGTGCCGGAGCCGATGTCCTTGCCCTTGTGTTTACCGTTGAGCATCGGCCCGCCGGTGACGACGATGGCCGGTACGTCGCAACTGGCGGCGCCCATCAGCAAGGCCGGGGTGGTTTTGTCGCAACCGGTCAGCAGCACCACGCCATCGATCGGGTTACCGCGAATGGCTTCTTCGACATCCATGCTCGCCAGGTTGCGGGTGAGCATGGCGGTCGGGCGCAGGTTCGATTCGCCGTTGGAAAACACCGGAAACTCCACCGGGAAGCCCCCGGCCTCGATCACCCCGCGTTTGACGTGCTCGGCAATCTGGCGGAAATGCGCGTTGCACGGGGTCAGTTCCGACCAGGTGTTGCAGATGCCGATGATCGGCTTGCCATGGAACTGGTGGTCGGCGATGCCCTGATTCTTCATCCAGCTGCGGTACATGAAGCCGTTCTTGTCGGCGGTGCCAAACCATTGGGCGGAGCGCAGGGTGGGTTTCTTATCAGACATGATCGGTTCTCTTATTGTATGACTATATTGTTCGAGCTGAGGCGTAACATAAGCGCAAATTCTGCGCTTTGGAAGTGTTGTTGAGTAAATAGTATTACTATATAGTCCGCTCAAACGGAGGGATGGCCCTGGCGAATTTTTCGCGAGAGGCGTCCCCCGAGGTTCTATAACAACAACAATCGGAGACCGATCTCATGAGCCAGGAACTGCGGCTTATCCGTCGCATCACGCTGAAACTGATTCCCTTCCTGATCCTGCTGTACCTGATCGCCTATGTGGACCGCTCCGCGGTGGGCTTCGCCAAACTGCACATGGGCGCCGACATTGGCCTGGGCGATGCCGCCTACGGTCTGGGCGCCGGGCTGTTCTTCATCGGCTACTTCCTGCTGGAAATTCCCAGCAACCTGATGCTCGACCGCTTCGGCGCACGGCGCTGGTTCGCGCGGATAATGGTCACCTGGGGCGCCATCACCATCGGCATGGCCTTCGTCCAGGGGCCGAACAGCTTCTATGTGATGCGCTTTCTGCTCGGCGCCGCCGAGGCCGGGTTCTTTCCGGGCGTTCTGTACTACATCACCCAATGGTTCCCGGTGCGCCATCGCGGCAAGATCCTCGGGTTGTTCATCCTGTCGCAGCCCATCGCGATGATGATCACCGGCCCGCTGTCCGGTGGCTTGCTGGGCATGGACGGCGTGTTGGGACTGCACGGCTGGCAGTGGCTGTTCATCGTCATCGGCTGTCCGGCGATCCTGCTGACCTGGCCGGTGCTGCGCTGGTTGCCGGACGGCCCGCAGCAAGTGAAGTGGATGGACCAGGCGGAAAAGGACTGGCTGAGCGGTGAGCTGAAAAAGGATCTGGATGCCTACGGCCAGACCCGTCACGGCAACCCGTTGCACGCCCTCAAGGACAAGCGCGTCCTGCTGCTGGCGCTGTTCTACCTGCCGGTGACCCTGAGCATCTATGGCCTGGGTCTGTGGCTGCCGACCTTGATCAAGCAGTTCGGCGGCAGCGACCTGGTGACCGGTTTTGTTTCCGCGGTGCCGTATATCTTCGGGATCGTCGGCCTGCTGATCATTCCGCGCAGTTCCGACCGCTTGAACGACCGCTACGGCCACCTCGCCGTGCTTTACGTGCTGGGTGCGATTGGCTTGTTCCTCAGCGCCTGGTTGTCGGTGCCGGTGCTGCAACTGGCGGCGCTGTGCCTGGTGGCGTTCGCATTGTTCTCCTGCACGGCGGTGTTCTGGACCTTGCCGGGCCGCTTCTTCGCCGGCGCCAGTGCGGCAGCGGGGATCGCCTTGATCAACTCGGTGGGTAACCTCGGCGGCTATCTCGGTCCATTCGTGATCGGCGCACTCAAGGAATACACCGGCAATCTTGCGTCCGGCTTGTATTTCCTCTCCGGGGTGATGGTGTTCGGCCTGATTCTGACTGGCGTTGTCTATCGCCTGCTGGAACGCAAACACGTCCTGCCAGCCGATCAATTTGCAGCAAGTGCACGCTAATCCAATGTAGGAGTGAGCCTGCTCGCGATAGCGTCGGCACAGCCAATGTTGTCGGCGACTGATACATCGCTATCGCGAGCAGGCTCACTCCTACAGAGATCTGCGGTGTTTTTGAAGGAATAGGAGAAATTTCATGCGTTTGGTTCAGTTCGAATTGAGTAACGGCGAACGCCGTGTCGGCGTGATCGACAACGGTCTGGTCCGCGAAGTGCAGGACGCGTGCAGCGTTCGCGATCTGGCATTGGCGGCGATCGAGGCGGGCGCAAGCCTTGAACAACAGGTGCAAGGCCTGGGGCTGGGCATCAGCCATGACTATGCCGAACTGCTGACGCAACGGCGCATCCTGCCGCCGCTGGACCATGCGGACCCGGCGCACATGCTGGTCAGCGGCACGGGCCTGACCCATCTGGGCAGTGCGTCGGCCCGGGACAAGATGCACCAGCAAAGTGGCGACGAAACGGCGATGACCGACACCATGCGCATCTTCAAATGGGGCGTGGAGGGCGGTAAGCCGGCGGCGGATGAAGCCGGTGTGCAACCGGAATGGTTCTACAAAGGCGATGGCAGCATCGTCGTCAGGCCGGGCCAGCCGTTTCCCCTGCCGCCGTTTGCCGAAGATGCCGGCGAAGAGCCGGAGATCGCCGGCCTGTACGTGATCGGTCACGACGGCAAGCCGTATCGCCTGGGTTTTGCCGTGGGCAACGAGTTCTCCGACCACGTCATGGAACGCAAGAACTACCTGTATCTGGCCCATTCGAAACTGCGCAGCTGCAGCTATGGCCCGGAACTGCGGGTCGGCGAACTGCCGCAGCATCTGGCGGGCACCAGCCGCATCCTGCGCGACGGCGAGGTGCTATGGCAGAACGAGTTTCTCAGCGGCGAGGCCAACATGTGCCACAGCCTCGCCAACCTCGAATTCCACCATTTCAAATACAGCCAGTTCCTGCGCCCGGGGGATGTGCACATTCACTTCTTCGGTACGGCGACCTTGTCTTTTGCCGACGGCATTCGCTCGCAACCGGGTGACGTGTTCGAGATCACTCAGGCCGAATTCGGCGCGCCATTGATCAACGGTATCGCACCGGTTGCAGCGGCTTTCGCGCCCGGCACCGTCGGCACACTTTGAGGACTGACCCATGACCCGGATTCTTGGTCACAACTACATCGGCGGCCAACGCAGCGCTGCTGGCAGCGTCAAATTGCAGAGTGTCGATGCCACCACCGGTGAGGCATTGCCCGACGATTTTTATCAGGCGACCCCGCAGGAAGTCGATGCAGCGGCCAGCGCGGCGGCGACCGCGTACCCGGCCTATCGCAGCCTGAGCGCGGAGCGGCGGGCGCAGTTTCTCGAGGCCATTGCCGATGAACTGGATGCCCTCGGTGATGATTTTGTCGCGGTGGTCTGCCGCGAGACGGCGTTGCCGGCGGGACGGATTCAAGGCGAGCGTGGACGTACCAGCGGGCAGATGCGCCTGTTTGCCAAAGTCTTGCGTCGCGGTGATTTCTACGGCGCACGAATCGACCGGGCATTGCCGGAGCGCCAACCGTTGCCGCGTCCGGACCTGCGTCAATACCGTATCGGCCTGGGACCTGTGGCCGTGTTCGGTGCCAGCAACTTTCCGTTGGCGTTCTCCACCGCTGGCGGCGACACGGCATCGGCGCTGGCGGCTGGCTGCCCGGTAGTGTTCAAGGCCCACAGCGGCCACATGGCCACGGCTGAATGGGTGGCTGACGCGATCATTCGCGCCGCCGAGAAAACCGGCATGCCGGCCGGCGTGTTCAACATGATCTACGGCGGTGGCGTCGGTGAGGCGTTGGTCAAGCATCCGGCGATTCAGGCTGTAGGCTTCACCGGTTCGCTCAAGGGCGGTCGAGCCTTGTGCGACATGGCGGCGGCCCGTGCGCAACCGATTCCGGTGTTCGCCGAGATGTCGAGCATCAACCCGGTGATCGTGTTGCCACAGGCGTTGCAGGCGCGGGCTGATACCGTCGCCCGGGACCTCACGGCGTCGGTGGTTCAGGGTTGTGGCCAGTTCTGCACCAATCCCGGTCTGGTGATCGGCATTCGCTCGGCGTCATTCGCTGCGTTTGTGCAGCAAGTGGCCGGGTTGATGGGTGACCAGCCGGCGCAAACCATGCTCAATGCCGGAACCCTGAGCAGCTACGGCCAAGGCTTGCAAAAACTGCTCGCGCATCCGGGGATCGAGCACCTGGCCGGCAATCCGCAACAGGGCAATCAGGCACAGCCACAGCTGTTCAAGGCCGATGTCAGCCTGCTGCTCGATGGCGATGAAGTGTTGCAGGAGGAAGTGTTCGGTCCGACCACGGTAGTGGTTGAAGTGGCAGACCATGGGCAACTGATGGCCGCCTTGAACGGCCTGCACGGCCAGTTGACCGCCACCGTCATTGGCGAGCCGGAAGACTTCGAACAGTTCGCCGGGCTGACGGCATTGCTGGAGCAGAAGGTCGGACGCATCCTGCTCAATGGCTATCCGACGGGCGTGGAAGTCTGCGATTCGATGGTTCACGGTGGGCCTTATCCGGCAACGTCCGATGCCCGCGGTACGTCGGTGGGCACCCTGGCCATCGATCGTTTCCTGCGCCCGGTGTGTTTCCAGAACTACCCGGACAGCTTGCTGCCGGATGCGCTGAAGAACGGCAATCCGCTGCGCATCCAGCGACTGGTGGATGGGCAATCGACCCGCGAGGCGTTGTAGCGGCTGACCACAATCCCTGTAGGAGCGAGCCTGCTCGCGATAGCGGAACATCAGTCAACATTTAAATCGACTGGACTGCCGCCATCGCGAGCAGGCTCGCTCCTACAGGGGAGGTGGTGCATGAGCTATCATTGCGTTTTTCTCATTCAAAGACTGATTGCCATGACTTCCCCAACCGACACCTTGCTCAATGCCCTCGAACACTGCGGAATGGTTGAGATCGACGGCCTGCATGCCTTCGAATTCGCCCTCGACGAGTTCGATAATCTGCACATTGAATGCATGGATGGCCGTGCGGCCAAACACTGGGAGTTCACCCCCGCGCAGGTCCAGGCCGCGACCTTCGATGCCCCGCTGCAAAGCTGGTTGATCACCGGTGACTCGGGTGAACACCGTTTGGTGTGCCTGGGCGATGTCGTCAGCGGTGACAACGAAGATGACGACCAAGGCGATGCGTAACCTCTGGCCACTGTTGATGGCTGGCAGTATCGGTGCGATGGGGATTCAGGCTGCATCCGCCGACGACTATCAACTGCTGGTGGGCTCCTACACCGCCGGTCAAAGCCAGGGCATCTACCGCCTGGCTTTCGACAGCAGCACCGGGCAGATCGATGCCAGCCCTCTGCAAGTGATCAAAAGCGAAAACCCGTCGTGGCTGACCCTGTCGAAGGACCAGCGACACCTGTTCGTGGTCAACGAAAACGGTCCGGGCCAGACCGATCCGGTAGGGCGCGTCAGCAGTTACGCGATCGATCCCAAAAGCCATGCGCTGAGCCTGATCAGCCAGGTACAAAGCCTGGGCAACGAGCCGACCCATTCCCGCCTCAGCACCGATGGCAGCCATTTGTTTGTCAGCAATTACTCGGTGGCCGAGGACCCGGGCGGCACCCTCGCGGTGATGCCGGTGGCGGCCGATGGCACGCTCAAACCGGTGGTGCAGATGAGCAGCCACCCGGCGAGCCGGGTCAACCCCGAGCGTCAGGCCTCGGCTCACGTGCATTCGGCCATCCCGTCACCGGATGGCCAATACGTGTTCGCCAATGACCTGGGCGCCGACAAGGTGTTTGCCTACCGCTTCGACCCCAAGGCCAACCCGGAGCTGCCGTTGACCCCGGCCACCCCGGCATTCGTGCAGCTGCCGCCGGGCAGCGGGCCGCGTCACTTGCTGTTCAGCGCCGGTGGTAAACACGCTTGGCTGACCCTGGAAATGAGCGCGCAAGTGGCGGTGTTCGATTACCACGACGGCCAACTCAAACAGACGCAGATCGTCGATCTGGCTGCCGGGCAACCGGTCTCGGACAAGGCTGCGGCGGCGTTGCATGCCTCGGCTGACGGCAGGTTCCTCTACGTCAGCAACCGTGGCACGGCCAATCAACTGTTGGTGTTTGCCATCGACCCGGCCACCGGCCACCTCCGTGAGCTGCAACGCCGGGCGGTGGAGGGCGATCATCCGCGGGAATTCAGCCTCGATCCGAGTGGCAAATTCCTGTTGATCGCCAATCAGAAGAGCAACCAGATTGTCGTCGTCGAACGCGACGCCAAGACCGGTCTGCTGGGCAAGACCGTGCAAAAGCTGCCAATGGACGCCCCGAGCGACCTCAGGTTTCTGCTGCGTCAATAAGCCGCAGGCCCCGGTTGATGGGGCCTGTCCGCTTTTATCAATGACGCTGATATCTGGTACTGCTACAAAGCATTTCAAGGCACGAACCCTCGAGGGTTAAGTTTGCTTCACGGCCCCACCGGGCAAGCAAGCCAACTGAATCCGAGGAATACCGCCATGAACTTCAACATCTTCTCTGTCATCGCCGCTTCCGCCATTTCCGCCACCGTTGCGCTGCCAGCCAGTGCCAACGTTGAAATCAGCGACAAAAAAGCCCACACCCAGAGCTACACCCAGAAGTACCTGCAACAGAGCGCCAACTTCTACGCCGCGCTGGATCACAAAACCCAGGCCTGAATGCCCATCCCTGCCTTTATGCAGGAGCGAAGTCACTGATGATCGAAGACCCTGATGTTGAAACACGGGTGTTGAAAACGATCAGAGTGATGTCGCTCCTGCATAACGCATTTGCGACAGCATCATTTTGCCATCAATGTCACGCTTGATATCACATTGCCATGCGTTTAAATTGACGCTGATTTTTTGACTCCTCCTCACGGCAAGGATCGGCAGCATGGTGACGCGTCTGGCATTGGTAGTTCTTTTTCTCTACTCAACCCCCATTCTGTCGGCGGTCGACCCTGTTCCGAGTGAACCGGACGCTGCCCGCGAACGCTTGATGAGTTTTATTGAAGACTGAAATAGATTGGCTTAATGATCAATGAAGCTGATGGTCACTATGGATAACCCTGAGTGGTTACCCAGGCTTTTTTGATCGATTCTGTGGGTATTGAAACATGCCTGCGGAGAACATCATGGCCAGCGCAATTCTCACTTCTGCCAAACACGGCGCCTATGTGGCGATCGGTCTTTACCTTGCCATGGTGCTGGTGGTCAGTCTTTCAGCCCAGTCGCAAGTCACCTTCGAAGCACCGATCCAGGTCGCTCATCCCGGCATTCAGTTTGAATACCGTGCGCAAAACGCCGGCGTTGATCAGTCTGAACTCGCGGGAGTCGTCGGCGCATGAAAGGGCACAGACTCTGGGTCATCGCCTTCCTGGCGTTCATGACCAACGGATCCTCCCTGTTGGGGATCGGCCAAGGTTCGGCGGGCTCGGTGGCACGCGCCATCGAAGCCAACCACAACATCGCCCGCAACATCGAAAACGCCAGTGCCCAGGGGATGTTGGCCGGCAATCCGCCGGTCAGGACTGAAGGGGTGGTTTTCGGGCCGTTCCAGGTGGATTGCTCGGCGATCGGGATGTGTGGGGTGTTGGCGTAAGTGCCTGGCCTATTTCTTCATGATTGAGGTAAAGAGTTCCGACTCCAGAAACCGCTGCAACCAATCCTGCAACCGTCGATACGGTGTCTGCGCGAACCATTCGCGGTCGACGTGGGCGAACTGGCGCACGAAGGGCATCAACGCTACATCGGCCAGGCTTGGATGATCGGCCAGCAAGTAGTCGCGTCCCTCCAGCAAATCATCCAGCCTTTGCAAAAACACCTCACCCTCGCCGCGATAAACCTCCATCGGCTGCTCGGGATAACGCTCGGCGTACTTGTAGCGATTCAAGTGCACTTTGAACACCTGATCGTTGTGTTCGATCAGGGAGGCGATTTGTGCCGCAGCAGCAGGATCAGCCTTGAGCAACCAGTCCTGCGGATCGTTCTGTGCCAGGGCCCAGCGCATGATGTCGAGGCTTTCGTCGATCACCCTGTCATCGGCGCTGAGCACCGGCACCGTGCCTTTGCCCGACAGCGCGAGCATTTCGGAGGGCTTGGCTTTCAGGCTGACTTCGACGATGTCCACGGCCACGCCCGAATAACGCAGGGCCATGCGTGCGCGCATGGCGTATGGGCAGCGGCGGAAGGAATACAGGGTGTTCATTTCACCTCCAGGGTACTCAGGCCGTTGCCCTGACGTTGGACCTGAATCTGCACCGGAATCCGTTCATGCATTTCCTGTACGTGGGAAATCACCGCGACCTTGCGCCCTTGGGCCTGCAAACCGTCGAGGGCGTCCATGGCCAGTTGCAGGGATTCCGGATCGAGGCTGCCGAAGCCTTCGTCGATGAACAGCGACTCGATTTTCAACGTGCTCGACGCCATCGACGCCAAGCCCAGGGCCAGCGCCAGCGAGACCAGGAAGGTCTCGCCGCCGGACAGCGAATGCACCGAACGCAGTTCGTCGCCCATTTCGGTGTCCATCACCAGCAAGCCGAGCATGCTGCCGCCGCGCTTGAGGCGATAGCGGCGCACCAGTTGGCGCAATTGCACGTTGGCGTGATGCACCAGCAGGTCGAGGTTGTAGGCTTGGGCGATCTTGCGGAAGGTGTCGCCGGTGGCGGAGCCGATCAACGCGTTCAGGCGTGCCCAGCGTTGGTACTCGTTGTAGGCATCGGCAATCTGCTGCGCCAGGGCCTGATTGGCGTTTTGCCGGCGCTGATCCTCGGCCTGCTCGGCGCGCAGTTCGGCGCAGTGTTGCTCGCTGGTGGCGGCGAGGTTTTGCAGGTCGACCAGCGCACTGGCCAGTTGCTCGGCATCGAGGTTGCCGTTGTGTTGCGCCTGGTGATCGAGCAAACGCTTGTCGCGCTCCTGCACCAGCACATTGGCCTGTTCGATGGCTTTTTCGCTGTGCTGCAAGCGCTGGCGCAGTTCGCTGACCTGGGCATCGTCGACGCGCAGCAAGTCTTCGAGGCCGCCGTCATCCAGTTCGGGATGGCGAGCCCGCCAGTCGCCGATCTTGCCGGCGAGCTCACGTTCTTCGCCTTGCAGTGCGTGCAAGCGCTCCTGCTGGGCCTTGAGCTCGGCGGCGATTTGCACTGATTGCGTGTGGACGTTTTGCAGGGCCTGGCCGGTCGTGGTTTCGGCGCTGCGTGCCTGTTCCACGGCCTGTTCCAGTTGCTGCTGCCAGTGCTCGGCGCTGCTGTGCTCGCCGAGCAATTGCCCGAGTGTGTGCTGGCTCGCCTGTTGCTGCTCGGCCAGCTCGGTGAACTGCTGTTCGGCGGTCTGCAATTGCTGCACGCGGCTTTGCTGGCGGTCCTGTTCCTTCTCCAGGTTTTGCTGGCGCTGTTGCTGCTCGGCCAGTTCTTCCTTTTGTTGCTCGAGTTGCGCCAGGCGCTCGGCGATCTGCCGGTCGAGTTGCATGAAGGTCGCGGCCGGTTCGACGCGCAGTGCTTGCAGGGTGTCGGCCGGCAGCAGGCTGGCGAATGCCTTGAGTTCTTCGTCCAGGCGCTGGCGGTCGTTGTCCAGTTCGCGCTGTTGATTGCTCAGGTGCTGGGCCGCTTGCTGGTGTGCGGTTTCGGCATGGCGCAGTTGCTGGGTCAGGCGTGCGGCATCCTGTTGCAGGGTGAGCAGCGCGCTCTGCCGTTGCTCGTCCTGGCTGATGCTCTGGTTGAGCTGGCTGTTTTGCTGGATAAGCCAGGCGTCGCGTTTGGCGGCATCCTGGTTCAGCAGTTGGGCCGCCAGTGGGTGAGCTTCCAGGCTCGGGGCGAGGGCCTGCTGCTGGGTCGCCAGTTGCTCCTGCTGTTGCAGCAGTTCCTTTTGCTGGGCGATCAGCCCGCCGACTTCGGCGCGCAGGTCGGTGAGCTTTTCCTTGAGCAGGTCGACGGCCTTTTGCGCGTTGGCCTGTTCGCTTTCATCAAAACGACCGAGGCTTTGCAGCAGGGCTTCGGGCTGATGATAGGGATGCTCGTTGCTGCCGCAGACCGGGCAAGGCTGGTCATCCTGCAACTGCGCGCGCAGCTCTTCGACACTGGCACTGCGCGCCAGACGCTGACGCTCCAGCAGTTCGCGCGTGACGTTGAGGGTCTGCTCGGCAACACTCAGATCAGCCTTGGCCTTGACCCCGTCCTGGGTCAGGCGTTCACGTTCCTGCTGCGCGGTGAGCTGGCGTTGTTGCAGCTCGGCACCGCGTTTGTCCAGGTCCTGCTGGCTGGCCCACAGGCGCGCAAGGTCTTCGACGGCGCGCAGTTGCTTGCGGTTATCCTGCAACAGGCTGCCCAGGATGCCGATCTGCTCGGCGACGGCATCCGGTTCGGCGCCGGCCTCCTTGAACAGCACCTCCAGTTGTTGCTTCTGCGCGGTCAGCGCTTGTTCGGTGCTCGCGGCGTTGTGTTCGAGGCTGGCCAGTTCGGTCTGGCCCTGATTCATCCGGTTGCCGATCAACATCAACTGTTGCAGGCGATCACGGTAGGCATTCCAGGCATCGCTCAACGGTGCCAGATGAGTGCTTTGCTCCAGGCCGGTGGCGATGCGCTGCAAGTCCGCGGCGCCACGGGCTTGCTGATCGAGCAAGGTCTGGATCGTGCCCAGGCCCTGGGTGCAGGCCTGTTGCGCCTGTTGCCTGGCTTCGGCGCTGAGGGCGGTGTCCTTGGCGAGGCGGGCGAGGGTGCTTTGCGCTTCGAAGGCCTGACGCAGCAACGGCGTGCTGTCGGTTTGTCGCTGTTGGGTTTCGCTCAAGGCGATCCGGGCGCTGCTTAGTTGCTGCTCAAGCTGCGTCTGGCGCTCGCCGAGTTCGCCGTGCTGCTGCGTGTGCAGGGCAATGTGCGTTGCCAAGGGTGTCAGCAGCGCATCGACCTCGGCTTTACGGGCGAACTGGTGCCGTTGCGGGGCCAGTTGTTCGAGGCGAGTGAGCCTCAAGCGCTCACTGAAAAGGGCTTCCCAGTGGGTCTGTGCCGATTGCAGCTGTTCAGTCGCAGCCAGATGTTCGTCCTGCAAGCGACGCAGGTCCTTGAGCCAGGTGTCCTGCAGTTCAAGCTGTTTGAGTTGCGCCTGCCGGGCCTTGAGCTGCTGCTGTGCTTCGTTGAAGCGTGCATCCAGTTCCGCACGGGCTTCGGGTGACAGCGGCGTCACACCACTGGCCTGATCCTGCAGCAGCTTGTGCGCCTCGCGGGCTTCCTTGGTCTTGTCGAAGGCGCGACGACCCAGGCGCGTGTAGAGCGCCGTGTCGGTGAGTTTTTCCAGCAGTTCGCTGCGGTCGTTGTCGTCAGCCTTGAGGAACGCGCTGAACTCGCTTTGCGCCAACATCACCGCGCGGGTGAACTGTTCGAAATTCAGGCCTAGCGCGGCTTCGAGCTGAGTCTTGTATTCGCCTTTCTGGCTGGCGAGCAATTGATCCTGATCGATGTCGCGCAAACTCTGGCGGCTGGCCTGTAGCTTGCCGGCGGCCTTTTCCCGGGCACGATTGGCCTCCCAGCGGGCGCGATAACGACGGCCGTCGACACCGACGAAATCCACTTCCGCATAGCCTTCACCCGTGCCGCGACGCAGCAGGGTGCGCGGGTCGCCGGTAGCGATTTCGCCGTCGGCGTCCGGCACCTTGGCGTCGCGGCCGGTGTTGTTCAGGCGCGGTACGGCGCCAAACAGTGCCAGGCACAGGGCATCGAGCAGGGTGCTTTTGCCGGCGCCGGTGGGGCCGGTGATGGCGAACAGTCCGGCACTGGCCAGGGGTTCGGCGGTGAAGTCGATTTCAAATGGCCCGGCCAGCGAGGCGAGGTTTTTCAGGCGGATCGCGAGGATTTTCATGGTTGTTCGCTCTCCATCTGCACGTCCTGCAGCAGCTCGGCAAAGTCCTTGAGGGTCTGCTCGTCCACCTCGCTGCCGTAGTTGTCCTGCCAGGCGCGGCTGAACAGTTCTTGAGGCGTGAGCTGGTCCAGTTCGATCAGCGTGCTGCCTTTGTCGGCACCGTCACGGCCGCCGTTGCCGGCGTACTCGGCGGCGATGCGCACCAGACGCACGGCCTTGCCTTGCAGGGCGGTTTCCACTTGATTGCGCAGGTCGGGCTGCGGTTCGTCGAGGCGCACCCGCACCTCCAGCCAAGGCTGGCGCTGGATCTCGGCCAACAGGTCGATGTTCGGCAGGTCCGCCAGTTGCAGCAGGATCTCGCTCAATGGCGCCGGGCCGATGCGCTGCAGGTTGACCGCGCGGGGGATCAGTTTCGGTTCGACGCTAACCAGGGTTTCGCCGTCGAGCTTGATGTCGAGAATCTGGTGCTGATAGCTGATCTCGGAGAATGACAACGGGATCGGCGAGCCGCTGTAGCGGATGCGTTCTTCGCCATTGACCTTCTGCGGCTTGTGCAAGTGACCGAGGGCGACGTAGCTGATGCTCGGCCCGAACAGGCTGGCGGGCAGGGCTTCGGCATTGCCGATGATCAGGCTGCGCTCGGAGTCTTCCGACACCGAGCCGCCGGCCATGTGTGCGTGGCTGATGGCGATCAGTGCCTGGCCCGGCTGGCGTTTGGCATTGGCCGCTTCGATCAGCCATTCGTGAACCTGACCGATCCCGCGCAGGTAGTTGTCGCCCAAATGCGCGCCGGTGACTTCCGCCGGGCGCAGGAACGGCAGCGCCAGGCACCAGCCGGCGACTTCACCATTGGCGTCGGGTAAGGGCAGTAGCAAGCGCTCGGCATCCAGTTGCCCGTCGTCCAGCCACAGCACACGACCGAGCGCATGAGTGCGTAAGCGCCGCATCAAGGGTGCGGGCAGTTCGATCCGCGAGCCGGAATCGTGGTTGCCGGCGATCATCACGATGGTCAGCAACGGCTGCTGTTCGTGGGCGCTGACGATGAAGTCGTAGAGGCGTTCCTGGGCTTTGACTGGCGGATTGACCGTGTCGAAGATATCGCCGGCGATCAACAGTACGTCCGGTTGATCCAGTTTCAGCAGGCGCAACAGCCACTCGAGAAAACAGCCGTGTTCGAAATCGCGATCCTGGCCGTGCAGGTTCTGCCCGAGGTGCCAGTCGGAGGTGTGAAACAGACGCATGAGCAATTCCATACAGAAGCAGCGCCAGAGTCAGTTACTGACGCTGCTTTTAGATTATTTGGGATAAAGCGGCGGCAACCCACTGTCACCGACCGGGTCCTGCACCCGTTCGGCCATCGGGATCGCCTTGATCGCCCGCCACAACTCGTCACCTTGCCAGTACTGGCCGGTTTCGCTGTACAGCGCGCCGTTCAGGCCGTCGAGGGCGTTGGACAGTGGCACGAAGCGGGCGGCCATGTCGGCCAGGGTTTCCGGTTGTTGGCGGGCCCAGGCGTCGAGGGCCTGGCGGGTGGCGTGGGAATCGTTGGCCTGGCACGCGCGCTTGAGGTCGTCGAGTACGGTGCGCGGGCTCGGGCCGGTTTGAGCGACTCGCGCCACCGCCGGTTGCCAGCGGCCACGCCACCAGAGACCGAAGCCGAGCAGGGTGGTGCAGGCCAGGATCAGGGTGCTGAGTTTCCAGCGCCAGATTGCTTCGCTGTCGGTGCCGGCATCGACCGGTGAGGCACCGGCGGGGGTGTCGACCATCAGGCTCGGGTTGGCCGTCACGTGCAGTGTGCGAGCCGGCAGGCTGCTGTGTTCCAGATGGTCTTCAAAGGTGTTCCACCAGACCACGTCGACGGTGGGCAATTCGATGGCGCCGGTCCGTGTCGGCACCAGGGCCTCGCGGTCTTCACGGCTGCCGACCAGGCCGCGTTCGCTGTTCTGGTTGCCGAGCACCGGTTGATCCGGGTAACGACGCAGACCACCGACATCGGTGCCGGGCAGCGGTGGCAGTTGGGTGCTGGACAAGCCTTCGGCTTTTACCGTCAGGCTGCGGGTCAGTGAATCACCGACCTGAGTGTGATCCGGCTCCGGGTTCCAGCTTTCGCTCAGGGTCAGGCTGCGCGCTGGCAGCCAGGGGGCATCGGCCGGATAGGTGATGGGCTTGGCCTTGACCGTCAACAACAGTTCGGCCGAAGTGACGCGCATCAGCTTGCCGGCTTTCGGTCCCTGGGCGGCGTCCTGTACCGGTTGCGGGTCGACCAGCGCGGCGTTGAAGACCTGTGCCGGAATGATCAGTTCGCCACTGTGTTGCGGGTAGATCGCGTAGCGCATTTCGATCACGCCGTGGCGCAGGCCGTCGATGTCTTTTTCGTAGGTGCGCGATTCGCCCAATTGTTCGATGCGCGCGTCAGGTATCTGCAAGGGTGGCAGGCTGCTGTCGTCGTACAGCGATACCGAATGGTAGATGCGCAGGGTCAGAACCGCCTGGGCCTGTACGTACACGCTGGTTTGATCGAGGCTGGCATCAATGAACACCGCGGCACGCTTGTCCGGGATGTCCGGTGTTTCGCTCTCGACCACTTGCAGGGTGATCGGCTGGCTCTGCAGTTCACCCAGTTGCAGTGACGGAATCACCACGCTGCCGTTTTGCCGGGGCAAAAGGGTGACGATCCAGCGAGTAGTGGCCTGGTTTTCACCGCTCAGGGTGTTCAGCTGGTTGACCTGGCGTGTGCCGCGTACTTCGAACAAAGGCTCAAGCGCTGCCAGGTCAGGTTTGCCGAACTGGGTGACATCACTTGATTCCAGGGTCAGCTCGACCGTCTCGCCCGAGCTCAGGCGACTGCGATCAACACTGGCGACCAGTTCTGCTGCCTGTGCCTGAACCGTGCAGAACAACAGGCCATGCAGCAGCGCGAGCAATAAAACGGTGAAGCGGGTCATCGAGTTTCTTCCTGATCCTGATGTTGTTGCTGTTCGTACCAGAATTTGCGCCTGAGCAGTTCACCGGGGTCATCCGGGATCTGTCGCAGCCACTGCTCCAGTGCCTGGCGCTGTTCACCTTCGATGCTGTCGGTGGCCGGGCGCAAGGGCGGTGTGGTGTGTTGTTCGTCACCCAGTTCGCTGCCCGGTACCTCGTTGGTCCCCGGTTTCGGCGCTCTGGTGTGCTGTTGCTCCTCACCCGGGCGGGGCGGTTGCCCCTCGGTTTTCGGTTCGCCGCTGCTCGAGGGCTGGGCGGCGGCACCGGGCGGCGGCTCCCGGGATTCGGCTTCGGTCCGGGCGTTGCTGGCGTCTGGCTCAGGAGGGGGTGGCGTGTTTTTCTCCTTGAGCAGACGTTCGACCAGCGCCTTGTTGGTCAGTGCCGGACGCAGATCCGGTTGACGCTCCAGTGCCTGCTCGTAAGCGTCCAGTGCAGCCTCCAGTTCACCGCTTTTGGCCAGGGCATTGCCTCGATTGTAGTGGGCGTGGGCATCGTCGCCTTCGGCAAACCGCTCGGCGGCGCCCGTGTAGTCGCCGGCCTCATAGAGCGCCACGCCTTGCCACTGATGGTTTTCGAAACGTCGCGAGGCCTGGGCGGGGCGCTTCTGCTTGAGTAAATGCAGGCCTTGTTGATCAGGGCGCAGCCAAAGGTCCGCGAGGTCGAAGGCGTAGCTCGGTTGAGGCAGCGCCAATAGCAGTGGCAGGCACAGCAGCCAACCGCGACGTCCCGCGCAGGCCGCGAGCAGCAACAGTGGCAGCAGCAGCCAGTAACCCTGATCGGCCCAGGTGTCCAGGCGCAAGGTCTGACCGTCGTTGCGCAAGTGGCGTGGACCGTCGAGCAGGCCAAGGGCGTGCAGGTCGCTATCGTCCAGGCGCGCCTGGCGATAGCGCCCATCCAGGTCACTGGCAAAATTTTTCAAGCCGGGCTCGTCGAGGCGCGGCACGAGGATTGCGCCTTGTTCGTCCTTGAGGAAGCTGCCGTCCTCTTGGGTGATCGGCGAGCCTTCGGCGGTGCCGATGCCGAGCATCAGCAATTGAGTCGATTTGCCGATCAGCGCGCGGCGGATGCCCAGCCGCTCCTGGTCGGTCAGGGACGAACCGATCAGCAGGATCCGGCCGTCGCCCAAAGCAGCCTGATCGAGCAGCGAGAGGGCCTTGAGCACCGCCAGATCGGCGCGATGACCGGCCTCCGGCATCAACGACGGTTTCAGTGCATCCAGCAGATTGCGGCTGGTGGAAAGATCATCTGACAGCGGTACAAGCGTGTGGGCACTGCCGGCGTAGACGACGATGGCGGTTTGCGCGTCGCTGCGAATCTGCAGCAGATCAAGCAGCTTGCGTCGTGCCTGTTCGAGTCGGTTGGGCGTGACGTCGGTGGCGAGCATTTCCGGGGTCAGCTCGAGAATCACCACCAGCGGGTCGGCGGGCTTTTGACTGGTCTGCTCGACACGCTGCCAGCTCGGACCCAACAAGGCGAGCACGGTCAACAGCCACGCCAGACCGAGGGCGATCCAGGGCAATTTACTGTCGCGACCACTGCCACCGCTGAGCAGTGCTGCGTGAAAGGCCGGTGGCAGGATCATCTGCCAGCGCCCGGCGCGCTTCTTGCGATGCCAGAGTTGCCAGAGCAGCCAGCCAAGCACCGGCAGCAACAACAGCCACCAGGGGCGGAACCAGTAAGGCCACAGCGCACTCATCGGCGCCTCCGCAGGCGCAGGCGTTTGAGCCGCTGGCGCCAGTCGGGCAGCAATTGCGTCTGCAAAAACAGATCCTTGGTAAGCAAGCGTTGCAACGGGTTGTCCGGCCAGAGTACGGGGGCCAGCAGCAGCATGCTCAACCACAGCGCCAGGGCCAGTGGCCAGTGATACAAGGCTTGGGCCGGGCGGGCCTGGGTCGGTTGCTGGGCCACGGGCTCGAGTTGGTCAAGGGTGTCCTTGATCGATTGCAGTTCGTTGCCATCGTGGGCGCGGAAATACTGGCCGCCGGTGGCTTCGGCGATGGCTTTGAGGGACGGCTCGTCAAGGTCCAGGCTCGGATTGACACCGAGCAAGCCCACGGAGCCGCTTTGCTCCGGATCGGCACCGATGCCGATCGGGTAGATTTTCACGCCTTCCCTGGCCGCCAGCCGCGCAGCGGTAAGCGGGTCGATTTCACCGCCATTGTTGGCGCCGTCGGTGACCAGAATCAGCACGCGGCTGGTTGCCGGGCGCGAGCGCAGGCGCTTGAGGGCCAGACCGATGGCATCGCCGATGGCGGTGTTTTTGCCGGCAATACCAATGCGCGCTTCGTCGAGCCAGACGCGTACGGTATGGCGGTCGAAAGTCAACGGCGCTTGCAGGTAGGCCTGGCTACCGAACAGGATCAGGCCGACCCGGTCACCTTCGCGGCTTTCGAGGAAATCGCCGAGCAAGTGCTGGACCAGCGCCAGTCGACTCACTTCTTCGTCCTGCCACTGCATGTCAGGGAAGTCCATGGAACCGGAAACGTCCACCGCCACCAGCAAGTCACGGCCGCTGGCGGCAATCGGCAAGGGTTCGCCGAGCCACTGTGGGCGCGCCGCCGCGAGCAACAGCAACAGCCACAGCAGTATGAAGGGTGCCTGCTGGCGCCATGCCGGCAGGTTGGCCCGGGCGCGACGCCCGGCGAGGCCTTCCAGATCGCTGAGGAAGCTGACCTTGAGCGCCGGTTCGCCACTGTCGGCCACCGGCAATACGATGCGCATCAGCCACGGCAGCGGCAACAGGGCGAAGATCCACGGCCAGGCGAACTCAAACATGCTTGCGAATCCATGTGTCGACGGCCTGGGTCAGGCCGGCGATGGCCTTGTCGTCGAGTTTGCATTCGGGTTTGTAGGCGCCTTCGACCAGCACCATCCAGCGGGTCAGCCCGGCTGCCGGACACCGATTGTCGAGGAATGCCAGCCACTTGCGGCCGTTGAGGGTGTGGCTCTGGCTGTAGGGGTAGTGGTTGCGGCACAGGCGCTTGAGTAAACCGTTGAGTTGCTGCAGCCAGGCACCGGCCGGCGCACCGTCGTAGGGTTTGGGCATCAAGGCCAGCTCGGCCAGGGCGGCCAGGCGCACCGGGTCCAGCGGCTGTTCGGCGCGTACCACCGGGCGTTTGCGTGGAATGAAGTGCCGCAGCTTCCACAGGCCAAAACCGATCAGTGGCACCAACAGAAGCAGCAGCCACCAACCCGGTGCCGGAGGCCAGAACTCCACCGGTGGCGGGGATATCAGTGGTTGCAGTTGGTCAAGGCTGCTCATCGACCTTTCCCCGCATTCTGTGGGTTCAGGTATTCGCGCAATTGCTCGACCATCTCGCTCTGGGTGCTCAGGGGCATCATCAGCACCCGCAGTTTTTGCGCGAGCAGCTCCCAGCGAGCGATGCGTGCTTCGGCCTGGGCCCGGTAGGTCTGGCGCAGGTCGAAATTCAGCGTGTCGAGCTCCAGTTGCGCACCGCGCTCGGCGAAACGTAAAAGGCCGGCGGCGGGCAGGGCATGATCCAGCGGATCGGACAGCGGCAGCAGCAACAGGTCGCAATGGCGCGATAACAGGCTCAGCTGTTGCTCGGCACTGTCCGACAGGGCGCGTTCATCGCAAATCACGATCACCAGACTGCCCGGGCGTGACACTTCCCGGGCGCGGCGCAGGGCGATACCGAAGGCGTCGCGGTCCGGTTCGCCTTCGGTGGTCAGCGACTGGTTGACCCGCACCAGCCGGTTGAGCAACTGCAGCAGGCTTTGCTTGCTGCGCCGAGGCTTGATTTCGTAATGCACATTGTCGCCATACACCAGGCCGCCGACCCGGTCGTTGTGCCCCAGGGCCGCCCAACCGATCAGGCTCGCGGCCTGGGCGGCGAGCACCGACTTGAACATCAGGCCCGAACCGAAAAACAGCCGGCGGCTTTGTTCGACCATGATGAAAATCGGCCGCTCACGTTCTTCGTGGAACAGCTTGGTGTGTGGCTCCTGGGTACGCGCAGTCACGCGCCAGTCAATGGTGCGCACATCGTCGCCGGCCTGATAGACCCGCACCTGATCGAAGTCGACGCCACGCCCGCGCAATTTGGAATGGTGCAGGCCGATCAGCGGGCTGCGTTGGCTCGGCGTGGAAAACAGCTGCACTTCGCGCACGCGATGGCGCATCTCGATCAGGTCGGCGAGGCTGACGCGGATGCCCGGCTCGGGCGGCAGGCTGGCGTTCATCGGGGTCAAGCGACGGCTACGACGTCGAGAATCCGCTGGACCACACGGTCCTGATCGATGCCAGCGGCTTCGGCTTCAAAGGAAAGAATGATGCGATGACGCAGCACGTCGAACAGCACGGCCTGGATATCCTCGGGGCTGACGAAATCGCGTCCGGCCAGCCAGGCGTGGGCGCGGGCGCAGCGGTCCAGGGCAATCGAACCGCGGGGGCTGGCGCCGTAGGCGATCCACTCGGCCATCTCCGGATCGAACTTGGCCGGGGTGCGAGTGGCCATGACCAGCTGCACCAGGTATTCCTCCACGGCGTCGGCCATGTACAGACCGAGGATTTCCTTGCGCGCGACAAAAATCGTCTGTTGAGTCACCCGACGCTCAGGCTTCGCTTCGCCGTTGAGCGCTTCGCCACGGGCCTGTTGCAGGATCTTGCGTTCAACCGTCGCGTCCGGGAAACCGATCTTCACATGCATCAGGAAGCGGTCGAGCTGGGCTTCCGGCAGCGGGTAGGTGCCTTCCTGCTCGATCGGGTTCTGCGTGGCCATCACCAGGAACAGCGGCGACAGCTCATAGGTGCTGCGCCCGACACTGACTTGCCGCTCGCCCATGGCTTCGAGCAAGGCTGACTGGACCTTGGCCGGGGCACGGTTGATTTCATCCGCCAACACGAGGTTGTGGAAGATCGGGCCTTGCTGGAACACGAAGCTGCCGGTTTCCGGGCGGTAGATTTCCGTGCCGGTAATGTCGGCTGGCAACAGGTCGGGGGTGAACTGGATGCGGTGGAACTGAGCTTCGATGCCTTCGGCAAGTTCTTTGATGGCCTTGGTCTTGGCCAGGCCGGGAGCCCCCTCGACCAGCATATGGCCGTCGGCGAGCAGGGCGATGAGCAAGCGCTCGATGAGCTTTTCCTGGCCGAGAATCTGCGTTGAAAGAAAGGTTCGCAGCGCCAGCAGCGCTTCACGATGTTCCATCGATGACTGTTCCTGCAAAAGGGTGGCCGAGGACGTTGGAAATACGCCAGGGCTGGGGGCGTTACTTTAATCCATCGCGGGGGGCGGCGACTAACGGCATTTTGCGCAAAGTGCGGGAAATGGTTGGGGCAATTGCTGGATTTTTGTAGCAGTGGAGCGGCTGGGTGGCTGTACCGGCCCCATCGCGAGCAGGCTCACTCCTGCATTGACGGTGTACGACGATCAACTGTAGGAGTGAGCCTGCTCGCGACGAGGGCAGATCAAACACCTCAAATCTGGCGGATAAAGGTGCCAGTGCCATCAAGAATAGTCTTCAAGGTCAGCTCAACTTCAGCCAAATCCACCATGTCCGGGTCGAAGGTGATTTCCAGCACATCATCCCCATTCAGCACATCGGCATCGGCAGCCGCAATTTCGATCTTCAGCAGGGAAGGGCTGAGGGTGACTTTCACGCCATCAAGGGTCGAAGGCTCGCCGTCGAGGGTGATTTCCAGCTCGTCTTCATCGGGGTAGCGGCTCATCAGGAACATTTCGCCCTGTTCGCTGTGGCAGCACAGCATGGCCATGTTGTCTTCTTCGTCGTCGCAAGGGTTGACGATCAAGAGGGCGGTTTTCATTTTCATGGGAAATTCCTGGCTCGACGGGCGTGGTAAACGCAGCAAAGGGCGATTCTGCCAGCCCGCGCACATTTCTGCTTGGTTGAGTGTCGATGACCGGGTCGTGGGCGGACAGAGTGTTACTGGTCATTTCTGGTACGAATGTCCCGTAAAACCGGACGGAAAACCGTCATTTTCCTGTGCAAATGCTAGTGTTGTTCGATGCGCATGCCTTGAGCTGCGTACCGATGACCGAATATGTCGCAGCACCGCAAGCACGGGCCTTGCCGCACTGGTTAAGCTGCGCAACGGATGAGCACCCGTAAAGACATTGCGCTGCACGCAGTCCAGTCGTTTTTGCAGATGCCCATTCACGGAAGGTGAATGTGACCTGAGTGTCTCGTCCAGCTTCACCCACCTGTCACCCTGTTTCCTCTGCCCGAGAATCAGGAACAGGGTGACGGCTAGCTTTGAAACGTAGCCCCGAAAGGGGTTTCGCGCGACGCTTCCATCAATAACAAGCCCAAGCGGAGTACCACAGATGGCGTTCTTCACCGCAGCCAGCAAAGCCGACTTCCAGCACCAACTGCAAGCGGCACTGGCGCAGCACATCAGTGAACAGGCACTGCCACAAGTGGCGCTGTTCGCTGAACAATTCTTCGGCATCATTTCCCTTGACGAGCTGACCCAGCGTCGGTTGTCCGACCTTGCTGGTTGCACCCTTTCTGCATGGCGCCTGCTTGAGCGCTTCGATCACGCGCAGCCGCAAGTGCGCGTCTACAACCCCGATTACGAACGCCACGGCTGGCAGTCGACCCACACCGCGGTCGAAGTGCTGCACCACGACCTGCCTTTCCTGGTGGACTCGGTGCGTACCGAGCTGAACCGCCGCGGCTACAGCATCCATACCCTGCAAACCACCGTGCTGAGCGTGCGTCGTGGCAGCAAGGGCGAGTTGCTGGAAATCCTGCCTAAAGGCACCCAGGGCGACGACATTCAGCAAGAGTCGCTGATGTACCTGGAAATTGACCGCTGCGCCAACACCGCCGAGCTCAATGTGCTGAGCAAAGAGCTGGAGCAGGTGCTCGGTGAAGTCCGCGTGGCCGTCGGTGATTTCGAGCCGATGAAGGCCAAGGTCCAGGACATCCTGACCATGCTGGACAACAGCCGGTTCGCCGTCGATGGCGATGAGAAGAGCGAAATAAAGAGCTTCCTGGAATGGCTGGTGGGTAACCACTTCACCTTCCTCGGCTACGAAGAGTTTGTGGTCAGCGATGAAGCCGATGGCGGCCACATCGTCTATGACAAGGACTCCTTCCTTGGCCTGACCAAGCTGCTGCGTACCGGTCTGACCTACGATGACCTGCGTATCGAAGACTACGCCGTGAACTACCTGCGCGAACCGACCCTGCTGTCGTTCGCCAAGGCTTCGCACCCAAGCCGTGTCCACCGTCCGGCTTACCCGGATTTCGTGTCGATCCGCGAAATCGACGCCGACGGCAAGGTCATCAAGGAATGCCGTTTCATGGGCCTGTACACCTCGTCGGTGTATGGCGAGAGCGTGCGGGTCATCCCGTACATCCGCCGCAAGGTCGAGGAAATCGAACGCCGCTCCGGCTTCCAGGCCAAGGCTCACCTGGGCAAGGAACTGGCACAGGTGCTCGAAGTGCTGCCGCGCGACGATCTGTTCCAGACCCCGGTGGACGAGCTGTTCAGCACCGTGATGTCGATCGTGCAGATCCAGGAACGCAACAAGATTCGCGTGTTCCTGCGCAAAGATCCATACGGTCGTTTCTGCTACTGCCTGGCCTACGTGCCGCGCGACATCTATTCCACCGAAGTGCGCCAGAAGATCCAGCAAGTGCTGATGGATCGCCTGAAAGCGACCGATTGCGAGTTCTGGACCTTCTTCTCCGAGTCCGTGCTGGCCCGCGTGCAACTGATCCTGCGCGTCGACCCGAAAAACCGCCTCGACATCGACCCGCTGCTGCTGGAAAAAGAAGTGGTGCAGGCCTGCCGCAGCTGGCAGGACGACTACGCCGCCCTGACTGTTGAAAGCTTCGGTGAAGCCCATGGCACCAACGTGCTGGCCGACTTCCCGAAAGGCTTCCCGGCCGGTTACCGCGAGCGTTTCGCAGCGCATTCGGCTGTGGTCGATATGCAGCATCTGCTGAGCCTGAACGAAAAAAATCCGCTGGTGATGAGCTTCTACCAGCCGCTGGGCCAGGTGTCCGGCCAGCGCATGCTGCACTGCAAGCTGTACCACGCCGATACCCCGCTGGCGCTGTCCGACGTGCTGCCGATCCTGGAAAACCTCGGCCTGCGCGTGCTGGGTGAGTTCCCGTACCGCCTGCGCCACAACAGTGGCCGCGAGTTCTGGATTCACGACTTCGCGTTCACTGCCGCCGAAGGCCTGGAACTCGACATCCAGCAACTCAACGACACGCTGCAGGACGCCTTTGTCCACATCGTGCGTGGCGAAGCCGAGAACGACGCGTTCAACCGTCTGGTGCTGACCGCCGGCCTGCCATGGCGCGACGTTGCGCTGCTGCGTGCCTACGCCCGCTACATGAAGCAGATTCGTCTGGGCTTCGACCTGGGCTACATCGCCAGCACCCTGAACAACCACACCGACATCGCTCGCGAGCTGACCCGGTTGTTCAAGACCCGTTTCTACCTGGCGCGCAAGCTGACCGGCGACGATCTGGACGACAAGCAGCAACGCCTGGAACACGCGATCCTCAGCGCCCTGGACGACGTCCAGGTACTGAACGAAGACCGCATCCTGCGTCGCTACCTGGACCTGATCAAGGCCACCCTGCGCACCAACTTCTACCAGACCGACGCCAACGGCCATAACAAGTCGTACTTCAGCTTCAAGTTCAACCCGCACTTGATCCCTGAACTGCCGAAGCCGGTTCCGAAGTTCGAAATCTTCGTTTACTCGCCGCGCGTCGAAGGCGTACACCTGCGCTTCGGCAACGTGGCTCGCGGTGGCCTGCGCTGGTCCGACCGTGAAGAAGACTTCCGTACCGAAGTCCTGGGCCTGGTAAAAGCCCAGCAAGTGAAGAACTCGGTGATCGTGCCGGTGGGTGCGAAGGGCGGCTTCCTGCCGCGTCGCCTGCCACTGGGCGGCAGCCGTGACGAGATCGCGGCCGAGGGCATCGCCTGCTACCGCATCTTCATTTCGGGCTTGTTGGACATCACCGACAACCTGAAAGACGGCGCCCTGGTGCCGCCGGCCAACGTCGTGCGTCATGACCACGATGACCCGTACCTGGTGGTGGCCGCGGACAAGGGCACTGCGACCTTCTCCGACATCGCCAACGGCATCGCCATCGACTACGGCTTCTGGCTGGGTGACGCGTTTGCGTCCGGTGGTTCGGCCGGTTACGACCACAAGAAAATGGGCATCACCGCCAAGGGCGCGTGGGTTGGCGTACAGCGCCACTTCCGCGAGCGCGGCATCAATGTCCAGGAAGACAGCATCACCGTGGTGGGCGTCGGCGACATGGCCGGCGACGTGTTCGGTAACGGCTTGCTGATGTCCGACAAGCTGCAACTGGTCGCAGCGTTCAACCACCTGCACATCTTCATCGACCCGAACCCTGAACCAGCCAGCAGCTTCGCCGAGCGTCAGCGCCTGTTCGACCTGCCACGTTCGGCCTGGTCGGACTACGACACCAGCCTGATGTCCGAAGGTGGCGGCATTTTCTCCCGTAGCGCGAAGAGCATTGCGATTTCCCCGCAAATGCAGGAACGCTTCGACATCAAGGCCGACAAGCTGACACCGACCGAACTGCTCAATGCCTTGCTCAAGGCACCGGTGGATCTGCTGTGGAACGGCGGTATCGGTACTTACGTCAAGGCCAGCACTGAAAGCCACGCCGATGTCGGCGACAAGGCCAACGATGCGCTGCGCGTGAACGGCAACGAACTGCGCTGCAAAGTCGTGGGCGAGGGCGGTAACCTGGGCATGACCCAACTGGGTCGCGTCGAGTTCGGCCTCAATGGCGGCGGTTCCAACACCGACTTCATCGACAACGCCGGTGGCGTGGATTGCTCCGACCACGAAGTGAACATCAAGATCCTGCTGAACGAAGTGGTTCAGGCCGGCGACATGACCGACAAGCAACGTAATGAGTTGCTGGCGAGCATGACCGACGAAGTCGGTGGTCTGGTGCTGGGCAACAACTACAAGCAGACTCAGGCCCTGTCTCTGGCAGCCCGCCGTGCATTGCCGCGGATTGCCGAATACAAGCGCCTGATGAACGATCTGGAAGGCCGCGGCAAGCTGGATCGCGCCATCGAGTTCCTCCCGGCTGAAGAAGCCATCAACGAGCGCATTGCCGAAGGCCATGGCCTGACCCGTGCCGAGCTGTCGGTGCTGATCTCCTACAGCAAGATCGACCTCAAGGAGCAGTTGCTGGGCTCCCTGGTGCCGGACGACGACTACCTGACCCGCGACATGGAAACCGCTTTCCCGCCAACCCTGGTGAGCAAGTTCTCCGCGGCGATGCGTCGTCACCGCCTGAAGCGCGAAATCGTCAGCACCCAGATCGCCAACGATCTGGTCAACCACATGGGCATCACCTTCGTTCAACGACTCAAAGAGTCGACCGGCATGAGCCCGGCGAACGTGGCCGGCGCTTATGTGATCGTGCGTGACATTTTCCATCTCCCGCACTGGTTCCGTCAGATCGAGAACCTGGACTACCAGGTCTCCGCCGACGTGCAACTGGAGCTGATGGACGAGCTGATGCGTCTGGGGCGTCGCGCGACGCGCTGGTTCCTGCGTGCCCGTCGCAATGAGCAGAATGCTGCCCGCGATGTCGCCCACTTCGGTCCGCACCTGAAGGAGTTGGGTCTGAAGCTTGACGAGTTGCTCAGTGGCGAGATCCGTGAAACCTGGCAGAGCCGTTATCAGGCTTACGTCGAAGCCGGTGTTCCGGAGCTTCTGGCGCGTATGGTGGCTGGTACCTCGCACCTGTATACCCTGCTGCCGATCATCGAGGCTTCCGACGTGACTGGCCAGGACCCGGCTGAGGTGGCCAAGGCTTACTTCGCCGTGGGCAGCGCGCTGGACATCACCTGGTACATCCAACAGATCAGCGCTCTGCCGGTTGAAAACAACTGGCAGGCCCTGGCCCGTGAAGCGTTCCGCGATGACGTCGACTGGCAGCAACGCGCGATCACCATCTCGGTCCTGCAACAGGGCGACGGCACCCAGGACGTGGAAACACGGCTCTCCCTGTGGATGGCGCAGCACGAAAGCATGATCGAACGCTGGCGCGTCATGCTGGTGGAAATCCGTGCCGCCAGCGGCACCGACTACGCCATGTACGCGGTGGCCAACCGCGAACTGCTGGACCTGGCGTTGAGCGGTCAGGCGGTAGTGCCTGCCGCAGTCGCCGCCGAGCTGGAACCGGCTGCCTGATAGGCGCTGGATGAAAAAACCCGCATCGAGAGATGCGGGTTTTTTTTGACCTGGGTTTTGTGGTGGCTGACCGGGCCCCATCGCGAGCAGGCTCGCTCCTACAGTCATTCTTCAGTGAACACAGATTTTGTGTACAACAGAAGCCCACTGTGGGAGCGAGCCTGCTCGCGATGGGGCCATTGAAGTCAATACAACTTCTGGCTGGATTTATTATCAACCATCGACACATTACTTGTCGGGTTGGTCAATAAATTACTGAGCGACTGGTCAAACTTTTGCAGCGCCCTGACTTGTACATTCTGTTGTTCGTTAATGTCCGCAACTATCTCTTCACTGCGTTTATAGTCGGCCCACACCGGGCTGAGTGCTTTGGCGTCATGCCCTTGTGCAGTACCGATGTAGTTAAAGTTCTTGTCGTAAAAAACCGCACTGACATCTGCTTGTATGTCTGAACTGCGCGAGGTCATCAGTTGGCTGCGGGTGTCAATTACCGCTATCACATCCGGTTTCGCCGCCCTGAGGCTCTGCATGTCCGGGTATACGATAACCGAGCCGAACTGCCGCTGCATGGAAGCCTTGACCCAGTCAACGGCCATGTCTGGCCTGGAGGTGGTTACATAGGCGTCATGGATTGGCTGTACCAGCAGGCTCTGGCCGAAACCGGTTCCGGCGTTGGCCTGGTAGTCCCGAAGATAGGCGCGGTTGGTCTGGGTATTCTGGCTGTAGACAATACCCAGCGAGATATGGCTGCCGTTGGTTATCAGGGTAGTACTGCTACGGCCTACCGGTTCGGTAAAGATACCGCTCAGTGAAGAGACCGCCGTCGGCGCAGTGGGAATCGAGCAACCGGTTAAAACAACAGCCATGGTGAACGTACTGGCAAGCGCAAGTTTCATGGTGTTTCTCCAGTGAAACAACTTTAGTCGAAAGTTAAGTTGCCGGTGCTATACCGACGGTGAGTCAAGACTAAACCCTGGATGATTTATTTAAATAACCAATGTCCGCACTTATCCGGCGGTCAATAGTTTTGTTTGGTTTAAAAGTCTCCGGCTAATTGCGTCGGGAAATAAAAAGGCCCGAATTCACGATTCGAGCCTTTTTATTTATAGCTGTACGTTCAGCCATCAGTGTTCCAATGGGATCAACACTTTCTCGTCCGGGGCCAAAACCATGAATACCAGCAACTTGGCAGGCTTGGTCGCGCTGGCGTTTTTCGACACAAGGTGTTCCGACCCCGCCGGCTCATACCAGAACTCACCGGCCTTGTAGGTTTTCGCCGGCTGGCCCTTCACCTGGGAGGTGATTTGTCCGGAAATGACATAGGCCATGGTGGTGCCATCGTGTTTGTGGGCGATGGACGATTGACCGGGCTGGTAATCGACTTCGATCATCAGCGCTTTTTTACCAGGGACGTTCTTCAGCATTTCGTCCTGCAGGACGGTAACTTTTTCCGAAGGGGCATGGGCAAAGGCCGATGCGGATGCAATAAGGGCCAGGGCGACGAGAGGGGCAGCACAAAAGCGCAACACGTTCATGGTTCTTTACCTGCGGTGGTTGGTTGTTGCAAACCACAGTAGTGCGCAAGCTGTAGAGGTTAAACAGCCAATATTCTGGAAGGCGAGGGGGCCAATTGCAGGAAGGCCAACGGAGAAAAAATGATGGCGAGGGAGCAAGTTCCCTCACCACGGGAAATGGTTAAACGATCGGAAAACTGTTGAAGTCCACGGCATTGGCCAACTGGCTATCTATCAGGCTGATGAAGCCCTGGACTTCAGGACAGTTGAAATGCGATCGCATGGCCGCTTCCGATTGCCAGTGGGCGCTGACGGTCCAGCGATTGGTGTCCTCGGGGCAGCGGTCGACCATATAGGATTCGCAGCCCGGTAGTTCACGCAGGGTTTCGACAATCTTTTGCAGTTGCTTACCCAGTTCATCCGAGCGGCCGGCGGCGGCCTGTACCTGTACGGTATTGATCACTTCATGGGACATTGCTCACACTCCTGAATCAGGCCGGACGAATCCTGCTCATTGAGGGATAACGCCTATGCAGGATAGGCCCGCCCCCTGGGACCGCCAATAGCCAATCGCCGGATAAAGCCGCAGGCCAATCCGTCAGGCCACCTGCTGCAGGATGTCGCGCAAACGGTCCAGGGCGATGTCGATGTCGAGGGTTTCGATGGCGCCAAAACCCAAGAAAAGCCCGGCCCTGGGCGTTTCCTGATAGAAAAAACTGTCGATGGCATAGAGCCCGACTTCGACTTTTTTCGCCAGTTCGATCACCAATGGAATATCTATCGGCACTTTGCACATCACCACCATGTGGAAGCCGGCGGTAGACGGCACCGCCTCAAGCCAGGACGAGAGGTCGCCGGCCATGCGCGTCAGGATCCGCTCGCGGCGCCCGGCATAGATCGTATGGCAGCGCCGGATGTGCTTGAGCAGGCAGCCTTCGGCGATGAACTTGGCCAGCGCCCATTGCGGCAGGGTCGAGGTGTGCAGGTCGGTGAGCTGTTTGGCGCGCACCACGGCCTCGAGGATCGCCGGCGGCAGGATCGCATAGCCGAGCCGCAGCTCCGGTAACAGGGTTTTCGAGAACGTCCCGACGTAAGCGACGATCCCCCGTTCATCCATGCTCTGCAGGGAATCGGTGGGGCGGCCCTCATAGCGGAATTCGCTGTCGTAGTCGTCCTCGATGATGATCGCGCCCAGCTCATGGGCCTTGGCCAGCAATGCTTCCCGGCGTGCCTGGCTCATGGGCATGCCCAGCGGGAACTGGTGCGACGGGGTGACATAGATCAGGCGAGTGCCGCGAGGAATCCGGTCCACCACAATGCCTTCGGCGTCCACCGGCACGCCAATCACCGTGGCGCCATGGGTGCCGAACAGCAGGCGCGCTGGCGGGTAGCCGGGGTCCTCCATGGCGACCAGGCTGCCCGGACTGATCAGCACCCGGGCGATCAGGTCCAGCGCCTGCTGCGCGCCGTTGCACACCACCACATCCTCATCCTGACAATTGACCCCGCGGGAAAACGCGATGTGCTGCGCAATGGCGTTACGCAGGGCCGGCAAGCCCTCGGGCAAGCTATACAAGCCCTTGGAACCCGCCATCTGGCGCAGTGCATGGGAGGTACAGCGCCGCCAGTCATCCTGGGGGAACTGGCCCTTGCTGGTGGCGCCACCAATGAAGTCGTAGCGCAGCGAGCCTTCCAGGGTCGGATGACGCAGAAACACCGGCAGGTTGCGCCAGGACTCGATCACCTCGAAACCGGCAAGCTCGGTGTGGCTCTGTTTGCGCTGCACCTTCGACGCGCGCGCGTTGACGTAAGTGCCTTTGCCGACCACCCCGGTGAGGAAGTTTTCGTAGGTCAGCTGGGCGTAGGTATCGGAAATGGTCTTGCGCGAAATACCCAGTTGTTCGGCCAGCAAACGGCTGGGCGGCAGTTGCGTCCCGGCGGTCAGACGACCGGACTCGATGGCGCTGCGCAGTTGGTTGTACAGCTGGCCGGCCAGATCCTTGCGGCCGTTGATGACAACATGTAGTTCCATACCGGCGAGGCTCCGGGGCTGTTGAGGCGCGTGTGCGTCGCGCAAGATTACCCTTATCCGCTTGCAGTACAGAAGTTGTGCAGTGGAAAAACCGTCAATTGGTCTGGTGGCGCTGGTCACCGGGGAAATCGCCTGATTGGATCTGTCATGCTTGCGCGCCAGCGACTACCGTGAAAATCACCTCACGGTTGCACGAGATCGCTCCATGAACCCCCGTCTGGATTACTACAGCGCGTCCCCCAAGGCGATGAAAGCCATGATCGCCATGGAGGCCCTGACCAGCAGCCTGAGCATCGAGCAGGGCCTGCTGCACCTGATCAAGATTCGTGCTTCGCAGCTCAACGGCTGTGCCTTTTGCACCGACATGCACTCGGTGGATGCACGACGCCTGGGCGAAAGCGACCGGCGCCTGTATTCCATTGTGGTCTGGCGCGACAGTAACTTTTTCAACCCCCGGGAAAGAGCCGCGCTGGCCTGGACCGAGGCGGTCACCTTGCTCTCCGAAAGCCATGTGCCCGACGATGTCTACGTCCAGACCCGGGACCAGTTCAGTGAAAGCGAACTGGTCGACCTGACCATCGCCGTCACCACCATCAACAGCTGGAATCGCCTGGCCGTAAGCTTCCGGCAGACACCCAGCGCCTGAGTCTTTGTCACAGCAGCTTCATGAAGGATCCGCAGGATGGACCTGTCAGTGTCCGATCGACAGGGAGTCCTCGATGTCAGTCATGGAAATCTGCACCCAACAGGGTGCTGCCGAGTATCGTGTAGCCATCGATAAAAACGCGTCATGGCGCCAGTTGGCAGCGGGTATCGACCCCGAACTGGCGCTGTGTTTCACCGTCAGCGCCCGTTGCGGTTGCTTCATGCAGGCCGCCCGCAGTCTCAACATCAAGGCCACCCGTCTGCGCAGGCAACTGGTGCTGCTGGAAACGCAGTTGCAGTGTTCGCTGTTCAACCATTCTGACAATGGATTCAGCCTCAGCCGCGATGGCTTGCGCTTGCACGCACAATTGATCGCCCTGGCCCATGAACGCAATTTGCCGGTGATCGAGCAACCGTTGATTCGCCTGGCCGTGGCGGATTCGATCCTGCATGACATTCTCGGACGCGACCTGGTTGCACTGCTGCGGCGCAACGCCAGCGTTCGGCTGGACATCATCACGCTCGACAGCGAAATGTCATTGCAGGCGATCAGCGCCGACGTCGTGGTGTGGCTGGGCGAGACCGGATCGCCGTTACCGGGACCAAGCTTTGCCACCACCGAACCCCGGCGCCTGGCGCCACTCGATTACCTTCCGCACATTGCCAAGCGCTACTCGCGGGTTGCCTCCAGGCCGGAATGCCTGGATGACCTGGCCGATTTTCTCCTGGTGCAATGGCGGCAGGACGGCCATGTCGAAAGTTTCCGGCCATGGAATGCACTGGTGGACCAGCGCCTGGCGGGGGCGGTGCAACTGCAATCCTACGGGCTGATGCTGGAGATGATCCGATGCAGCGCCTGCATCGGCCTGCTGCCGCACTACATGAGCCACTTCGACCGCGGGCTGATTGCCTTGCCGGGCCTGTTTGACCAACCCATGCGGCGTCAGGTGTGGATGGCGGTCAACGCCGATTCCGGGGACGACGCGCAGGTACGGATGATCGTCGAATTGATCGAAAACACCTTCAGCGAGCGCCGGGAGTGGTTCGAAAGCTGAGTGCAATCTGACTGTGGGAGCGAGCCTGCTCGCGAATGCGGTTGTCCAGACACCTTCAATGTTGAATGTGATGACGCCTTCGCGAGCAGGCTCGCTCCCACATTGGTTCTCGCCACGGCCGAAGGTAGCGTTATAGAGTGAACGGCCATGTCTGCTTCAAGGATGATTCACCCATGCCAACCCCCGAGCCTGTCATTACCCTCGAACGCTTCAACGAATCTCATATCGAAGGCATTGCCGCGTTGTACAACGATCCGGCAATCGCCCGCCAAACCCTGCAAATGCCGTTTCAACCCACTGAACTCTGGCGCAGTCGCCTGGCACTGGATAACGAACGCCTGGTGAAAGTGGTGGCCCTGCATCAAGGGACGGTCGTCGGCAACATTGGCCTGGAGCAGTTCTCACGCATTCGTCGCAGCCATGCCGGCAGTTTCGGCATGGGCGTTGCGGTGGCGTGGCAGGGCAAAGGCGTAGGGTCGAAGTTGCTCGCAACGGCATTGGATATTGCCGATAACTGGATGAATCTGCAGCGCATCGAGCTGTCGGTATATGCCGACAACGAAGCGGCCATTGCCCTGTACCGCAAGTTCGGCTTCGAAACCGAGGGCCTGTTCCGTGATTACGCCGTGCGCGACGGCGTACTGGTGGACACCTTGAGCATGGCGCGCCTGCGTCGTACGCCCAGGGCCGGTTGAGTCAGTCGCCCAGGGCGAACGCCACCGCAGCTTGCGCATGCAGCTCGGTGGTGTCGAGCAAGGGTAGGGCGCTGTGTTCGGGTTTGATCAGCAGGCCAATCTCTGTGCAGCCGAGGATGATCGCTTGGGCGCCGCGCTGCTCCAGCGAAGCGATGACCTGCTGATACACCCGGCGCGAAGTTTCGCTGATGACGCCGACGCATAACTCGTCGTAGATGATCCGGTGCACGGCCTGGCGCTCCCCGGCCTCCGGCACCAACACGGTCAAGCCCCGGGCGGCGAGGCGTTCCTTGAGGAAGTCCTGTTCCATGGTGAACGCGGTGCCCAGCAAGCCCACTATCAATGCATCGGCCTCGACCGCGGCCTGAGCGGCCGGATCGGCGATGTGCAGGAAGGGAATGTCGATGGCCGCCTGAATCTGCCCGGCGACCTTGTGCATGGTGTTGGTGCATAACACCACGCAATCGGCGCCGCCCGCCTGCAAGCGCTGCGCGGCATCCACCAGGATCAGCGCCGCATCGTCCCAGCGACCGGCGTGCTGGGCCTGTTCGACTGGACCGAAGTCGACGCTGTACATGAGCAATTTCGCCGAACGCAACGGCCCGAGGCGCTCGCGTACCTGCTGGTTGATCAGGCGGTAATACTCGGCGCTGGACTCCCAGCTCATGCCGCCGATCAGGCCGATGGTGCGCATATCGTGCTCCGTTTGTCAGGTGAAGTGCGCACCTACAGTGCCCGCGATTACGCGACGGTGCAAACTGTCGTCAGGTTTTAGTCGTACGCAGCGTTCGGGCATCTGCCATGCTCCAGGTCCGCAACACCGGTCTATTCAGGGAACACCGCTATGGACGATGTACAGCAACTGGGCGAAATGCTTCGCCACTATGCCGAAAGCGAAGCGCACAAAAAGCAAGTGTTCGAGTCGCAATCGGCCGAGTGGGCGAAGCGCATTGGTGCGCTGTTCGATCAGATCCAGCAGTGGCTGGAACCGGTCAAGGCACCTGACCTGCTCGAAGTGAACCGCGAAGTGTATGTCGCGTCGGGGCCGAGTGTTCCGGTGGAGACCTCTCCATTCAAGACCGAAAAGCTGAGCATCCTGATCGCTGGCAAACCGGTGGAATTCGTCCCGGAGGTGATGGGTGTCGGCGGGCAGATTTCCGTGGCGGTGATGGGCTTTACAGCAGCACGTTATGGCAGCGTGTCACTGGTGTGCCTGCCGCCATCCACTAGCTGGCAGTGGCGCAAGACCAATGGCTTGAAAGACCCGGACACTTTTGAGTTCGATGCAAACTTCCTGGCGCAACAACTGCAAAGCCTGATTCCCCGGGAGCGTACCTGAAATCTCGACATACAACCCTGTGGGAGCTTGCTCCCGCAGTAATCGGTGCTACATCAAATATCCAGGGTTCCCCAATCCGGTTTCGCCTCTCGCGGCGGCAGTGTTCTAACGGTTTTCCCGGTCGCCAATTCCACCCGCCGCGCCACTTCCGGGTCATCCGCAAACGGGATCAGGCTCGCATCGTCCAGGCTCTCAGCGGTCTGGTGGCGCAGACAATACTCGATGGCGAACCACAAAAATGCCACACCCAGAATGTTCAATATGACTTCAATCATCAGGCTAACCGCGCCTCGCGTTCGGCCATCGCCACGTCCGTTACCCGCACCGTGCGCCACACGTTGTAGGCCATCAGCAGCATTCCGCTGAGGAAGAACACCCCGCCGGCAAAGCGCACGACGAATCCCGGATGGCTGGCCTGCAAGGCTTCGACGAAGGAGTAGGTCAGCGTGCCGTCATCGTTGATCGCGCGCCACATCAGGCCCTGGGTGATGCCGTTGACCCACATCGAGGCGATGTACAGCACGGTGCCGATGGTCGCCAGCCAAAAGTGCAGGTTGATCAGCGGCGTGCTGTGCATCTGATCGCGTCCGAATACCTTCGGCACCATGTGATAGGTCGCACCGAAGGTAATCATCGCCACCCAGCCCAGCGCCCCGGCGTGCACGTGGCCGATGGTCCAGTCGGTATAGTGGGAGAGGGCGTTGACGGTCTTGATCGCCATCATCGGCCCTTCGAAGGTCGACATGCCGTAGAAGGCCAGGGACAGCACCAGGAAACGCAGGATCGGGTCGGTGCGCAACTTATGCCAGGCACCGGACAGAGTCATCATACCGTTGATCATCCCGCCCCAACTCGGCGCCAGCAGGATCAGCGACATGGCCATGCCCAGCGACTGCGCCCAGTCCGGCAGCGCGGTGTAGTGCAAGTGGTGCGGCCCGGCCCAGATGTACAGGGTGATCAGCGCCCAGAAGTGCACAATCGACAGGCGATAGGAATACACCGGCCGGCCCACCTGTTTCGGCACGAAGTAATACATCATCCCCAGGAAACCGGTGGTCAGGAAAAAGCCCACGGCGTTGTGCCCGTACCACCATTGCACCATGGCGTCGGTGGCCCCGGAATACACCGGATAGGACTTGAACCAGTCGACTGGAATCGACAGGTGATTGACCACGTGGAGCATGGCGATGACCACGATGAATGCACCGAAGAACCAGTTGCCGACATAGATGTGTCTGGTCTTGCGTTGCACTACGGTCGTGAAGAACACCACGGCGTATGCAATCCAGACCACGGTCATCCACACCGCGCCGGAGAATTCGATTTCGGCGTATTCCTTGGTGGTGGTGTAGCCCAGCGGCAGGGTGATCAGCATCACCACAATCACCGACTGCCAGCCCCAGAACGTGAAGGCGGCGAGTGTGTCCGAGAACAGCCGCACCTGGCAGGTACGCTGCACCGCGTAATAGCTGGCGGCGAATTGCGCGCTGCCGGCGAAACCGAAAATCACCAGGCTGGTGTGCAGCGGGCGCAAGCGGCCGAAGGTGGTCCACGGCAGGTCCAGGTTCATCTGCGGCCACACCAGTTGCGAGGCGATCCACACGCCCATCGCCATCCCCACGACGCCCCAGATCACGGTCGCCACGATGAATTGGCGGACGACCTTGTAGTTATAGGCCTGTCCGATAGTTGTTGTGCTCATGATCGATGCTTCCACGGTTGCAATGACGTGCACTGTAAAAACCGTGGCGAAAACAAAACAGGCTCAGGAATATTTCATTTGTGCGGATCAGATAAGTTGCGCTGCTGCAGCGATCTTGCGCGCTCTGATACGGTTTTTAACGATTCAGGTGAATCTGTAACACGCTGCACCGCTGGCGCATAGTCGCTCTTATGAACGAGCCACAGAGCCCGATGCCCCGCAATCCTGATGAGGTAGCTATGTATCAATACGATGATTACGATCGGGCACTGGTGCTCGAACGGGTTGCGCAGTTTCGCGATCAGGTCGAGCGCTTCATGGCCGGTGAGCTGAGCGAAGAAGAGTTCCTGCCGTTGCGCCTGCAGAACGGCCTGTACATGCAAAAGCACGCCTACATGCTGCGGGTGGCGATTCCCTACGGCACGCTGAGTGCCCGGCAGATGCGTACGTTGGCGAGCATCGCCCGGGATTACGATCGCGGCTACGGCCATTTCACCACCCGGCAGAACATGCAGTTCAACTGGATCGAACTGGCTCAGGTGCCGGACATCCTCGAACGCCTGGCCGAGGTGGAAATGCATGCGATCCAGACCTCCGGCAACTGCGTGCGCAACATCACCACCGAAGCCTTTGCCGGGGTTGCGGCCGACGAAATGATTGACCCGCGACCGTTGGCGGAAATTCTGCGGCAGTGGTCGACCATCAACCCGGAATTCCTGTTCCTGCCGCGCAAGTTCAAGATCGCCATCTGCTCGGCCGAGCAGGACCGCGCGGCGATCATGATGCATGACATCGGCCTTTATCTTTACCCGGGTTCCGACGGACACATGCTCCTGCGAGTCATGGTGGGCGGCGGCCTGGGGCGCACGCCGATCCTCGGCTTGCAGATCCGCGAAGGCTTGCCGTGGCAGCACCTGCTGTCTTACGTAGAGGCGGTGCTGCGGGTGTATAACCGCCATGGCCGGCGGGACAACAAGTACAAGGCGCGAATCAAGATTCTGGTCAAAGCCTTGGGCATCGAGGCCTTCGCCCGGGAAGTGGAGCAAGAGTGGCAGTACCTCAAGGACGGCCCGGCGCAACTGACCCTTGACGAGTTCGAGCGTGTGGCCAGTGCGTTCGTCGCACCGCCATATCGTGATCTGTCCGACACCCATCTCGATTTCGGCACGCACCTGGCCAAAAACCCGGCGTTCGCTCGTTGGGTGCAGCGTAACGTGCAGCCGCACAAAATATCGGGCTATGCCAGCGTGGTGTTGTCGACCAAGCCCGGCAGCGCTGCGCCACCGGGGGATGTCACTACCGGACAGATGGAGGCGGTGGCCGAGTGGTCCGAACGCTTCGGCTTCGGTGAAATCCGCATTGCCCATGAGCAGAATATCGTCCTTCCTGACGTGTCCAAGGCCGATCTGTTCACCCTGTGGCGCCTGGCCTGCGGACACAATCTGGGCAGTGCCAACGCCGGATTGCTTACCGACATCATCGCCTGCCCCGGTGGCGACTTCTGCGCGCTGGCCAACGCCAAGTCGATCCCCATCGCCAAGGCTATTGCCGCACGCTTCGAAGATCTCGACTACCTGCACGACCTGGGCGAAATCAGCCTCAATATCTCCGGCTGCATGAATGCCTGCGGTCACCATCACATCGGCAACATCGGCATTCTGGGGGTCGATAAGAATGGCGCCGAGTGGTACCAGATCACCCTCGGCGGCACCCAGGGCAAGCACAGCGCGTTGGGCAAGGTCATTGGCCCGTCCTTCAGCGCTGCCGAAGTGCCCGAGGTGATCGAGCGCATCATCGACACCTTTGTGCGTTATCGCGAGAGCGAAGAACTGTTCGTCGACGCCTTCCAACGGATCGGGCTAGAGCCGTTCAAGGAGGCGGTCTATGCGAAAGTGCTGGAGGTGTCGGCATGAACAATCTGTTGCGGCTGGAAGAGGGCATGACGCGGATTGTCGCGGATGATCCGTGGAAGCTCGTGCGCGACCCGCAAGCACCGCTGCCCGTGGGTGCCGCGATTCTGCCGCTGAGCCGTTGGCTGGAAAACCCGTCGCAAAGCGGCGTGTGGCTGGGGCCGGACGATGAAGTGGAAAGCCTTCAGCCATGGTTTGCCCAACTGCCCTTGATCGCCCTGGATTTCCCGAGCTTTCGCGATGGCCGCGGGTACAGCCAGGCGTATCTGCTGCGCACGCGATTGGGCTGGGCCGGCGAGTTGCGCGCCATCGGCGATGTCTTGCGCGATCAACTCAGCCACATGCGCCAATGCGGTTTCGACAGCTTTGCCGTGCGTGAAGACAAATCCGCAGAAGATGCATTGAAGGGATTGGCGGGGATGAGCGTGTTGTACGGGCGTTCGGTGATTGAGCCGCGGCCGTTGTTTCGTCGCAGGGGCTAGACAAAAGGGCGCATCCCGAACGGCGGAATGTGCCGGGTGCTCTCAGTTGATGCGAACCAGTGTCGCGCGCTCGATTGGCGACAGCTGATCGATTTCCAGCAGTGTCAGGTTTTTTGGTGTTTCGCCGGCCACCGGACTGCCGAGGTTACCTGCGGCGTCTTCGGGAAGTTTGTACATGGCGCCAGTCAGTGGATCGACTACCAGCATGCCGATCAACCCGCCAATCAGGATGTTGCCCCAGTACCAGCCGCTCATGCTGGTATCCAGAGTGGTACTGGCATCGGCATAACCCTCTTTCTTGAAGGTGATGGTGTAGGCCTCACCCTTGAAGTAGCCACGACCGGAAGGAAGCGTCACGGTGTTGGGCGTGGAGCCGTTATGTACGACGACACCGGCTTTGTTGGTAATGGTGAAGTTGGCGCCGCTAGGCGTGCTCGATACGTTCACCGGGTATTTGCTGTCACCGACGATGCTTGCACAGCCCGAAGTCAGGAGTGCTGTGGTCAGGGCTGTAACGGTGAACAGCTTGCGGAGAGCTTCCATGGTTGATCCTTGCGAACGGTCATTGCCGTCATTGGCCGAGGCGTGCTTCATGTCGCCTCGAAATGTAATGGGGGAGAGGTTTTTCAAGCGCCGCGAACCTTATCACTAGTGGCGTAGTGACATCACTAAAAATCTAAGGGGTTCGCGTTGTTTGCTGACCGATACAGGGCAAACGGGGAGGGGACATGCCTGGGATGGGCGTTGCTCGCACGGCCGTCTTCGCGGGCACGCCTGCACCCACAGGGTTAGCGTCGTATGCAGATTCAGTCGACGACGCTAACCCTGTGGGAGCAGGACTGACCGTGAAGGGGCGTCCGGTTCAGCCCCGATCATTTCAACGCCGGATCCCCCCTGTTCATTTTCTTCCAGCCCTGCAACAGCACCTGCGCCTTGGGCTCCTGCCCGTTGTCCAGGTAGTACTGGATCAACGACAAGCGGGCATTGCGGTTCGCCGGTTGTTCTTTCAACAGCCGTTCCAGTTCTGCGCACGCCTGGTCAATCTTGCCGCTGTCATGCAGGGCCACCGCCAGCACATAGCCGAACTGTCCGCTCTGTGGTTCCAGTTGCGCGGCCTTGCGCAGGTACGGCAAGGCTTGAGCGGCCTGGCCCGCACGAATCAGCGCCAGGCCCTGGGTGTGTTGCAGCAGACCTGAGTCGGGGTGGTCCTTGAGGCTTTGCGCCAGCAGGGCATGAGCTTCCTGACGGCGACCGTTGGCCTCCAGCCATTGCACCAGGGTGACCAGCGCCGGGTAGAAGTCCGGATCGCGCTGCAGGGCGGTACGCAGCAACGCTTCGACTTCCGCGCTGCGGCCATCAGCCTGATAGAGCATGGCCAGGTTCAGGTTGGCCTCGGCGCGCTCGGCCAGACTTTTTTGCACCGCCTCGTACTCGGCGATGGCGGCATTCCAGCTGTCCTGGGCGGTGCCCAGGCCATTGCGTGCCACGCTGAGCAGGTCCCGGGCGACGGCGATGCGCACGGCCCGCACCGGGTCTCTCAGCAACGGCGTCAGCAATGGCGCGCGCTCCGCTGGCGGCAGGAAGGCGCTGACCACTCGCACCGCGCTCTCGCGGACTTGCGGCGCCGGGTTACCCAAGTCCTTGGTGGCCAGTTTCAACGCCTGTTCGCTCGGGTATGCCGGCAGCTCGGCCAGCAGCGTCGCCCGCTGAATCGCCGGCAGGTTGCTGCGTTGCAGTTGCTCGAACAATGCCTCGCCAGCGCCGGCCTGACCATTGCGAATCAGCCACAGGCTTTCGTCGTAGCGCGGGGCCTGTACCACGCTGGCGTTGGCGGTGTTCCACAGCTTGAACTGCTCGGTGACCTTGTCGCCGGCCTTGCCTTGGTGACAAGTCAGGCAAGCGTCAGGCGTCCCCAGTTTTTTCGCCCGCTCGGGGTTGGGAATACTGAAACTGTGGTCATGCCGCAAGTCGTTGCCCATGTAGAACTTGCCGGGCATGTGGCAATCCACGCACTGCGAACCCGGTTGGCCCAGGGTGTGGCGAGTGTGTTCGATGGCGTCGTAGTTTTTCGCTAGCAGGCCCTTGCCGTCGACACCTTCCACAGTGGTTTTGCCGGCGGTGTTGTGGCATTGCAGGCACACTCCGTTGCCAGGCGCTTTCAGCTGAGTGCTGTGGGGGTTGTGGCAGTCGCTGCAACGCACGCCCTTGTCGAACATTTTGCTCTGGGCAAAGGAGCCGTGTTCGAACACTTCATCCTTGATCTTGCCGTCCAGCGCGTACAACTCGCGGGTCAGGACGCTCGGCAGGTAGTCGTCCATCAGCCGCTTGCCGACCGTGTAGCCATCGTCCAGCGGCGCACGACGCGAGTGGCAGCGGGCGCAGGTTTCGATTTCGACGGTGGCGTTCTTGTCCTTGAGATCGACGGCAAAGCCGGCATGGATCAGGTCGGTTTTCTTCGCGGCCCATTCCAGGTGACTGGACGCCGGGCCATGGCAGGCCTGACAGCCGACGCCGAGGCTGTTCCAGTGGCTGTCGAAGGTGTTTTTCGCCGCATCGAAATTGCGCTTGTAGCCGGTGGTGTGGCACTCGACGCACATGAAGTTGGCGTTCTGGCTCGGCTTGCTCCAGTGCAGCGGGTTCTTGAAGGTGACGCCCTGGCCCGGATAGAGGTGAAACCAGCGGTGCTTCTCGGTATCCCAGGCCACCGCAAGAGCCTGCAAGCGGCCTTCGCCGACCTCGATCAGGTATTGCTGCAAGGGGGCGATGCCAAAGGTGTAGGCCACTTTGAAATCGGCATTCTTGCCATCGATTCCCGGCGTGTTGACCCAGAATTCGTCGCCTTTGCGCGAGAACACCGTGGTCTCTTTCTCGGCCTTGAAGGTGACGTTGTTGAAGTCGCCGAGCAGGGTGTCCGCGTTGGCTTGCTGCATCGCCAGTTGGTGATGGGAGCCTTGCCAGTCCTTGACCTGCTCGCCGTGGCAGCCCTGGCATTGTTGCTCATCGACCATTTTCGCAGGCGCGGCAGCGACCGGTTGCGGTTTGGCCGGTTGCACGGCAGGGGCGCTGACGGGAACTGACTTGAGCGGCGTCGATGTACCGCCCAGCAAAAACCAGCCAATACCCGCCACTGCCAGCAGCAGGATGCCGATGGTGACAGGGAACAGGTAACGGTTGATCAGGGTCGGTTGCGAATCAGGGTTTGGGATTGCAGCTTTATTTTTATGGTTCGGCATTACGACTTCCATGGTCCAGGTGCGATTGCCTTGCGGCGCGCGATGAAGCTCGATTCAGCTTTGCCGGATGGTCGGCGTCTGTCAAATGGCAGATGCTGTGAAGCTGATGTCCCCATCGCGAGCAAGCTCGCTCCCACACTGGATCTGTGAGCGCCACAAGTCCCCTGTGGGAGCGAGCCTGCTCGCGATGGCGGCCGCCAAGGCGCCCAATCACTCCCCGACAAACCACCGGTAATACGGATTCCCGGAATCCCAACGCATCACCTCGCGCATATCCCTGGCCCAGGCGTCACGGTCGCCGTCGTAGGCATGCAGGCTCGCCCGATAGAACTGCATCAGGCGTTGTTGCTGGGTGTTCATGCGCTCGATGAACCCGGCGTCGGCGTTCAACACGGCTGGCGGCTGGTGCAGGTCGAGCAGGGCGGGCAACACGCGGCTGATCTCTTTCGACCGAACCCAGGGCGCGTATTCGATCCTGGGCTGATCGTCCGTCACCGGTTGCGCATCGCCAGCGAAGCGTTCGAGCCCTCCACGGTCAGTCACCCAGGTGGCGAGCAACGCCGCGGCCGAACCGACGCCGACATCCTGCAAGGTGCCGCGAACACTGTCTTGCTGGAAGCGTGCGTTGATCTTTGCCACATCCAGTTCAATCGGCTCCATCGAACCCACCAGCAGCATCTCGTGGAATTCGCTGGTCCACAGGGTCGCGTACGGGTACACGTCGAGGAAGCTGCGCACCAGTGAGCGCGAGTCGTCGATGTTCTGCGTCGGTAGCGGCAGCCATTGGGCGACCAGGCCTTGTTTGTGCAACCGGCTGGCGGCCAGTTGGTAGAAGTCCCGGGAATACAGGTTGACAACGCCGGCAGCGGAGGGCGGTGGCGGCTCGAGGGTGATCAGGTCGTAGCGCTGCGGATTGCGCAGCAGTTCCTGGCGACCGTCACGCGAGCGCACATCGACCCCCGGATCGGTCGCGGCATTGAAATTGCCCTTGAACAAGGGGGCCGCCTTGACCACCGAAGGCAGCAGTTCGGCGACCACGCGATGTTCCAGACCGGGGTAGCGGGTCAGGGCACCCGCGGTGATACCGGTACCGAACCCGATCACCAGTGCCGAACGCGGCTCACCGTTGTGAATCAACAGGGGCAACAGCGCCTGGATCCGCATGTAGCGCAGGGACGGCATGGCATCGCCGGTATTGGACACGCCCTGAATGTACAAGCGCTGGAACGCTCTTTCGCCCTTGCCCTGGGTGACCACGGCGACGGTTCCGCCACGGCCTTCTTCGTAGAACGTCAGCGTGCCATTGCGCGCCCCCGGCAGCAGGCTGGCCAGCTTGTTGACCGGCGTGAACACGGCAAGTGCCAGCGACACCAGGCCGATGGCAACCACTGCCTGGCGTCGGCCTTTTTTCACGCCATGACCCTTGCGTACGGCGAGGTAGGCGATACCGGCGGCGATCATCGCCAGCAGTCCAAGGGTTCGCACCAGACCGAGCATCGGGATCAGGACAAAGCCGCAGAGCATCACCCCGATGATCCCGCCAAGGGTATTGAATGCGACGACTTCGCCGACGTTGCGCCCCACCCGTTCGCCGCCGACACTCAAGCGCAGGGCCAAGGGGAACGCCGCACCGAGCAACAGGGTCGGTACAAACACGATGCTCAAGGCGGCCACCGCAAACCGCGTGCTCATGCCCGCCAGCTCACTGCCGCCCAATGACAATACCCAGGATTCGACCAGGGTCTGGGCGAGCACCAGCCAGCGTCCGAGCAACGCCACTTCCAGCAAGGCAATCGCTCCGGCTGCGGCAATCAGCAAACCGAACACCCCCCAGGGATCGCGCAGACGATCGACTCGACGGGCCAGCAGCATGCTGCCCAGGAACAACCCGGTGAGGTAAGTCGCCAGCACCACCGCAAAGGCGTAGGTGCGGGTGCTCATGAATTGCACGATCGATTGCGACCACACCACTTCGTAGCCCAGGGCCACGCCACCGGCAATGGAGTACAGCCACAGGGCCAGGCGGTCGGGGGTTTTTTCAGTGTGATGTTTCACCGGGGCATCGACGGTTGCCACGCGCCGGCGCTGAAACCACAAGGCTCCCGCGGCGGCCAGAAGGTTCAGCATGGCGGCGGCCAGTGCGCTGCCGCGCACGCCGAGGGTGGCGATCAGCACGAACGCGGCGAGCAGGGTGCCGGCAATGGCCCCGGCGGTGTTCGCCGCATACAGTTGCCCGCCGGCCTTGCCCAGGTGTTGCGGGTCAGTGGCCAGGGAGCGAACCAGCACCGGCAAGGTGCCACCCATCAACAGCGCGGGAATGCCCACCAGCGCGAACGGCAGCACCCAGGCCAGCAAACCTACGTGTGCTTCCAGCCAGGCAAAGGGGCTGGCCGCCAGACTCATGGCAAAGGTCGCGGCGACGCCGAGTACCGCCACCAGCACTTCCAGCCCGGCGTAGAGCACAACCGGTTGCTGCATCCGGTCCGCCCAGCGGCCGAACAGCAAGCCGCCCAGGGCCAGCCCGGCAAAGAACGCGCTGATCCCGGTGGTGATGGCATAGACCTCGACGCCCACCACCAGCGACAGCTGCTTGATCCACAGCACCTGGTACACCAGCGCGGCGGCGCCGGAGACAAACAGAAGCAGGGCGGGGATCAACAGCGCCGGGGAGGCGACTTGAGGGGCAGGTATGGCCGACGACTTGCTGGCGACACGTGAGGTCATTGCGGATTGCCTTGTTCCAATTCGAAATTGCCTGTGACCGCACCGGCCCTTCGCGAGCAGGCTCGCTCCCACATTTGCAATGCTGTCCCTGTGGGAGCGAGCCTGCTCGCGAATGAAGTCGATGCGGTCCCGGATCGAAAATAAGTCCGCTCGCCAGTGAAGGCGAGCGGCGGTCCAGCGGTCTTACTGTGCAGCTTTCATTTTTTCAGCGATTTTGGCGTCTACCGCAGCACGGATCTGGTCGATGCTGAAGCTCGCCGGTTTCTGGCTAGGCGGGTATTCGATGAAGGTTTGCAGGAACGCCGCCGACTTGCCAACTGCTTGCGCAGTCAGGTAGACGTTCTTGGTTTGCCAATCGTAGTACTGGTCAGAAACAATGTCGGCTCGCTCATACGGGTCCATCCGCAGATTGAAGGTCTTCGGTACGCGCAAGCATACGAATGGTTCGCTCCAGACCTTGAAACCGCCCGGTGCGCGCTGTTCGCAGAACACGGCTTTCCAGTTGCCGAAGCGCATCGAAACCAGCACGCCGTCATCGTTGAAGTAGTAAAACTCCTTGCGCTCACCCTTTGGCGCCTGGCCAGTCAGGTAAGGCAGTTGGTTGTAGCCGTCCAGGTGCACCTTGAAGTTGGTGCCACCGGAAGTCGGCGCCCAGCCCTTGAGCAGCTTGTTTTTCACATCGGTTTCGCCCGCTGCGGCGAGCAGCGTGGGGAACCAGTCCATGCCCGAGAACATCTCGTTGGACACTTCACCGGCCTTGATCTTGCCCGGCCAGCGGACCATAGCCGGCACTCGGTAGGCACCTTCCCAGTTGGAGTTCTTCTCGTTACGGAACGGCGTGGTCGCCGCGTCCGGCCAGGAGAACTGGTTCGGGCCGTTGTCGGTGGTGTAGACGACGATGGTGTTGTCGGTGATTTTCAGGTCATCGAGGGTTTTCAGCAGTTTGCCGACGTCGCCGTCGTGCTCGAGCATGCCATCGGCGTAATCGTTGCCGGGCATGCCGCTCTGGCCCTTCATCGATTCACGCACGTGGGTGAACAAGTGCATGCGGGTGGTGTTCATCCAGACGAAGAACGGCTTGTCCGCCTTGGCCTGTTTCTCGATGAACGCTTGCGCGGCGGCGGTGGTTTCGTCGTCGATGGTTTCCATGCGCTTGGTGTTCAGCGGGCCGGTGTCCTCGATTTTCCCATCGGCAAAGCTGTGGATCACACCGCGCGGCGAGTAGGCCTTGACGAACGCGGGGTCGTCCTTGGGCCAGTACGGACGCTCAGGCTCTTCTTCGGCGTTGAGGTGGTACAGGTTGCCGAAGAATTCGTCGAAACCGTGGTTGGTCGGCAGGTATTCATCCTTGTCGCCCAGGTGGTTCTTGCCGAACTGGCCGGTCGCGTAGCCCTGGGACTTGAGTGCCTGGGCGATGGTGATGTCACGCTTTTGCAAACCGACCGGTGCGCCAGGCACGCCAACTTTCGATAGCCCGGTACGCAGTGGCGTCTGCCCGGTGATGAAGGAAGACCGTCCTGCGGTGCAGCTGTTCTCCGCATAGTAGTCGGTGAACATCATGCCTTCTTTGGCGATGCGGTCGATGTTCGGGGTCTTGTAGCCGACCACGCCCATGGAATAGGCGCTGACGTTGGTCTGGCCGATATCGTCGCCGAAGATCACCAGGATGTTGGGTTTGTCAGCGGCATTCGCCGCCATTGCCATGACCGTTGTCGCCATCAGGGCGAGTTTCGGTATCCACTTACGTATGCGAGTCATCTGACTGGCTCCTTATGCTCACTTGCGTCGCGTACAGCGACAAACGTTTATTGCGGTCCTGCATGACGTCTTTTTATTGCGCTTGCTCGGGAGTGGCGGCATCGAACGGGTAGATCCGACGCCATTCGGAGGCCATGTCGACGACCGTCCAGCCGCGTTTGTTTGCTTCGTCCAGGGCCTTGTCCAGACGACCGATCTGCGACTGCCGGTCGTAAGCCCATTCACGTTTGGCGTCGGTGTGATGCACCAGGCCCATGAAGCGTTTGCCGGGACCGGCGGCGGTCCACTGGAGCATTTGCAGGTCGCCGTCGGAGTTGCCGAAGGCGAGGATTGGCCGGCGCCCGATCACCGCGTCGATGCTGACCGGTTTGCCCGGGCCATCGTCGTTGTGGGCCAGTTTCGGTGTGCGCAGGATCGACGCCTTGCCATCCTTGTAATCAAAGGTGGTCACGAAGGTCGTGCCGATCACCTGCTCGGGCGGAACGCCATAGACCTTCTCGGCGAAGGCGCGCATGAACCCGGTGTCGCCGCCGGAGACGATGTAGGTCTTGAAGTCCTTGCCGCGCAGGTAGTCGAGCATCTCCAGCATCGGCTGGAAGATCATCTCGGTATAGGGCTTGCCGGTTTTCGGGTGGCGGGCCTGGCTCAGCCAGGTCTTGGCGTAGTCATCGAAGGCTTCGGTGGTCATCCCGGTGTGGGTGGCACCGAAAATTTTCATCATGCCTTCAAGGCCACTGGCAGCCAGGGCCTTGTGATCGTTTTCCAGCACGGCCTGGAAGGGCTGGGTGGTTTTCCATTCCGGGTGCTGCGATGCGGTGCGCTTGACTTCCTCGAGGGCGAACAGCAACTCGAAGTACATCGGTTGCTCGCTCCACAGGGTGCCGTCGTTGTCGAACACGGCAATGCGGTCCTCGGGCCTGACGAAGTCCTTGCTGTTTTGATCGGTGACCGTCTGCACGAACTCGATGATCTGCTTTTTCGACGGCCCGTCGTTCCAGGAGGGCAGCGGCTCGGCCGCCTGCACCAGCAGCGGCAGGCTCAAGGCCAGGGTCAGCAGGAAACTGAATGCGCGATGATGGCGTTGAGATATCGAATTCGTCATGGCAAGTCCTTGTCGTGAACAGGATTGAGTGGATGCAGTGCGCAAGAGACTGATTCTCTGTTGCGTCCGGCCTGACTATGCAGCGTAGACAAGGATTCCCCGATTTGGCGAAGTGCCTGTTCTTTGTCCGGTTCGCGGCCATAACAGGCCCGCAGGAAGGTTTGCAGGCGCGAGCCGAGGCCGGTCAGTTTCAGGCCGTGGTGGCTGCGTCGGGTCCACAGGTACAGGGCGCTGAGTTGCGCCGGATTGCCTTCGATCTGCGCCGGGATCTGCCGCCACGCGTAGTCGGCGGACTCGAGCCAAGCGTTGTGCCGGGCGTGGCGTCGGGCTTGCCACTTGAGGTGCGCGCGGTGCACGAGCGGGCGACTGAACCAACCGAGTGCCACCACCGCCAAAACCAGTGCCAATAGTCCGAACCAGTGCCCGGAAAGGTGCAGGCGATTCTGCTGGCCGAGTTTTTTCAGGTCTTCGGCGATTGAAAATACCGGCTTGTAGGCGCCGTTTGCGGTCGCTTCGAAAGTCACGGCAGGCACCGTGGCCGTGCGGGTTTGCTGGCTGCTGGCATCCCACCATTTCAGTTCAACGGATGGCAGGCGGTAGTGGCCTTCGGTGTCGATTCGATAAGTCATGCTGTCGATGCGTTGGCCGCCATTGAAGTGGCCCCGACCGTCATCCAGATTGCGGATTTGCGGAGTTTTCGGGTAGCGACTCAGGCCCTTGATATCGTCCAGTGCCGGTGTCGGCAGTGACATGGCCAGTGCACCGTCGGCCTGCAAGGTCAGCTCCCGGGTGATGCTGTCGCCGACCTTGAGCGGCGTGGCCGAGTGGGTGGTCTTCTGGGTAAAACGCAGCCCTTGGGCCACCAGCACTGCCTCGCCGGGCTGGAACCCCGGTGGTTGCGCGGCGCTGAAATGCAAAGGCTGGCTTTGGGCGCTGAGTGCGTGGCTGGCCTGGCCCGGTGTGGCGTGTACCGTCAGTGCCGGAATGTCGAAGCCCTGGGCCTGGTTCGGGGTGATCAGGTAGCTGTAGCGCATGCCGCTGAAGGATTGGCCTTCGATGGTCTGATTGATGTGCTCGGCATGGCCGTCCGGTGGCATCACCAAGGCGCCGGGCAGTTTCAGGTCGGGCAGGGTGGGGGCGCTGGTGAACCAGGCGTCGGTGAAGACATCGAGTTGCAATCTGACCAGGCTGCCGACCATGACGGGGGTGGCGGGTTGCAGGGTGGCCTGTACCTTCAACTGCGGGTCGGCAGCGAATGTGTTGAGGCTGACCAGGCCAATGAGCAGGGCGCCGAGTGTTGTGGTGATTGATCTGGCGCCTTCGCGAGCAGGCTCGCTCCTACATTTGATCCTGGCGCACCGCAAATCCTCTGTAGGAGCGAGCCTGCTCGCGATGGCAGCGACTCGGTCTTGAAGGCTGATCATGGTTTAGCCCCCGCCTGATCCTGCAGACTGAATTTCTGCTTGAGGAATTTCGCCGGCGATGTGGTGAGGTTCTGCAACCATTGCTCATCCGAGGCCGCTTGCTGGGTCTCCACCTTTTTGCTTTGGCCTTTACCCGGCGCCTTGTCCATCATGATTTCGTCGGGTTTGACCTCTGGCGTGTTTTTCTCGGCGCTTTCAGTGTCCTTGTCCAAGGCTATGGCCAACGCCAGGTTGGCCGAAGCTTGCGGGAACTGCGGTTGCAATTTCAACGCCTGGGTATAGGACGCGATGGCCTGATCGAACTTGAACCGGCGCACGTAGATGTTGCCCAGGTAGAAATACGCCTGCGGTGTATCGAGCCGCGCGAAGCTGGCCAGTGCCAGGTCGAAATCGGCCGCGTTATAGGCGGCCACGCCTTTCCAGTACGGATCGACGAACAGCGCCGCCGCCTGAGGGTAGTGCTCATGTTCGAAAGCCCAGCGACCTTGCTGGTCGCGGGTGAAAAAGGCATCGGTCAGCGCGTTGGCCTGGGCCGGCGCCGGTTGCAGGCCCAGGCCCACCGCCAGCAGCAGTGCGGCCATCCAGTTCAGGCTCCAGCCCCTGCGTACGCTGAAAAAGGCGATCAGCAACAGCGGCCAGCACAGCCAGTAACCGGCGTCCTTCCAGTGCAGTTCGCGCTGTTCGTCACTGGCTGACTGGAAATGCTGCTCGGCGTGCAGTTCGATCCAGTCCAGATCGTCATCGTTGAGGGTCAGGCTGCCCAGCGGCGCATCCATCGCCGAGGCCAGCTGCTTGAGGGCGTCCTGATCGAAGCTGCCCATTTTCGGGCGACCGTTGCTGTCGGTGCGTGGCTGGCCGCTGGCATCGCGGATGATCCCGCCGTCGCTGCTGCCAGCCGCCAGTATCAGCACTTGCAGCGCACTGTTTGCCAGTTGCTTGTCCAGCCCGGCCAGTGCCGAGGTGTCGGCGCCATCGGTGATCAGCAGCAGGGTGCCGGGTGTTTTCTCGGCGGCGAGCAGGCGCTTGGCCTGATCGATGACCGCGCTGACATTTTTCCCCGGTTTGTTGATCAGGTCGGTGCTCAGGGCCTGAATGAACGTATCGAGCAGCGCCGGGTCGTCGGTGGCGGGCAACACCAGGTGCGCGCTGCCGGCGTAGGCAATCAGGGCGTTGCGTGAACCGGCGCGGCGCTGGATCAAGTCATGGAGCTTGTGCTTGACCGCTTCCAGGCGACTGGGTGGAACATCGCCGGCGTCCATGGAGGGTGACAGGTCGATGGCGATGATCAGCGGCGCACGGTTTTCCAGAAAGTCCGGCCGGTCCTGCTCCCAGGTCGGCCCGGCGGCGGCGATGGCGCCCAGCACCAGCAGCGCACACACCAGATGTACCGGACGCAGGCGTTGCCGGTCCTGCGGGGTGATCAGCAGATGCGGCAGCAGGTGCGCGGCGATGTTGCTGCGCAAGCGCCGTTGCAGGTCCTGGTTGCGCCGCCACAGCAATGGCAGAAAAGCACCGAACACCGCGAGCAACAGCCACAGGGGGCGCAGGAAATGGAAGTCGCTGAGGTTGATGTCCATGTCAGGCCTCCTGCCGTTGACGGGTGAGCATCAGCCGTGGAAGCAGCAGGGCGCCCAGGTGATAAAGCGCGAGCAGGGCGATGGACGCGCCCAGCGGCCACCAGAACAGATCGCGTTTGGGCTGGTGGCTGAGGGTTTTCACCTGATGCGGAGTCAGTTTGTCGAGGGTGCTGTAGACCTGATCCAGGGCATTGCGGTCTTCGGCGCGGAAGAAGCGTCCGCCCGTGGCTTGGGCAATGTCCTGCAAGCCTTGCAGGTTGACCTTGGCTTCGCCCTCGGCATTCGGCTCGCCGATGCCGATGGTGTGAATCACCACGCCTTTGGCCGCGGCCATGGCGGCCGCATGATCCGGGGTGATGGCGCTGCTGGTGTCGTTACCGTCGGTGAGCAGGATCAGCACTTTTTCCTGCTCGTGGGCCTGGTCCAGCAGTTTCAGGCTCAGGCCGATGGCGTCGCCGATGGCCGTGTTGGGGCCGGCCATGCCGATGCCGGTGTCGTCCAGCAGCAGAGACAGGCTGGCGTGGTCGAGGGTCAACGGCGCCTGCGGATAGGCACCTGTGCCGAACACGATCAGTCCGATTCGATCGTCTTTACGTTTGTCGATGAACCCGTGCACCACTTCCTTGACCGCGGCCAGGCGATCGATCTTCTGGCCATTGGCGTCGGTGAAATCGGTGGTTTCCATCGACTGGGAAATGTCGATGGCCAACATCAGGTCCCGCACCGGCTGCTGGCGTTCGATGGGTTTTTCCACGAGCACCGGCCTGCTCGCCGCCACCAGCAACAGCGTCCAGACTAGCAGGTTCAGGAGCAATTGCCAGCGGTTGCCGCGGGTGCCGGCCTGGCTCGGGGCCTGGCCGACCGCACGGCTCATCGCCCCGAAAAACGGTACACGCACAGCGCTGCGCGCCTCGCGGTAATCGGGCAAGTAGCGATAGCCGAACCACGGCAGCGGCAGCAGGATCAGCAACCAGGGGTAATCAAGCTGCCACATGATGACGCTCCACCCAGGTTTTGCAGGTGCTGAACAGCTGCTGGCGCTGCTCGTTGGGCATGGCCCGCAATGTGGCGTCGGGGGCGTAGGCCAGCAGCGAGAGTTGTTGGCTCAGGTCGGCGGGTAGCGGCTGTTTACTGTGCCGCTGCAAAAATGCCTGCCAATCCTCTTTCCCCAATGCCGCAGGAAGTCCCTGTGGGAGCGAGCCTGCTCGCGAATGCGTCGTATCAGACGCCATCGACGTTGAATGTAGGGCCCTCTTCGCGAGCAGGCTCGCTCCCACAGGTTTCGCGTTAGGCATAGAGAGCGCCACGCGCTTGAGCAGTTCGGGAAGCTCGCGCAATGCGCTCAGGTCATTGCTGCGCTGTTGCAGTTCCTCCAGGCGCACCAACGCCTCGCGCCGATAGCGATCGCGCCGCCATTGGCAGTAGCGCCGTGCGCCGGTCACGACCAGCGTAACGATCAGCAGTGCCAGCAACGCCCACCAACCCCAGGTTTGCGGTGCATAACTGACCGGCGCCGGCAGTGCCATTTCCTTGAGTTGGTCGATGCTCGGGATAGAGGGGTTCATCGGCGCCCTCCGGCAAACTTGCCGAGTTCGGCGCGCAGTTGTTCGTGGGCTTCTGTCGCCGTGCTGAACATCATCAACGGCACCTGGCTGCGGCGCAGCAGGGTAGCGACGTCCTTGAGGCGTCCGCTGAGGAAATCCCCGAGCGGCTGATGCACTTGCTGCCGATCCACCGCCAGTTCCACCTGCAATTGCCCTTGGGTGATCAGCAAACGACCGTTTTTCGGCAGGTTCAGCGCCAGCGGGTCGTACACCTGCATGGCAATCACATCGTTGTGGGCCGCCAGTTGTCGCATCAGTTGCAAGGTGCGTTCGCCGGCCCCGGCGAAGTCGCTGACGATGCAGATCAGGTGATCGTGACCGGCCACCGCCAGGCAATGCTGCAGGACCTTGTCGAGCTGGTCTTCGCCTTCGGCGTCCGGATTGGCGGCATTGAGTGCCTGGTTCTGCCGGGCGATGCGGCTGCACAGCGCTTCGATCCGTTTGCGGCTGCGCAGCGGGGCGATGCTGTCGATGCGTTGATCGTTGAAGACCAGTCCACCGACGCGGTCGCCGGCGTTGAACACCATCCACGCCGCCAGGGCGCCGAGTTCTGCGGCGACGGCGGATTTGAAGCTGCGTTGCGAGCCAAAGAACATCGACATGCGCTGGTCTACGAGGATCAGGGCCGGGCGGTCGCGCTCTTCGGTGAATGTCCGTACCACCGGTTTGCCGGTGCGCAGGGACGCGCGCCAGTCGAGATGACGCAAATCGTCTCCCGGCTGATAGCGGCGCAGTTCATCGAAGTTCAGGCCCCGGCCACGCAAACGCGAGGCGTGGTTGCCGGCCAGGATGCTGCCCTGGGGCTGACGCGCCAGAAAACTCAGGTCACGGGCCTTGAACTCCAGGGCCATCAATTGCGCCAGGGAGACATACACCAGTCCGTCCGCGCTGTTCATGGACATCAGGCCGGAATCGCCACTTTATCGAGCAGACGGTCGAGCACCTGATCGGCGCTCACACCATCGGCCACCGCGTCGTAGCTCAGTTGCAGACGATGGCGCAGTACCGGGTGCACCATGGCGCGGACGTTGTCAGGCGATACGAAATCCTGGCCCTGCAACCAGGCGTCGGCCCGGGCACAACGGTCCAGGCCGATGCCGCCGCGCGGACTGGCGCCGATGCTGATCCAGCGCCCGAGGTCGGCGTCGTAATCGGCCGGGTGGCGAGTGGCGTTGATCAGGTCGATCAGGTAGCGGTCGATGGCCGGGGAGACGTGTACCGCGCTGACTTCACGGCGCGCGGCGAACACCACGTCCTGAGACAACGAGAAGCCCTGCACGGCGGCAGTTTTGGCGCCGAGGGCCTGTTCTTCTTCGCGCAGCAGGCGCAGCACCTGGCTTTCGTTTTCGGCGCTCGGATAATCGAGTAGCACCTTCATCAGGAAGCGGTCCATCTGCGCTTCCGGCAGCGGATACGTGCCTTCCTGTTCGATCGGGTTCTGGGTGGCGACCACGATGAACAGGTCCGGCAGCGCATGGCTGTTGCCGGCCACGGTGATCTGGCGTTCTTCCATGGCTTCGAGCAACGCCGCCTGGACCTTGGCCGGCGCACGGTTGATTTCGTCGGCGAGGATCAGGTTGCCGAACAGGGGACCTGGCTGGAAGCGGATTTCGTTCTGACCCTCGACCTGATGCAGCACCTCGGCGCCGGTGATGTCCGACGGCAGCAAGTCCGGGGTGAACTGGATGCGGCTCATCTTTGCGTCCAGGTGTCTGGCCAGTGATTTGACCGTGCGGGTCTTGGCCAGGCCGGGCAGGCTTTCGAGGAGCAAATGCCCGTTGGCCAGCAAGCCGACGAGCATCTGCCGGATCACCTGGTCCTGGCCGAGCACCGCTTCGGCGATGCTGGCTTGCAGGGCGTTGAGGTCGTTGAGTGCGCTCATGGGTTCTCCTAGAAAAACGCCAGGGTCATGTTGACGCTGATGCCATTGCCTTCAGGGCGGTTCTTGGTGTCGAACTCCGGCACCCAGCGCGCGTTGAAGTTGGCCTGGGCGTCGGCGAATTTGCCGGTCCAGCCCACTGTCGGGCCGGCGCCCACGGAACGACCGCGGAAACCGCTGTCGGCACCGGCCCCCGAGTCATCAGTAACTTGCTGGATGTAACCGGCGGCGATACCGGCGTTCCAGCCGTTGCCAAAGCCGTGGGTCCATAACGCATCGAGGGTGTAGATGTTGCCGTTGCGATAATCGGTGGCATCGTTCTCGGTGTAGAACTCCAGGCCGCTCGACAGCGTGAATTCGCCGCCCTTGCCGTCCAGATGAGTGAACGCCACGGTCGGCATGAAGGTGTAATTGTTCTGCCCGGGGTTGGCCAGGCGATCGTCGTTGTAGGCGCCGGTGGGCACGTAGATCGGCAGCGAGAACGATATGTGATTGAGTTCGTCGAAGTGATAGCCGGCGGCAATCGGCGTCACCAGCATGTCGGCGAACTGCGTGCCAGTGTCGGAAGAGCCTAGTGTTCTGCCTCGGGGACCGGTGATGTTGGCCGTGATGTCGGTGTACTGCACCGGAACGCCAACGGCCGATGCATAGTTCCAGCGACCCTTGCCGGTGTCCCAGACATGGGTGAAGTTGGCCATGGTGTAGGAAACCTTCATGTCCAGCCCGGTACTGGTGGCCCCCACCAAAGGCACCTGGGCGTTGCCCTTGAGGTCGCCGTCGTACCAGATGCTGGTCAGGGACATGACCCAGCCGGGTTCCGGCGGCACGATCCCGGCATTGGAGAACACTTGCTGGCCGGTGATCGGCCGTCCGACACCACCTTCAGCCGCCAGTACCAACGGGCTGCCGCTGACCATGCACAGCGCCAACAACAGGGGGCGCACTACGAAAGGCCTGATCATGACTGACTCCACTTGTTATTTTTGATTGACGGGCTTCAGCAGCGGCATTTTCCATTCGCCGTTGCTGACTTCAGCTTCTGGCAAATACCAGCGTTCATGGATAGCTTCTTTATGGCCTGGGCGGGTTAGTGCGGCGATTGCTCGGCGAACACATCGAGCGCGTGGTGCGTACGCAAACCGGATGGAATGGAGCACAGAAAAGGAGGGCGTATCAGTCGAGAGCCTTGCGGCGTGCGACAGGTTGGACGGGGTGTTGGGGTGTGCCCGGGTATAAAGGCAAGGCGTATGCAGACTCACCAAAAAAAAGGCGCGCATCTCCATATTTTTCGACATGATTCCCCCGATTCCCTGGTGGCTCATTGGATACTCGGCCTTATTTTTGGCCGTTACTCCGTAATCCCTTTCTGAACGAGCCGTAGGACGCGTCAGATAGAGTTAAGCATCTAAATATGAGTTAGCCAGTCGAATGAGTTAATTCTTTCGTTTTGTGTGCAGGTTCTCGTTGTTTTTTTGTGTACTAAGAAGTTAATACGAAACAAGGGGTTGCCGTCTGAAGGTGATCTGTCGGGGGAGGATGGTGGCTAGGGGTGTAGGCAATATCCCGCAGGGACAGAGCGTGCTTGCGACTGAGGTTTGCAACCAGTAAACAGGGGCGACTGATCGGCACTATCCCGAGCAGGCTCGCCCCAGCCGGGGATTCAGTTTTTCTTCGCCTGCTCCCACACACGCTCTTCCTGCTCGCGCAGTTCCGGCGTGAACTCGGCACCAAAATCTTCGGCTTCAAACACCTGACGAATCTCGATCTCGGCCTCGGTGCCCGGCATCGGGTTGGGGCAGCGCTTGACCCATTCGATGGCTTCTTCTTTGGACTTCACTTTCCACAACCAGAAACCGGCGATCAGTTCCTTGGTTTCGATGAAGGGGCCGTCGATTACCGTATGTTTGTCACCGGAAAATTTTACCCGTGCGCCCTTGCTGCTCGGGTGCAGGCCTTCGCCCGCGAGCATGATGCCGGCCTTGACCAGTTCCTCGTTGTAGTTGCCCATGGCCGCCAGCAGTTCCTGGCTGGGCATGACGCCGGCTTCGGAATCCTGGCTGGCCTTGATGATGATCATGAATCGCATGGTGTCGTCTCCGTTGCAGTTGAGTGGCTCGATTTATAGTCGAACGACGGTGGAGCAATTCGACAGAGTGTTAACAAAAGTTTTCGCCGATGACGTGTCACGTGCCTTTCGTCATGAACATCGGGTGGCGGCGGGTGAGGGCGTACTCTGTACTTTTGCCGACTTGTTCGGCTAACACACAAACCCTGTGGGAGCGAGCTTGCTCGCGATGGCGTCAGATCAGTCGCCCGCGATGTTGAATGACATTGCGCTTTCGCGAGCAGGCTCGCTGCCACGGGTTTGTGGGTTGTATCCAGTTTTGTATCTTGTTACATGACAATTCATGTTTGGCCATAGGTCGCAGGACAATTTCATGGTTAACTTCGGCCTCGTCAAAATTCTCCACCACAACGTTCAGAAGGACTCCGTTCATGGCTCAAGTCACCCTTAAAGGCAACCCGGTTCAAGTCAACGGCCAACTGCCACAAGCCGGTTCCAAGGCGCCAGCCTTTTCCCTGGTTGCCGGCAATCTGTCCGACGTCACCCTGAAAGACTTTGCCGGCAAGCGCAAAGTGCTGAACATCTTCCCAAGCGTTGACACCCCGACCTGCGCGACCTCGGTGCGCAAGTTCAACGCCCAGGCCAGCGACGTGGCCAACACTGTCGTACTGTGCATCTCCGCTGACCTGCCGTTCGCCCAAGCCCGCTTCTGTGGCGCCGAAGGCCTGGAAAACGTACAGAACCTGTCGACCCTGCGCGGTGCCGAGTTCATCCAGGACTACGGCGTTGCCATCGCCGACGGCCCGCTCAAAGGCCTGACCGCCCGTGCCGTGGTGGTTCTGGACGAGAACGACAACGTGCTGCACAGCGAGCTGGTTGGCGAAATCGCTGACGAGCCGAACTATGAAGCGGCACTTGCTGTTCTGAAATAAGCGTACCTTTACACTTATTAACGGCCTGGCCCTGTCCAGGCCGTTTTCATTTGTGTTTCAGTGTCTTGGATAAATCTCCTGCTACGTAAGCCAAAGGTAAATTGCCGGTAAAGGCGCTTTGCTTAAAACCCGCCAGTGCTTATCGTTCAGCCTCATGTAAAAAAGCCCACGCGCCCAATGGTTGATCACTCAATGCAATCCTCCGCTTCCCGTAGTCCCCGTCGCTGGCTGTTCGGCCTGCTTGTCCTGTTGGTCATCGCTGGCTTGTGCTGGAAGTTCTGGCCCGGCAGCGCTGCACCCAAAGAGGCTGCGGGGCAGAAAGCCGTCGCCGGGCAAACCGGCAGGTCAGGCGGAATGCGACCTGGATTCGGTGGCGCGTCCGGACCGGTACCGGTGCGAGTGGCGCCGGCGGTCAAGGGGGATTTCCCGCTTTATTTCAAGGCGCTGGGCACGGTCACGGCGCTGAATACCATCAATGTCCGCAGCCGCGTCGGCGGTGAGCTGGTCAAGATCCATTTCGAAGAAGGGCAGATGGTCAAGGCCGGCGACCTGCTGGCCGAAATCGACCCGCGCCCTTACCAGAATGCCTTGCTCCAGGCCGAGGGCACCTTGCTGCAGAATCAGGCGCAGCTGAAAAACGCCCAGGTCGACGTCGAGCGCTATCGCGGCCTGTACCGCGAGGACAGTATTGCCAAGCAGACCCTGGACACCGCCGAAGCACTGGTCGGTCAGTTCCAGGGCACGGTCAAGACCAATCAGGCGGCGGTCAACGACGCCAAACTCAATCTCGAATTCACCAGGATCCGCGCACCGATCACCGGTCGCGTCGGTCTGCGTCAACTGGACGTCGGCAACCTGGTAGCGGCCAACGACACCACCGCATTGGCGATCATCACCCAGACCCAACCGATCAGCGTGGCTTTCACCCTCCCGGAAAACAGCCTCGACACCGTTCTGGCCCGTTATCGCAGCGGCGCCAAGTTGCCGGCTGAAGCCTGGGATCGCGGTGATACCAAATTGCAAGCCACTGGCGTGCTGCAGAGTCTGGACAACCAGATCGACGTGACCACCGGCACCCTGAAATTCAAGGCCCGTTATGAGAACCGCGATCAGTCGCTGTTCCCCAACCAGTTCGTCAATGTGCGCCTGCTGGCCGATACCCTCAAAGATGTAGTACTGGTGCCTTCGGCCGCGATCCAGTTCGGTACCAACGGTACGTTCGCCTATGCCCTGGACGGTGACAAGAAGGTCAAGATCCGTCAGTTGAAAGTCGGCGCCAGTGACGGCGTGAACACTGTGGTCACCGAAGGCCTGTCGGCGGGCGACCGGGTCGTGTTGGAGGGCACCGACCGCCTGAAGGACGGCAGCGACGTGGAGGTGGTCAATGACAGCCAGGACGTGCCGACCACGCCAACCGAACACCTGCAAGGCAAGTCAGCGGTCAACGCGGCTGAGCCTGCGACCACTGACAAGGCGAAAAAGGGCGGCGCATGAATCTCTCGCGGCTGTTCATCCTTCGCCCGGTAGCCACCACGCTGAGCATGCTGGCCATTATCCTGGCCGGCGTCATCGCCTATCGTCTGCTGCCGGTGTCGGCGTTGCCCCAGGTCGATTACCCGACCATTCGCGTCATGACCCTGTACCCCGGCGCCAGCCCGGATGTCATGACCAGCGCGGTGACCGCACCGCTTGAGCGGCAGTTCGGGCAAATGCCCGGCCTGACGCAAATGGCTTCTACCAGTTCGGGCGGGGCGTCGGTGCTGACCCTGCGGTTCAGCCTCGACATCAACATGGACGTGGCCGAACAGCAGGTGCAGGCAGCGATCAACGCCGCGACCAACCTGTTGCCCAAGGACCTGCCGGCACCACCGGTGTACAACAAGGTCAACCCGGCCGACACGCCGGTGCTGACCCTGGCCATCACCTCCAAGACCATGCTGTTGCCCAAGCTCAATGACCTGGTCGATACGCGCATGGCGCAGAAGATTGCCCAGATCAGCGGCGTCGGCATGGTCAGCATTGCCGGCGGCCAGCGCCAGGCCGTGCGGATCAAGGTCAATCCGGAGGCCTTGGCCGCCAATGGTCTGAACCTGTCGGACGTGCGCACCCTGATCGGCGCCTCCAACGTCAACCAGCCCAAGGGCAACTTCGACGGCCCGACCCGGGTCTCGATGCTCGATGCAAACGATCAACTGACGTCGCCCAAGGACTACGCCAACCTGATCCTGGCTTACGCCAATGGCGCACCGCTGCGGCTCAAGGACGTGGCACAAATCGTCGACGGCGCCGAGAACGAGCGCCTCGCTGCGTGGGCCAACGAGAACCAGGCCGTGCTGCTGAACATCCAGCGTCAGCCCGGCGCCAACGTCATCGAGGTGGTGGACCGGATCAAGGCCCTGCTGCCGAGCATCACCGACAACCTGCCGGCCGGCCTCGACGTGGTGGTGCTGACCGACCGCACCCAGACCATCCGCGCCTCGGTCAAGGACGTGCAGCACGAATTGCTGATCGCCATCGCCCTGGTGGTCATGGTCACCTTCCTGTTCCTGCGTCGCGCCAGCGCCACGATCATTCCGTCGGTGGCCGTGCCGCTGTCGCTGATCGGTACGTTCGGCGTGATGTACCTGGCAGGCTTCTCGGTCAACAACCTGACCCTGATGGCCCTGACCATCGCCACCGGTTTCGTGGTGGACGATGCGATCGTCATGCTGGAAAACATTGCGCGCTTTATCGAGGAAGGCGACAGCCCGCTGAACGCGGCGCTCAAGGGCGCCAAACAGATCGGTTTCACCCTGATCTCCCTGACGTTGTCGCTGATTGCCGTGCTGATCCCGTTGCTGTTCATGGCGGATGTGGTCGGGCGCTTGTTCCGCGAATTCGCCATCACCCTGGCGGTGGCGATCCTGATATCCCTGGTGGTGTCCCTGACCCTGACGCCGATGATGTGCGCGCGGTTGCTCAAGCGTGAACCCAAGGAAGCAGAGCAGGGCCGTTTCTACCGTGCCAGCGGCGCGTTCATCGACTGGATGATCGCCGCCTATGGACGCAAGTTGCAGTGGGTGCTCAAGCACCAACCGCTGACTTTGATGGTGGCCATCGGCACTCTGGTGCTGACGGTATTCCTGTACATGGTGGTGCCCAAGGGCTTCTTCCCGGTGCAGGACACCGGCGTTATCCAGGGTATTTCCGAAGCACCGCAATCGATTTCCTTCACGGCTATGAGCGAGCGCCAGCAGGAACTGGCCAAGGTGATCCTGGCCGATCCGGCGGTCGAGAGCCTGTCTTCCTACATTGGCGTGGATGGCGACAACTCGACCCTCAACAGCGGCCGGTTGCTGATCAACCTTAAGTCGCACCACGACCGTGACCTGAGCGCCACGCAAGTGATTGCCCGGCTGCAACCGGAACTGGACAAGCTGGTGGGCATTCGCCTGTTCATGCAGCCGGTGCAGGACCTGACCATCGAAGACCGGGTCAGTCGCACGCAGTACCAGTTCAGCATGTCGTCACCGGACTCGGCGTTGCTGAGCCTGTGGAGCGGGCGTCTGGTCGAGGCCCTGGCCGACCGGCCGGAATTGACCGACGTCGCCAGCGATTTGCAAGACAAGGGCTTGCAGGTCTACCTGGTGATCGACCGCGATGCGGCGTCGCGGGTTGGGGTGTCGGTGTCGAACATCACCGATGCGTTGTACGACGCCTTTGGTCAGCGGCAGATATCCACGATCTACACCCAGGCCAGTCAGTACCGCGTGGTGCTGCAATCGCAGTCCGGCGAGAAGATCGGCCCGCAGGCGCTGGAGCAGATTCACGTCAAGACCACTGATGGCGGGCAGGTGCGCCTGTCCAGCCTGGCGCACATCGAAGAGCGTCAGGCACAACTGGCGATCACCCACATCGGCCAGTTCCCGGCGGTGATGATGTCCTTCAACCTCGCACCCGGCGTGGCGCTGGGGCATGCGGTCGAGATCATCGAGCAGGTGCAGAAGGACATTGGCATGCCGATTGGCGTGCAGACCCAGTTCCAGGGCGCGGCGCAAGCGTTCCAGGCTTCGTTGTCGAGCACCTTGCTGCTGATACTGGCGGCGGTGGTGACCATGTACATCGTGCTGGGCGTGCTCTACGAGAGCTACATCCACCCGATCACCATTCTTTCGACCCTGCCGTCGGCGGCGGTGGGCGCCTTGCTGGCGTTGATCCTGAGCGGCAATGACCTGGGCATGATCGCGATCATCGGCATCATTCTGCTGATCGGCATCGTGAAGAAGAACGCGATCATGATGATCGACTTCGCCCTCGACGCCGAGCGCAACCAGGGCATGGACCCGCAAACGGCGATCTATCAGGCGGCCTTGCTGCGTTTCCGGCCGATCCTGATGACCACCCTGGCCGCGCTGTTCGGTGCCGTGCCATTGATGCTGGCCACCGGTTCCGGCGCGGAACTGCGCCAGCCGTTGGGCTTGGTGATGGTCGGCGGGCTGTTGCTGAGCCAGGTGCTGACGCTGTTCACCACGCCGGTGATCTATCTGTATTTCGACCGTCTCGGTCGGCGCTGGGGCCGCAAGCCTGAGTCCGCGGAAGCGGTAGAGCAGCCATGAATCTTTCCGGACCTTTCATCAAGCGCCCGGTCGCGACCATGTTGCTGAGCCTGGCGATCATGCTGCTGGGCGGCGTGAGCTTCGGTTTGCTCCCCGTGTCGCCGCTGCCGCAAATGGACTTTCCGGTGATCGTGGTCCAGGCCAGCCTGCCGGGGGCGAGCCCCGAGGTGATGGCGTCCACCGTGGCCACGCCTCTGGAACGCTCCTTCGGCAGCATTGCCGGGGTCAACACCATGAGCAGCCGCTCCAGCCAGGGTTCGACCCGGGTGATCCTGCAATTCGACCTGGACCGCGACATCAACGGCGCAGCGCGGGAAGTGCAGGCGGCTATCAATGCCTCACGCACATTGCTACCGAGCGGGATGCGCAGCATGCCGACCTACAAGAAGGTCAACCCGTCCCAGGCGCCGATCATGGTGTTGTCGCTGACCTCGGATGTGCTGGAAAAAGGCCAGCTCTATGACCTGGCCTCGACGATCCTGTCCCAGAGCCTGTCCCAGGTGCAGGGCGTTGGTGAAGTGCAGATCGGCGGCAGTTCGCTGCCGGCGGTACGTATCGAGCTTGAACCGCAGTCGTTGAACCAGTACGGCGTGGCCCTGGACGATGTGCGCAACACCATCGCCAATGCCAACGTGCGCCGGCCCAAGGGGTCGGTGGAAGACGATCAACGGCTGTGGCAGGTCCAGGCCAACGACCAGCTGGAAAAAGCCCGGGACTACGAGTCGCTGATCATCCACTACAACGGCGGCGCGGCCCTGCGCCTGAAGGATGTGGCCAAGGTCAGCGATGGCGTCGAGGACCGCTACAACAGCGGTTTCTTCAACGACGACGCGGCGGTGCTGCTGGTGATCAACCGGCAGGCCGGCGCCAACATCATCGAGACGGTCAACGAGATCAAGGCGCAGTTGCCGGCGTTGCAGGCGGTGCTGCCCGCCAGCGTCAAGCTGAACCTGGCCATGGACCGCTCGCCGGTGATCAAGGCCACGCTGCACGAAGCGGAAATGACCCTGCTGATCGCCGTGGCGCTGGTGATCCTGGTGGTGTTCCTGTTCCTCGGCAACTTCCGCGCCTCGCTGATTCCGACCCTGGCGGTGCCGGTGTCGCTGGTCGGCACCTTTGCCGTGATGTATCTCTATGGCTTTTCGCTGAACAACCTGTCGCTGATGGCGCTGATCCTGGCCACCGGGCTGGTGGTGGACGATGCCATCGTGGTGCTGGAGAACATTTCCCGGCACATCGACGAAGGCGTGCGGCCGATGCAGGCCGCGTACCTGGGTGCCCAGGAAGTCGGTTTTACCTTGTTGTCGATGAACGTATCGCTGGTGGCGGTGTTCCTGTCGATCCTGTTCATGGGCGGGATCATTGAAAGCCTGTTCCGCGAATTCTCCATCACCCTGGCGGCGGCCATCGTGGTCTCGCTGGTGGTGTCGTTGACTCTGACCCCGATGCTCTGCGCCCGCTGGCTCAAGCCGCACACGCCGGGGCAGGAGAACCGTCTGCAACGCTGGAGCCGACGAACCAACGACTGGATGGTCGGCAAATACGCCACCAGCCTCGACTGGGTGCTGCGCCACAAGCGCCTGACATTACTCAGTCTGTTCGTGACAATTGGTGTGAACATTGCGCTGTATATCATTGTTCCTAAAACATTTTTACCGCAGCAGGATACCGGCCAGCTGATCGGTTTCGTGCGCGGCGACGATGGCCTGTCGTTCAGCGTGATGCAGCCGAAGATGGAGATTTTCCGCCGGGCGGTGTTGAAGGATGAGGCGGTAGAAAGCGTCGCCGGGTTCATTGGCGGCAATAACGGCACCAACAACGCCTTCATGCTGGTTCGCCTCAAGCCGATCAAGGAGCGCAGCATTTCGGCGCAGAAAGTCATCGAGCGCCTGCGCAAGGAAATGCCCAAGGTTCCCGGGGCACAACTGATGCTCATGGCGGACCAGGACCTGCAATTCGGTGGCGGTCGCGAGCAGACCACCTCGCAGTACTCGTACATCCTGCAGAGCGGGGATCTGGGGGCATTGCGCGAGTGGTACCCGAAAGTCGTGACCGCGCTCAAGGCCTTGCCGGAGCTGACGGCGATCGATGCGCGGGAAGGCCGGGGCGCCCGGCAAGTGACCCTGATCGTCGACCGTGACCAGGCCAAGCGCCTGGGTGTCGACATGGACATGGTCACGGCGGTGCTGAACAACGCCTACAGCCAGCGGCAGATTTCGACCATCTACGACAGCCTCAACCAGTATCAGGTGGTGATGGAGGTCAATCCGAAGTACGCCCAGGACCCGATCACGCTCAAGCAGGTCCAGGTGATCACCGCCGATGGCGCGCGGATCCCGCTGTCGACCATCGCCCATTACGAGAACAGCCTGGAAAACGACCGGGTCAGCCACGAAGGCCAGTTCGCCTCGGAAAGCATTGCCTTCGACATGGCCGAAGGCGTGACCGTGGAGCAGGGCGGTGCCGCCATCGAGCGGGCGATTGCCAAGGTCGGCCTGCCGGAAGACGTGATCGCGAAAATGGCCGGCACCGCCAACGCTTTCGCGGCGACTCAAAAAAGTCAGCCGTGGATGATTCTGGGGGCGCTGGTGGCGGTGTATCTGGTGTTGGGTGTGTTGTATGAAAGCTACATTCACCCGCTGACGATTCTCTCGACCCTGCCGTCGGCCGGGGTCGGCGCATTGCTGTCGATCTATGCGCTGGGTGGCGAGTTCAGTCTGATTTCGTTGCTGGGGCTGTTTCTGCTGATCGGCGTGGTGAAGAAGAACGCGATTCTGATGATCGACCTGGCGTTGCAGCTGGAACGAAACCAGGGCATGGCCCCGCTGGAGTCGATCCGCAGCGCCTGCCTGCAACGTTTGCGACCAATCCTGATGACCACGCTGGCGGCGATCCTCGGTGCCTTGCCGTTGCTGCTCAGCCGCGCCGAAGGGGCGGAAATGCGCCAGCCGCTGGGCCTGACCATCATCGGCGGGCTGATCTTCAGCCAGGTGCTGACGCTTTACACCACCCCGGTGGTTTACCTCTATCTCGACAGACTGCGCCATCGCTTCAATAAATGGCGTGGCGTGCGTACCGATGCTGCCCTGGAAACTCCGCTATGACTGAACGTTCGCTTTTCAACCTGGCTGCACCGCTGCTCACGGCTCGAGGCTCGCGCCTGTTGAGCCTGTCACTGTGCGTGGCGATGCTCAGTGCCTGCGCCGTCGGCCCGGATTACCAGCGCCCGCAAACCGCCGAGCCGGCGCAGTACAAGGCCGCAGAGGGCTGGCGTCAGGCCAACCCCAGCGATGCCCTGGCGCGTGGCGCGTGGTGGGAATTATATGGCGACCGGCAGCTCAACGACCTGATCGAAAAACTCAACAGCGCCAACCAGACCGTCGCCCAGTCCGAAGCGCAGTACCGCCAGGCCCAGGCCTTGGTGCGCAGCGCACGGGGGGCGTTTTTCCCGACGGTGGACCTGAACGTCAGCAAAAACCGTTCAAGCCAGGGCACCGGCAGCAGCAACTCCAGCCTGAGCAGTTCGTCCAGCGGTATTCGCGACACGTACTCGGCCCAGGCGGGCGTCAGTTGGGAGGCGGACGTTTGGGGCAAGCTGCGCCGGGGCCTCGAAGCCGACACCGCGAATGCCCAGGCCAGCTTTGCCGATCTGGCGGCCATGCGCCTGAGCCAACAGTCGGAGCTGGTGCAGAATTACCTGCAATTGCGGGTGATCGATGGCCAGAAGCGCCTGCTCCAGGACACGGTCGAGGCTTATCGGCGCTCGTTGAAGATGACCGAAAACCAGTACCGCGCCGGCGTATCGGGCAAGGACGCGGTGGCCCAGGCCCAGACGCAGCTCAAAGGCACCGAAGCCGATATGGTCGACTTGATCTGGCAACGCGCCCAGTTCGAGAACGCCATCGCCGTGCTGATCGGCCTGCCGCCTTCGCAGTTCAGCCTGGCGGAAAGCCAGGACATCCCGCAGTTGCCGCAAGTGCCGCCGGCACTGCCTTCACAGCTGCTGGAGCGTCGCCCGGACATTGCTTCCGCCGAGCGTTCAGTGATGGCCGCCAACGCTAATATCGGCGTGGCCAAGGCCGCCTATTACCCCGACCTGACCCTGAACATGAACGGCGGTTACAGCAGTAGCACCTACGCCAACTGGATCAGTCTGCCGAACCGTTTCTGGTCGGTCGGACCGCAATTGGCCATGACCCTGTTCGACGGCGGCCAGCGCTCGGCGGAAGTCGACCGCAGTGAAGCGGCCTATGACGAAACGGTGGCCAAGTACCGTCAGACCGTGCTGGACGGATTCCGCGAAGTGGAAAACTTCCTGGTGCAGCTCAAGGTGCTTGAGGACGAAGCTGTCGTGCGCCAACAGGCACTGGATGCTGCCCGGGAATCGTTGCGCCTGACCCAGAATCAGTACAAGGCCGGTTTGATCGCGTACATCGATGTGGTGGTGACCCAGGCGGCGGCGCTAAGCAATGAACGCAGCAACCTGGACCTGTTGCAAAGCCGCCTGATCGCCAGCGTGCAGTTGATTGCCGCGTTGGGGGGTGGCTGGGACGGGCAGCTTGAGGTGAGCGATAGCCGATAGCGCAATCCCTGTGGGAGCAAGCTCACCCCCACAGGTTTTGTGCGTTAGAAAGGAGTTAATGTAAAACCTTAAAACAAGCGTTTCATCGGACTGATGGCCCTTTGCTCATTTTGTGAGTGCGTTCTTATTTGGAATCAGTACAATCGCCGCATTTTCCCCCCAGCGAGAATCAATACCAATAAGGGGGGCATTCGCGAGAATTCTCCATGCTCATCGGCAGCTATTCCCCCACCCTGGTCATCATTTCGCTCTGTGTAGCGATTCTCGCTTCATACACCGCACTCGACCTTACCGGACGCATCGCCACCGCCAAAGGCCGCGCCGTGCATTTGTGGACGGCGGGCGGGGCCGTTGCCATGGGCATCGGCATCTGGTCGATGCACTTTATCGGCATGCTCGCGTTCAAGTTGCCGATCGATCTTGGGTATGACGGCGCCATCACCCTGTTGTCGCTGCTGATCGGCGTGCTTTCCAGCGGTTTTGCGCTGTGGCTGGTCAGCCAGCCGCAATTGCCGGCCTGGCAACTGGCCTTTGGCGCGTTGGTCATGGGCGCCGGCATCAGCGCGATGCACTACACCGGCATGGCCGCCATGCGCATGCAACCGGGCATCGACTACGACCCGACGCTGTTCGGCGCCTCGCTGTTGATCGCGGTCGGCGCTTCGGGCGCGGCATTGTGGATCGCTTTCCATCTGCGCCAGCACACGCCTTATGTCCGACTGATCCGTGGTGGCGCCGCCGTGATCATGGGCATCGCCATCGTCGGCATGCACTACACCGGGATGGCCGCCGCACGCTTTGCCGATGGCAGTTTTTGTGGAGCAGCGGTCAATGGATTGAGCGGCAATGGCCTGGACAACCTGGTGCTGATCACCACGTTGGCGGTGCTGAGCATTGCCTTGCTGACCTCGATCCTCGATGCACGCCTGGAAGCTCGCACCGCGAGTCTGGCCCGGTCGCTGACCGAGGCCAACCGTGAACTGACCCAACTGGCCCTGCACGACACCCTCACCGGGTTGCCGAACCGTACACTGCTCGCCGATCGAATCGATCAGGCCATGTCGCGGGTCAGGGAACAGGGAGGGTGCTTTGCCCTGATGTTCATCGACCTGGACGGCTTCAAACCGGTCAACGATGCCTTCGGCCACCACATGGGCGATCTGCTGTTGCGCGAAGTGGCCGTGCGCCTGCGCGAAGACTTGCGCAGCCAGGACACCCTGGCGCGCATCGGCGGCGATGAGTTCGTGTTGCTGGTGCAGTTGAGCGAACAGAACGACGCCTTGAACCTGGCGGCCCGTCAGGTCGGATTGATCGCGCGTGCGTTCCGGGTTGCCGAACATGATTTGCACATTTCCGCCAGCGTCGGTATCGCGCTCTACCCGGGTAACGGCCAGTCCGCCCACGAATTGTTGATGAACGCCGACGCGGCGATGTACCACGCCAAGGGCGCGGGTAAAAACGGCTACAGCTTTTTCGATGCTTCGATGAACAGCAACGCCCGCAAACAGCTGCAATTGCTGCAGGACCTGCGCAATGCCGTGGAACAGCAGGAATTCAGCCTGCATTACCAGCCCAAGTTCGACGCCGCCAATGGCCGGCCAGTGGGCGCAGAGGCCTTGTTGCGCTGGGAGCACCCGACGCAAGGGATGCTGTTGCCGGACAAATTCATCGACATGGCGGAAAAAACCGGGCTGATCATTCCAATCGGCGAGTGGGTGCTCAACGAAGCGTGCCGCCAGATGCGCGAGTGGTACGTGTTGGGCTACACCGATTGGCGCATCGCGGTGAACCTGTCGGCCATTCAGTTTTGCCATGCCGGGTTGGTCCAGAGCGTCGCCAAGGCATTGGCGACCCACCATCTGCCGGCCAACAGTCTGACCCTGGAAATCACCGAAACCACCGCCATGAGCGATGCCGATGCGAGTATGACGGTGCTGCAGGAACTGTCGGAAATGGGTGTCGACCTGTCCATCGACGATTTTGGTACGGGCTATTCGAGCTTGATGTACCTCAAGCGCTTGCCGGCCAACGAACTGAAAATCGATCGGGGGTTTGTGCGGGACCTGGAGCACGACAGCGACGACGCTGCGATCGTTTCGGCCATCGTCGCCCTCGGCCAGGCGCTGGGGCTGCGCATCGTCGCCGAAGGTGTGGAGACGGGTGTGCAACAGGATTTCCTGACTCAGCTCGGCTGCGATTCGTTGCAGGGTTACCTGCTGGGGCATCCGCTGCCGGCCGCAGGGTTCATGATGGAAATCCATCGCGGGGAGCAATTGGTCGAACCGCTCAAAGCCAGTACCGAGCGTGAAATGTCGGTGACATGACAGCTGACGTGAAGCCATGCAAAAAACGCCAATGGCGGTTATTCTTGCCCCCGACCGCTTAAGCTTCGATTGGGGGAAAAGCTCGCATGGACAAAGTCATCGTCATCACCGGCGGTAGCCGCGGCATTGGTGCGGCCACCGCTCTGTTGGCCGCCGCGCAGGGCTATCGGATCTGCATCAACTATCAGGCGGACGAACGGGCCGCCCTCGGCGTGCTGGAGCAAGTCCGCGCACTCGGTGCACAAGCCATTGCAGTGCGGGCCGACGTCAGCATCGAAGACGAAGTCATCGCGCTGTTCCATCGGGTGGACAGTGAACTGGGCCGGGTCACCGCGCTGGTGAACAACGCCGGCACCGTCGGACAAAAGTCTCGAGTCGACGAGATGTCCGAGTTCCGCATTCTCAAGATCATGAAAACCAACGTCCTGGCGCCGATCCTCTGTGCCAAGCACGCGATCCTGCGCATGTCGCCCAGGCACGGCGGGCAGGGCGGCAGCATCGTCAACGTATCGTCGGTCGCCTCGCGATTGGGGGCACCCAACGAGTACGTGGATTATGCAGCGTCCAAAGGCGCGCTGGACACCTTCACCATCGGCCTGTCCAAGGAAGTGGCGGGCGAGGGGATTCGGGTCAACGCCGTGCGTCCGGGCTACATCTACACCGATTTCCATGCCTTGAGCGGCGATCCGGATCGGGTCAGCAAGCTGGAGTCGGCGATTCCTATGGCCCGGGGCGGACGTCCGGATGAAGTGGCGGAGGCGATTGTCTGGTTGCTGTCGGACAAGGCTTCTTATGCGACGGGGACTTTTGTTGATCTGGGTGGTGGGCGTTAACGCTTCAGTTTTGTGTTGTTGAATATGGCCTCATCGCGAGCAGGCTCGCTCCCACAGTGGATCTCCAGTGTTCACAGATATTGTGTGCACCGATAAACCCTTGTGGGAGCGAGCCTGCTCGCGAAGGCGATAGAGCAGGCAACATCCAACCCTCAGAACGACCGTACAATCCGCCCCAACGTCTCCATCGCCTTCTCCGATTCCTCGGTCCACGGACTGCCATAATTCAACCGAATACAGTTCCTGAAACGCTGGGTCGGCGAAAAGATCGGCCCCGGTGCGATGCTGATGCCTTGGGCCAATGCCATCTGGAACAACTTCAACGAATCCATCTGCTCCGGCAATTCCAGCCACAGAAAGTACCCGCCGGCGGGTTGGCTCACCCGCGTCTGTGCCGGGAAATAGCGAGCGATGGCGGCGAGCATGGCGCTTTGCTGGTCTTCCAGGGCGTGGCGCAATTTGCGCAGGTGCCGGTCGTAGCCACCGTGTTGCAGGTAATCGGCGATGGCGGCCTGGGCCGGCATCGAAGCGCACAGCGAGGTCATGAGTTTCAGTCGTTCGACTTTCTGCGCGTAACGCCCGGCGGCGACCCAGCCGATGCGGTAGCCGGGGGCCAGGCTCTTGGCGAACGAGCCGCAATGCATCACCAGGCCTTCGGTATCGAAGGCCTTGGCCGGTTTCGGTGCTTGCTGGCCGTAATACAGTTCGGCGTAGACATCGTCTTCGATCAGGGGCACCTGGTGGCGCCGCAACAATTCAACAAGCTGCTGTTTCTTTACCTCGGGCACGGTCGCGCCCATGGGGTTCTGGAAGCTGGTCATGCACCAGCAGGCCTTGATCGGATGGCGCTCCAGGGTTTGTTCGAGCACACCGAGGTCGATGCCATCGCGCGGGTGCACGGGAATTTCCACGGCCTTGAGTTTCAGTCGCTCGAGCACTTGCAGGCAGGCGTAGAACGCCGGTGCTTCGATGGCCACCAGATCGCCGGGCTCCGTCACCGCTTGCAGGCACAGGTTCAGTGCTTCGAGGGCGCCGTTGGTGATCAGCAGTTCTTCCATGGGCAGCATCAGCCCGCCGACCATGTAGCGCAGGGCGATTTGCCGACGCAGTTGCGGGTTACCCGGCGACATGTCGGTGACCACCATGCGCGGGTCCATCTCGCGGCTGGCGCTGGCCAGGGAGCGGGACAAGCGTTGCAGGGGAAACAGCGTCGGGCTGGGGAACGCCGAGCCGAAGGGCACGGTGTTCGGGTCCTTGATCGAGTCGAGCACCGAAAACACCAGTTCGCTGACGTCGACTTCCGTGGACTCGTTGACCTCATTGCTGATCACCGGCTCGGAAAACGGCCGGGGTGCATGGGCGTTGACGAAGTAGCCGGAGCGCGGACGGGCGCGGATCAGGCCACGACGTTCCAGCAGGTAATAGGCCTGGAACACCGTGGACGGGCTGACGCCGTAGGTCTGGCTGGCGTAGCGCACCGACGGCACCCGCTGGCCGGGACCCAGGACGCCGGAGCGGATCAGTTCTGCGATGTCGTCGGCGAATTTTTCGTAGCGTTTCATCAAAAGCCCGGTTGAGGTCATTCAGGAAAACGAAGTGATTTCATCGCGAGCAGGCTCGCTCCCACAGGTACTGCGCCGTTTTGTGTGGGAGCGAGCCTGCTCGCGAATGGCAGCACCGCAGTGTAAAGGCTCAGCGATTCATCGGCGCAACAAACCGGCTCTTCGCCACGCTGTAGACACCAGGCTCATCGCTGTCGACCACCTTGAAGCCGATGCTCTGCGAACTGCTGGCAGGGCGCTCCGTGAGCATTGCCACCGACACCGGCACATCGACAATCTCGCCCGGCGCCAGGCTGAATTCGGTCTTGCCCTGCAACTGGAAATCACCGGCATCGACCAGGCTCAATTGATAGTCCTGACGCTGTTGGGTCTTGTTGATCACCTTCAGACTGTAGATGTTTTCGATCTGCCCCTGGCTGTTCTCGCGGAACAGGCCCCGGTCCTTGCTGACGTCGAGGGACACCATCGGCCGTTCCACCAGCGCCATCACCAGGGCGGCAATCATCACCAGCAGCACGGCGGTGTAGCCGATCAGGCGCGGACGCAGCAGGTGTGTCTTGCCACCCTGCAACTGATGCTCGGACGTGTAGCTGATCAACCCTGGGGCGTAGCCCATTTTGTCCATGATCGAATCACAGGCGTCGATACATGCGGCGCAACCGATGCATTCCATCTGCAAGCCATCGCGAATGTCGATGCCGGTCGGGCAGACCTGTACGCACAGCTGGCAATCGATGCAATCGCCCAAACCGACTTCGGCGGGTTTGACCTCGCGCTTGCGCGGGCCACGGTTTTCGCCTCGGGCCACGTCGTAGGAAATGGTCAGGGTGTCCTTGTCGAACATCACGCTCTGGAACCGCGCATAGGGGCACATGTGCATGCACACCGCTTCACGCAGCCAACCGGCATTGATGTACGTGGCGCCGGTAAAAAACAGCACCCAGAACAGGCTGACGCCACTCATCTGGAAGGTCAGCAGCTCTTCGGCCAACGGCCGGATCGGCGTGAAGTAGCCGACGAACGTCAGGCCGGTCAGCAGGCTGATGGCCAGCCACAAGGTGTGCTTGGCCGAGCGCCGCATCAGCTTGTTCAGGCCCCAGGGCGCGGCGTGCAACTTGATCCGCTGGTTGCGTTCGCCTTCGGTGATCTTCTCGCACCACATGAAGATCCAGGTCCACGAACTTTGCGGGCAGGTGTAGCCGCACCAGACCCGTCCCGCGAATACGGTGATGGCAAACAGGCCGAACGCGGCGATGATCAACAACGCCGAAAGCAGAATGAAATCCTGCGGCCAGAAAGTGGCGCCGAAGATATGGAACTTGCTTTCGGAAAGGTCCCAGAGCACCGCCTGGCGGCCGCCCCAGTTCAGCCACACAGTGCCGAAAAACAGCAAAAACAGAAAACCGGCGCCGCTGATGCGCAGGTTGCGGAACAGCCCGGTGAAGCTGCGGGTGTGGATCAGGTTGTCGCTGGATTTGGCCTTTATCTTTGGACGCGAAGGCTCGAAGGTTTCTACGGTTCGGACGGGGATTCTTTCGCTCATGGTCTTTCGCTCATCAGCCTCCATCAGGCATGAGCACTATGAGCGGCGATCTGTTTGCATAACAGACTCAGGTATTGCATTAAAAAGCGGATCAGATGGTCGTGTCCGCACCACCTGCGACAACTTGAAGCACCCGTCGTTGTCGGGCCCAAGGGCCTTTCCAAAACAGTGACGGCAGGTGCGGATCAATCCCGGTCAAATCACCGAACCACTGTCGGTGGCTTTCAGGTGCCGGCGTCCATCCACCGCGCCTGCGACGGTCAAGGCGTCTGCCTCGGCTTCCGTGATGTAGATGCGCTGACCTTCGATGTCCACCGCCGACATGGCCTTGGCACCGTCGGTGATGATGGTCACGTCGGGACACAGACGAATGAGTTCGCCATTTTCAGTGGTGAAAAAGCAGGTCTGGTTCTCGATGCGCACAGTCATGGCGGGGTCCTTTTTTCAATGGAATCTAAAGTTTCAGGCCGCAGCCACCGGTCATCGTTCTGTGCAACCGATTAAAGGTCGCTGCGGTCCACCCTCCATGGCCTCTCACAAGGACAACCCCATGAATACCTGGTGGCACGAAGTCTGGCTGACCCTGCAAGCCGAGTTCACCGACATCGCCGATGCCTCGCAACTGACACGAGTGACCGTGCGCCTGTTGATGGCCGCGGTGCTGGGCGGGATTCTCGGGTTCGAGCGTGAACACCAGGGCAAGGCTGCCGGCGTGCGTACCCACATGCTGGTGGCGATGGGGGCGGCGCTGTTCGTGTTGGTGCCGCAGATGTCCGGTTCGCAGGCCGATGCCATGAGCCGGGTGGTGCAGGGCGTGATTGCCGGGATCGGCTTCCTGGGGGCCGGCACCATCCTGAAAAACCACGATGGCGATGAGGGCCACGTCAAAGGCCTGACCACCGCCGCCGGCCTGTGGATGACCGCCGCCATCGGCGTCGCGGCCGGACTGGGCCGGGAGGCGACGGCGGTGCTCAGTACGTTGTTGGCGCTGGGGGTGTTCAGTGTGATGCCGGGGATTGTGAAACTGATCGACAGGGATCACCCATGAGCTCGTTCTCCTGCCAGCACGGGGGAACGATCAACTGTCGTCATTCAGGGTTCACAATCACCGGTGGCATCGTCGGTGGCGGTTCTTCCCTTGGCGGCGGGTTCTTGTCGGGCGGATCCTGTTCGGGTATCGGCTGCGGTTCGCTCGGCGGTATCACCGGGTTGTCGATGTTGGGATCGGGGGTGTCCGCCGGGAATGGATTGTTCATTGTCAAGCCTCAGTGGCACATGGCGTGAGTCGTGCTTAAGTAGATGGACTGATCGGTTGACCGCGGCACGAAGGACTTGATTCCGGAAATTGTCGATGAAACTTTCCCGGCGGCTGTCGCTCGGAACCTAAGTGAGTGCATTCCGGGGCGGATCGCCCGGCGGGGTGGCGACCAGACACAAGCGCGTCCATGGGGCGTAAGGAGAGAGGCTCGATGACGGCTGAAAAACCGACTGAGTTGAGCTACAACCCGCACATGCCGCTGTCGCAGGCGCTGTTGCTGCCACGTATCGTCATTGAAAACATCATGCCGACCCTTGAGGGCGGACAATTCGCGGTCAAGGCCGTGGTGGGGCAGGACGTAGTGGTGACGGCCAAGGTCTTCGCCGACGGGCATGACAAGCTGGCGGTTCGCGTGCGCTGGCGGGCCGAAGACGAGGGCGCCTGGCAAAGCGCAGCCATGCACGACCTGGGTAACAACGGTTGGCAAGGGCAGTTCCGGGTCGCCAGCCAGGGCCGTTATCTGTTCTGTATCGAAGCCTGGATCGATCAGTTCGCCAGTTTTTGCTACGAGCTGGAAAAGAAACATGCGGCTGCCGTTCCAGTCAGCCTGGAATTGCAGGAAGGGCGGATTCATGTGCAACAAGCCGCCGAACGCAGCGAAGGGCATCTCAGCGAGCAACTGGCGGCGTTGCACCATGAACTGTCAGGGCTGCTTGAAACCGAGCAGATTGCACTGTTTTTGCACCCGCGTAGCGCCGACCTCATGGCCCGCGTCGATCATCGCGCCTACTTGAGCCTGAGCCCGGAGTACCCGGTGGATGTGGAGCGCGAACTGGCGCAGTTCGCCAGTTGGTATGAATTGTTCCCGCGTTCGATCACCGACAGCCCGGCGCGCCATGGCACCTTCAATGACGTGCATTCGCGGCTGGCGATGATCCAGGACATGGGCTTCGACGTGCTGTATTTTCCGCCGATCCACCCGATCGGGCGCAGCTACCGCAAGGGCCCGAACAATTCGCTGACGGCGGGCCCCGATGATCCGGGCAGCCCCTATGCGATTGGCAGCGAGGAGGGCGGTCACGAGGCGATTCACTCGCAGTTGGGCACCCGCGAAGACTTCCGCCGACTGGTGGCGGCCGCCGCGGCCCATGGCCTGGAAATCGCCCTGGATTTTGCCATCCAGTGCTCCCAGGACCATCCGTGGCTCAAGCAGCACCCGGGCTGGTTCAACTGGCGGCCGGACGGCACGATCAAGTATGCGGAGAACCCGCCGAAGAAGTACCAGGACATCGTCAACGTCGACTTCTATGCCCCGGATGCAATTCCGAGCCTGTGGGTGGAACTGCGCGACATCGTGGTCGGCTGGGTCGAGGAGGGCGTGAAGATTTTCCGCGTCGATAACCCGCACACCAAGCCGTTGCCGTTCTGGCAGTGGCTGATCGCCGATGTACGGGCGCTGTACCCCGAGGTGATCTTCCTTGCCGAAGCCTTCACCACCCCGGCAATGATGGCGCGCCTGGGCAAGGTCGGTTATTCCCAGAGCTACACCTATTTCACCTGGCGCAACACCAAGGTCGAACTGGCGACCTACTTCACTGAACTCAACGAGTCGCCCTGGCGCGAATGCTACCGGCCGAACTTTTTCGTCAATACACCGGACATCAACCCGGCGTTCCTCCACGAATCCGGGCGCCCCGGGTTTCTCATCCGCGCCGTGCTGGCGACCATGGGCTCTGGCCTGTGGGGCATGTACTCGGGTTTCGAGTTGTGCGAGTCGGCACCGGTGCCGGGCAAGGAGGAGTACCTTGACTCCGAGAAGTACGAGATCCGCCCCAGGGACTTCAACGCGCCGGACAACATCATTGCCGAGATCGCCCAACTCAACCGTATCCGTCGGCAGAACCCGGCGCTGCACACGCATCTGGGCCTGAAGGTCTACAACGCCTGGAACGACAACATCCTGTACTTCGGCAAACGCAGCGCCGATGGAGGCAATTTCATCCTGGTGGCGGTCAGCCTCGATCCGCACAACGTGCAGGAGGCGAACTTCGAGTTGCCGCTGTGGGAAATGGGCTTGCCGGACTACGCCAGCACCCACGGCGAGGACCTGATGAATGGCCATCGCTGGACCTGGCATGGCAAGCAGCAATTCATGCGGATCGACCCGGCGTATCAGCCGTTCGGGATTTGGAGGATAACTGTTTAAACGCAAAACCTGTGGGAGCGAGCTTGCTCGCGATAGCAATTTTGTGGGCAACTTTTTTGTTGAATGTTCAATTGTCATCGTGAGCAAGCTCGCTCCCACAGGCAAGTCATCGCGTTCGAGGCAGGCGAACGGTCCAGCGGCTTTATCGAATTCACCAGGAGTTTCACATGGCGAAGAAACCCAAGGCAGCCACGTTCATCAAGGACCCGCTCTGGTACAAGGACGCGGTGATCTATCAAGTCCACGTCAAATCGTATTTCGACTCCAATAACGACGGGATTGGCGACTTTCCCGGCCTCATCGCCAAGCTCGACTACATCGCCGACCTGGGCGTCAACACCATCTGGCTGTTGCCGTTCTATCCCTCGCCACGGCGCGACGACGGTTATGACATCGCCGAGTACCGCGGCGTACATACCGACTACGGCACCCTGGCCGATGCCAGGCGTTTCATTGCCGAGGCGCACAAGCGCGGCCTGCGGGTGATCACCGAACTGGTCATCAACCACACCTCCGACCAGCACGCCTGGTTCCAACGGGCGCGCAAGGCCAAACCCGGATCGGCGGCGCGGGACTTCTATGTGTGGTCCGATGACGATCATAAATACGACGGCACCCGCATCATTTTCCTCGACACCGAGAAGTCCAACTGGACCTGGGATCCGGTGGCTGGCCAGTACTTCTGGCACCGTTTCTACTCCCACCAGCCGGACCTGAACTTCGATAACCCGCAAGTCATGAAAGCGGTGCTGTCGGTGATGCGTTACTGGCTCGACATGGGCATCGACGGATTGCGCCTGGACGCCATTCCCTACCTGATCGAGCGTGACGGCACCAACAACGAGAACCTTCCGGAAACCCACGACGTCCTGAAACAGATCCGTGCCGAAATCGACGCCAACTACCCCGACCGCATGCTGCTGGCCGAGGCCAATCAATGGCCGGAGGACACACAGCTGTACTTCGGCGATACCGACAAGAAAGGCCTGAACGGCGACGAATGCCACATGGCCTTTCACTTCCCGTTGATGCCGCGCATGTACATGGCGCTGGCCCAGGAAGATCGCTTCCCGATTACCGACATTCTGCGCCAGACCCCGGACATTCCCGCCAACTGCCAGTGGGCAATCTTCCTGCGCAACCACGATGAGCTGACCCTGGAGATGGTCACCGACAAGGAACGCGACTACCTGTGGAATTACTACGCCGCCGACCGTCGCGCGCGGATCAACCTGGGGATTCGCCGTCGCCTGGCGCCACTGATGGAGCGCGACCGCCGCCGGGTCGAGCTGCTCAACAGCCTGCTGTTGTCCATGCCCGGCACGCCGACCCTGTATTACGGCGACGAAATCGGCATGGGCGACAACATCTACCTCGGCGACCGCGACGGTGTGCGTACGCCGATGCAATGGTCCATCGACCGCAACGGCGGTTTCTCCCGGGCCGACCCGGCGAGCCTGGTGCTGCCGCCGATCATGGACCCGCAATATGGCTACCTGTCGGTCAACGTCGAAACCCAGGCCGGCGATCCGCATTCTCTGCTCAACTGGACCCGGCGTCTGCTCGCCGTGCGCAAGCAATCCAAGGCCTTCGGACGCGGTACGTTGAAGATGCTGTCGCCGAGCAACCGGCGGATTCTGGCCTACACCCGTGAATACACCGGAGTGGACGGCAAGCACGAAGTCATTCTGTGCGTGGCCAACGTGTCGCGCAGTGCCCAGGCCGCCGAGCTGGATCTGTCGGCCTACGTCGGCATGGTGCCGGTGGAAATGCTCGGGGGTAACGCGTTCCCCCCCATCGGCCAGTTGAATTTCCTCCTGACGCTGGCGCCTTACGGCTTCTACTGGTTCGGCCTTGCCGCGGAAAACCAGATGCCGAGCTGGCACGTGGAGCCCGCACAAGGCCTGCCGGACTTCACCACGCTGGTGCTGAAAAAGCGCATGGAGGAACTGCTGGAGGCGCCGTCGCGCACCACGCTGGAACAAAGCATTCTGCCCAGCTGGCTGCAAAACCGTCGCTGGTTCGCTGGCAAGGACGCCGCCATCGAACAGGTCGATATGGTCTATGGCGTGCGCTTCGGTGATCCGCAGCATCCGGTGCTGTTCAGTGAGATCAATGTCACCAGTGGTGGTCAGAGCAGCCGTTACCAGTTGCCGTTTGGCTTCATCTCGGAAGATCAGGTCGGTACTCCGTTGCCGCAGCAGTTGGCATTGTCACGGGTACGGCGCGGACGCCAGGTCGGCCTGATCACCGATGCCTTCAGCCTGGACACCTTTGTGCACGCCGTATTGCAGGGCATTCAGGCCGGTACCGTGTTGGCCTCCAGCGATGGCGACATCCGCTTCGAGTCCACCGCGGAGCTGGAAAAACTCGGCCTCAATGCCGAGTCGCCGGTACGTTATCTGTCCGCCGAACAGTCCAACAGCTCGGTGGTGATCGGCAACAGCCTGGTGCTGAAGCTGATCCGCAAGGTCGCCTCCGGTGTGCACCCTGAGCTTGAAATGAGTGCGTACCTGACCGAAGCCGGGTTCAGCAATATTTCGCCGTTGCTGGGGGCCGTGGTGCGCCGGGACGGGGCGGGCGAAGACAATTTGCTGATGATCGCCCAAGGCTATCTGAACAACCAGGGTGACGCCTGGGAATGGACGCAGAATAACCTCGAGCGGGCGCTACGCGATGAACTGGCCGACGCCGTGTCCGAGCAGGAGCAACATTACAACGCGCTCGGCGAACTGAAAGATTTCGCCGCTATGCTCGGTCAGCGCCTGGGGGAAATGCATCAGGTGCTGGCGGCGCCCAGTGCCAACCCGGACTTCTTGCCCCAGGTCACCACGCAGAAAGAGGCGCTGGCCTCGGCCAGGGATGTTACGGCGCAAATCGAGCACGCGCTGAACTTGCTCAAGCAGCATAAGAATCAACTGAATTCGGCGGACCAGACCCTGGTCGGCCGTTTACTGGACAACAGGAAAGCCATCCTCGGCCATGTTCAAGCGTTGGGCAAAAAGACCGCGGGCGGCTTGCGCATTCGTGTACACGGCGACCTGCATCTGGGGCAGGTGCTGGTGATCAAGGGCGATGCCTACCTGATCGACTTCGAAGGCGAGCCGGCCCGGCCATTGCATGAACGACGGGGCAAACACAGCCCGTACAAGGATGTCAGCGGTGTGCTGCGTTCCTTCGACTATGCGGCGGCGATGGCGATCAATGTGCAGAGCGTCGACAACACCGCAGCGGCCGATGCTGCGCGCTTGCGGGTCACCGATCGCTACTTGAGCGAGGCGCGGCAAGCATTTGTCGACGCTTATCGGCTGGCGGCAGCCAGTCTTGCCCATGCATGGCAAGATCCCGAAGGCGAGGAGGCCGCGCTGGCGTTGTTCGGGCTGGAGAAGGCGGCGTATGAAGTGGCTTATGAGGCGGAAAATCGCCCCGCCTGGTTGCCCGTGCCGTTGCACGGTTTATATGGATTATTGAGTGGGCTTAAACCCTTTTCCGATCTTGGTGGAGAGTAGTCATGAGTGTCTCGAACAAGGAACAGGGTCATCACAAAGAAACGCTGCTGCCCAGCGCACGGGATATCGATGCATTGGTGCGTGCCGAGCATATCGATCCTTTCGCCATACTCGGCCCCCACGCCGATGGTGCCGGCGGGCAATTCATTCGCGCGTACCTGCCGGGCGCCCTGAGTGTCCAGGTGTTGGCCAGGGACTCCGGCGAGGAGCTGGGTCAACTTGAAACCACGCAGACGCCGGGGTTGTTCGTCGGGCATTTCCAGCATGCGCAGGCGTATCTGCTGCGTACCCATTGGGCCGGCGGCGAGCAGACCGCAGAAGATCCTTACAGCTTCGGCCCGTTGTTGGGCGAAATGGATTTGTACCTGTTTGCCGAAGGCAATCACCGCGACCTCAGCGCGTGCCTGGGCGCGCAACTCAAGACCGTGGACGGCGTCGACGGCGTGCGTTTCGCCGTGTGGGCGCCGAATGCCCGGCGGGTCTCGGTGGTCGGCGATTTCAACGTCTGGGACGGGCGCCGGCATCCGATGCGCCTACGTCATCCCACCGGCGTCTGGGAGTTGTTCATCCCGCGCCTGCAAGCCGGGGACACCTACAAATACGAAATCCTCGGCGCCCACGGCATCCTGCCGTTGAAGGCCGATCCCGTGGCGCTGGCCACCAGTCTGCCACCGGACACCGCCTCTAAAGTCGCCTCGCCGTTGAACATCGACTGGCTGGACCAGGACTGGATGATGTCCCGGGGCGACCGTCAGCGGGTGACGGCGCCGTTGTCGATCTACGAATTGCACGCCGGCTCGTGGCAATGCGAGCTGGACGACCTGGGCGAAGTGGCGCGCCAGTACACCTGGCCCGAATTGACCGAGCGGCTGATTCCCTATGTCAAAGACCTGGGCTTCACCCACATCGAACTGATGCCGATCATGGAACACCCCTTCGGCGGTTCGTGGGGTTATCAGTTGCTGTCGCAATTCGCGCCGAGTGCGCGCTATGGCACGCCGGACCAGTTCGCCGCGTTCATCAACGCCTGCCACCAGGCCGAACTCGGGGTGATTCTCGATTGGGTACCGGCGCATTTTCCCACCGATATCCACGGCCTGGCCCAGTTCGACGGCACGGCGCTGTACGAGTACGGCAACCCGCAGGAAGGGTTCCACCAGGACTGGGACACACTCATCTACAACCTGGGCCGCACCGAAGTGCACGGCTACATGCTGGCGTCGGCGCTGCACTGGCTCAAGCATTTTCATGTCGACGGCCTGCGGGTCGATGCGGTGGCCTCGATGCTGTACCGCGACTACTCGCGCAAGGCCGGCGAGTGGGTGCCGAACCGCCATGGCGGGCGAGAGAACCTTGAAGCCATCGACTTCCTGCGCCACCTCAATGACGTAGTGGCCCTCGAGGCGCCCGGGGCGCTGGTGATCGCCGAGGAATCCACCGCATGGCCGGGTGTCAGCCAGGCCACGCAACAGGGCGGCCTGGGCTTTGCCTACAAATGGAACATGGGCTGGATGCACGATTCGCTGCATTACATCCAGCAAGACCCGGTGTACCGCGCCCATCACCACAACGAGCTGAGTTTCGGCCTGGTGTATGCGTGGTCAGAGCGCTTCATCCTGCCGATCTCCCACGATGAAGTGGTGCACGGCAAACACTCATTGATCGACAAGATGCCCGGTGATCGCTGGCAGAAATTCGCCAACCTGCGGGCCTACCTGAGTTTCATGTGGGCGCATCCGGGCAAGAAGCTGTTGTTCATGGGCTGCGAGTTCGGCCAGTGGCGCGAATGGAACCATGACCAGCAACTGGACTGGTACCTGTTGCAATACCCCGAGCACAAAGGTGTGCAGAAACTGGTGGCCGACCTCAACCGCTTGTACCGCGAAGCGCCGGCGCTGCATGAGCAGGACGATGTGCCACAGGGATTCCAATGGCTGATCGGCGATGACGCGATCAACAGCGTTTATGCGTGGATGCGCTGGAGCAAGGATGGCGAACCGGTGCTGGTGGTGGCCAACTTTACGCCGGTGCCACGGGAAGCTTATCGCGTCGGGGTGCCGTTTGCCGGGCAGTGGAACGAGGTGTTCAACAGCGATTCGTCCATCTATGCCGGTTCCAACTACGGCAACAGTGGCGGGGCGGTTGCCGAGGAAGCGCCGAGCCATGGCCAGGCGTTGTCGCTGGTGCTGAATTTGCCGCCGTTGGCGGTGTTGATGTTAAGGCCGCAGGGCTGATCCGAAGTCGGCAGTGCTGCTGCTATTCGCGAGCAGGCTCGCTCCCATACGGGTTTTGAGTACGACATCAATCCAGTGTGGGAGCGAGCCTGCTCGCGAAGGGGCCGGTGCAGTCGACGCCGACACCTGGCAATGAATGGCCGTGATTCAGAGATGCACTTCCACCGCCAGCGGCAAATGGTCAGACAGGTGCGTCCAGGGCTTGTTTCCCAGTATTTTCGGCTCATGGCTGCTGGCGTTGCGCAGGTAGACGCGGTCCAGGCGCAGCAAGGGAAACCGTGCGGGGTAGGTTTTGGCCGGACGCCCAAGGTGGCGTTCGAAGGCTTCGTGCAAGTAGTGGCGGCGGGCAAGGGCGGCATTGCCCTGCATCTGCCAGTCGTTGAAGTCGCCGGCAATGATAACCGGCGCATCATCCGGCAAGGATTCGAGGAGCTGACAGAGCAACTGCAACTGCAACTGACGATGGCTTTCCAGCAGGCTGAGGTGAACGCAGATGGCATGCACTTCGCTATGCCCCGGCACATCCAGCACGCAGTGCAGCAGGCCACGGCGTTCCGGGCCGGTAATGGAAACATCGAGGTTTCGATACTCGCGGATCGGGTATTTCGACAGCAGGGCATTGCCATGGTGACCGTCGGGATAGACGGCATTGCGCCCATAGGCGAAGTCGCTCCACATGCTGTCGGCGAGGAATTCATACTGCGAGGTTTGTGGCCAATCGTTGTAGCGGGAGGAGTGGCGCTCGTGCTCGCCGACGACTTCTTGCAGAAACACCAGGTCTGCCGACGTACTGCGCACCGCTTCACGCAACTCGGGGAGGACGAAACGCCGGTTGAGTGCGGTAAACCCCTTATGGGTGTTGACCGTCAGCACCCGAAGCCGATGAATCGCCGGGGGCGTGTTCAAGGGTGTCGATTCGGCTGCCTGCCGTTTTGAATGACTGGCCACTTACACTCCTCTGACTCAGGGCTGCTTATGTATGCGACTGATGCGACGGCAGTCAGTTCAGTCCGATGGGCTGAGTCGAACCGATAATCGATGAGTTCATACCAACACGACTTCATAAGGCAAACGGATACGCTCCAGCAGCGGTCGGGGCAGCGACGGCGCGAGGCCGATGGCCGGTTCGCCGTCCAGTTGACTGGCGTAGGCATGGGTGGCGTGGCTCTTGCGGGCGACGGTCCAGGTATCGAGGCGCACCTTGCGGGCACGGTGCCAGGGAATCAGCTCCCGGTCCCGTGCCGGCCAGTGCCAGGCCCAAAACGGTACATCGTTGTAGGTGGCCCCGATAGCGGCCGCCGCCCTGGCGCTGGCGCGGCCAACGGTGTCGTGGTCGACGTTGCCGTCCTGGCGCCAGGTGCTGAACACCACATCACCGGGGCGAAGGTAGCGCATGATGAATTGGGCGATCTGATCTTCGTGTTCCACCAGGGCGTTGTCGGTAAACCCGCCACGAATCCACTTCAGGCTGTGCATCGGCAACCCGAGTCGGCGGATGGCTTCGACGCTTTCCTGGGGACGAAATACGCTGAGGCGTTTTTCCGACCACTGCCGAGAGCCCGGATGGCTGGCGCTGCCGTCGGTGATCGAGATCAATTGCAGCGGGTGGCCGAGGTTACTGAGCAACTGCAGCAGGCCGCCGCAGGTCACGACCTCATCGCCGGGGTGCGGGGCAATGAGCACCGCGCGTGCGCCGGTAGGCACCAGCGACTGGGTACTGATGACCGGAATACTGTCCAGTTGCGGGGCGCTGTTCCAGATCTGTGATGGCAGGCTGGCTTCGCTCAGGGAAACGGATTTCATGGTGGATACGTCCTTGTTCTGCGTCGCCTTCAGTCGTGCACGGGACAAGCCCGGCAGACCCGTGAGGGCTCGTTGATAGCCGTGCGACAAGCCAGACTCCGGATTGCCGCGAATCGAGTATTGCTCATGTAACGCTGTTCGTCGCGTCGCGAACCTGTCCAGAATGATTTTTCCGCTCTGCGGTGTTGCGACCATAAATGCCTGTAGGTTTTTTTACTCTTCTTCCTCATGCTGCAACTCGAACAGCAGCAACGAGCGGCCGGTGACCGAGTACTCGTGGCCAAACTCGAAGCGCTCCTGGCCGCGGATCGCCGGCTGGTTGGTGTCGATCATGCACGTCCAGAAACCGCCGTCAGGCACTTCCGGCAGCCGGAAATTGACGATGTCGTGATGCGCGTTGACCACCAGCATCAACGTCGCGTCGACGCCTTTGCGGCGAATGCCGGTTTCCTGGGCGCGGCCATCGAGCAGCATGCCCAGGCATCGATTGTGCGCATCGTGCCAATGCTCGGTGGTCATTTGCGTACCGTCCGGCGCCAGCCAGGTCACGTCCTTGACGCCGATGTCCTCGTTGTAATTGCCCACCAGGAAACGCCCGCGCCTCAGGACCGGGTAGGTCAGGCGCAACTTGATCAGGCGTTTGACGAACTTGAGCAGGGCCTTGCCGTCTTCGCTGAGGTCCCAGTTGACCCAGCCGATTTCGCTGTCCTGGCAGTACGCATTGTTGTTGCCGTCCTGGGTTCGGGCGAACTCGTCGCCGGCCACCAGCATCGGCGTGCCTTGGGCCAGCAGCAGGGTGGCGAAGAAATTGCGCATCTGCCGATGGCGCAGCGCGTTGATCTCGGGATCGTCGGTAGGGCCTTCGACGCCGTGGTTCCAGGACAGGTTGTTGTTGCTGCCGTCCTGATTGTTTTCGTCGTTGGCTTCGTTGTGCTTGCCGTTGTACGACACCAGGTCGTTGAGGGTGAAGCCGTCGTGGGCGGTGACGAAGTTGACCGATGAGTAAGGCCGCCGACCACGTTGATTGAACATCTCGCCCGAAGCGGTCAGGCGGCTGGCAAAGTCCGCCAGTTGGCCGTCGTCGCCTTTCCAGAAGGCGCGCACGGTGTCGCGGAACTTGTCGTTCCACTCGACCCAGCCCGGCGGGAAATTGCCGACCTGATAACCGCCGGGGCCGCAGTCCCAGGGTTCGGCAATCAGTTTGACCTGGCGCAGCACCGGGTCCTGGCGGCAGGCCACCAGGAAACTGTGGCGTTCGTCGAAACCGTCGTGATAACGCCCCAGAATGGTCGCCAGGTCGAAGCGGAAACCGTCCACGTGCATTTCCGAGGCCCAGTAGCGCAGGGAGTCGGTGACCATTTGCAGCACGCACGGGTGGCTCAGGTCCAGGGTGTTGCCGGTGCCGGAATCGTTGATATAGAAGCGCTTGTCGTCGGGCTTGAGGCGGTAGTAGGACGCGTTGTCGATACCGCGCATGGACAGGGTCGGGCCTTGCTCGTTGCCCTCGGCGGTGTGGTTGTAGACCACGTCGAGGATCACCTCCAGGTTGGCCTCGTGCAGGTGCGCGACCATTTCCTTGAATTCGGCGATCTTGCCGCTGGCCAGGTAGCGTGGGTCGGGGGCGAAGAACGCAATGCTGTTGTAGCCCCAGTAATTGGTCATGCCCTTGTGCAGCAAGTGCTGGTCATTGACGAACGCGTGGATCGGCAGCAACTCCACGGTCGACACGCCGAGCTTGCGGATGTGCTCCACCACATCATCGACCATCAACCCGGCAAAGGTGCCGCGCAGGTTTTCGGGAACGGCAGGGTGACGCATGCTGAAGCCGCGCACATGGGTTTCATAAATGATCGTCCTGTCCCACGGCACGCTGACCCGATGATCGTGGCCCCAGGTGTGAGCCGGGTCGATGACCTTGCATTTGGGTACGAAGGGCGCGCTGTCCCGTTCATCGAAGCTGAGATCGGCGTCGGGGTGGCCGATGGTGTAGCCGAACAGCGCTTCGGACCATTTCAGTTTGCCGACCAGTTGTTTGGCGTAGGGGTCGATCAGCAGTTTGTTGGGGTTGAAGCGATGGCCGTTGGCCGGGTCGTAGGGGCCGTAGACGCGATAGCCGTAGATCAGTCCCGGATGGGCGTCGGGCAGGTAGCCGTGGTAGATCTCGTCGGTGTATTCGGGCAGTTCGATGCGTTCGAGTTCCACCTCGCCGGCGTCGTCGAACAGGCACAGTTCAACCTTGGTGGCGTGGGCGGAAAACAGGGCGAAGTTGACTCCCAGACCATCCCAGGTGGCACCCAGCGGAAAGGGCAGGCCTTCGCGGATTCGTGTGGCTTCGGCGCGGGGGGCTGGCGCGGCTTTCTTCGGACTGGTCATAGGTACTCCCACAAATACTTGTCTGTACTGCAACCTGTGGGAGCGAGCTTGCTCGCGATAGCGGTGTGTCAGTCCACATGGGTGTTGGATGGTGGACCGATATCGCGAGCAGGCTCGCTCCCACAGTTTTTCAGGGCGAGCATTACCCAACGTGGCAAGCGGACTCGGCACCCCTTCAATCAGGTCAAACGGCGTGCGCCTCAAACCGCCGGCGGTTTTCGCGCAGCCCGGGGCTTTTTCTCGGCGGCCTTTTCTCCGGGCGGGATGACTTTCGAAGCTACCGCAGGTTTGGCCTTGGCTTTCGGCGCGGCGGTCTTGCCATTGAGGGTCTTGTCCGGGCTGAGTTTTGCGTCGCCGGTTTTCTTCGGCGCTGCCTTGCTGGCGGGGGCCTTCGTGGACTTTTTCGGGGCCAGTGCTTCGGCTTCCGCCAGTTTGCACGCCATGTCCCAGTGGCGGGCTTCCTGGCCTTCGGGTTTGCCTTCGGATTCCCAGATCTGATAGGCAAATTCGCGGATGCGTTTATCGTCGGTACTCATCGCAATGCTCCTGAACTGAACTCAAGTGTGGGCAGTTTGAAAAATGAGATTGACCGGGAAATCCCCCAGCGCGGTGCTGATCGGCAGCTCCCTGTGTTTTGTGACTGTGATGCCGGAAAAAAGTCCCTGCAGATGTTCGTCAGGGACGGTGAACGGCAGCTTGACCCGGGTATCGCCCCACAGCGGCGCGTGGACCAGTGGGTCGGCACCGTTTTCCAGCAGTTCGGCACAACGTATCGGCACAATCACGATGGCGCGATTCCCCCCCCGTTCACGGACAAAACCCAGCACTCGATGGGCCTCGCTGCCCACCACTTCCAGGGCCTTGTAAGTGCCACGCCGAAACAGCTCGGCATGCTCGGCACGCAGGCTCAGGGTGCGCGCAATCAAGGCTTGCTTGATGCGCCCGTCACGCCAGTTCAGCAACAGGTCTGGCAGGTCCACCGTTTGCTGCAATGCCTGCTGGCGGCTGGCGTAATCCACGGGGCGACGGTTGTCCGGGTCGACCAGGCTGAAGTCCCAGAAATCGTTGCCCTGATACAAATCCGGTACACCGGGCACGGTCATGCGCAGCAAGGTTTGCGCCAAACCGTTGAGTGCGCCGGGGACGGCAATCGAGCGGGCAGCCTTGGCAAGGGCCGTACGCAACAGTTCGCCTTCGGGGCTGAGCAACAGATGCTGGATGAAGTCCTCGGTCGCTTGCTCGTAGGGGTCATTGGGTGCGCTCCAGCTGCTTTGCAGTTTGGCTTCGCGCAGGGCCTTGCGTTGCCAAAGCCACAGGCGTTTTGCGTAGTCCTCGAGGGCCGGTGGATGATCGATCCCCAGCGCCAGCGGCCAGCTGCCGAGGATCGCCTGGTACAGAATCAATTCATCCCCCGTCGACGGCATTTGATCGTCGTTGCGCAAGGGCCGGGCGAGGGCGCGCCACAGGCCGATCTGGTCGGCGTACCAGTGGCTGCGCTCGCTGAGTACCGCCAGCCGCGCCCGTGAATCTTCGCCGCGTTTGTGGTCGTGGGTGGCGCTGGCCAGCAGATTGTCCGGGAAGGTGTCGAGGCGTTCGATGCAGGCCTGGTGAAAGTCGGCGAGCGGTGCGCTGAACTGTTCGGTGTTGAAACCAACGTCATTGCGCGAGAGCAGGACGGCCGAACGATAGAGTGCGGTGTCTTCCACCGCTTTCGCCGCCGTCGGCGAGGTCAGTTGCTGGAAACGTACGCAGGCGTGCTTCAGGCGTTTGCGCTCGCGACCGGCCGGGCGCTGCCGCCAGGGTTCACCGCCGAGCCAGCCGGCCAGACAGTCGAGCACCGGCCAGTCCGCTTCGCCGAGGGTTTGACGGGCACCGTCCATGGCCTGGCGGAAAAACGCCTCGTCCTGGGCCGACCGGCCAAGGGGGCCGATGTAGGTGCGGTACACCGGAAAATGCACGATCAGCGCCTGCAAGGCCCGGCGAATGGCGCCGAGGGTCAGGTCGCGGCTCATGAGGTTGTCCCGGGCCACTTGGAGTAAGGCGTGGGCAACGCTTTCGAAATCTCCGGCCAGGGAACCGTTGAGGATTTGCTGGCGGGCCAGTTGTGCTTCCTGGCAGAAGTTGGCGGGCCGCTCGCTGTGGCGGTGCCAGAGCTCGGCCAATGTCTGCGCGCCCCTTGGATCCTGTTGCAGCAGTGACACCTGGTTCATGAATTCGTAGCCGGTGGTGCCATCCACCGACCAGTCGCGATGCAGGGCTTCGCCTTCGCCGAGAATCTTTTCGACATAGATGGGCAGGTGGCGGCCCGCTGACAGGCTGTCGACCCGGCGGCGCAGTTTTCGGCAGTAGCCCCGGGGATCGGCGAGGCCGTCGATGTGGTCGATGCGCAAGCCGTCGATCAGCCCCTCAGCCACCAGTTGGAAGATTTTCGCGTGGGTGGCTTCGAACACGGCGGGACGCTCGACGCGCAGCCCGCCCAGTTCATTGATATCGAAGAAGCGCCGCCAGTTGATGTCATCGGCAGCGGTGCGCCAACTGGCGAGGCGATAGCTCTGGCGCTCCAGCAGGTTGTGCAGGCGCTGGAAGCCTTCGCCGGTCAGTGAGTCGTAGTTGCTCAGGTGTTGCTCGATGGCCTGGGCAAGGGCCGGATCACTGACCAGATCGCGAAGTTCCGCTTTAAGCGGCAGGGCCAGACTGTGGGCATCGGTCTGGTAGCGCAGGGTGCTGAAGCGATCGGCGAGGTATTTCAGTTGTTCGGCCTGTTGCGTATCGAGCGGTGCATCGGTCCTGAGTAGCTCCCCATAATCGCTTGGGCAAATGGGAAAGCGGTGTTCGTAATGCTCGACATGGAAGCTGCCGTGCCAGGCATCGAATCGCAGGGGCAGGGTGCCGTCCTGCAGCGCGACGCCGTAGTCGCTGCCCAGAAACGGCAGGAGCAACTGGCCTTCCATCAACGGATCGGGTGAGTGCCACTGGATATCGAAAAACTCGCCGTAGGGGCTCAGGCGTCCCCACTCCAGCAAATCCAGCCACCAGGGATTGTCACTGCCGCCGACCGCCATGTGGTTGGAGACAACGTCGAGGATCAAGCCCATGTTGTGCCCGTGCAGGGCAGTGACCAGGCTGCGCAGCGCCGCCTCACCGCCCAGTTCCGGGTTGACCCTGGTCGGGTCCACAACGTCGTAGCCATGCATCGACCCGGCGCGGGCACGAAGCAGCGGGGAGGCGTAGACATGGCTGATGCCGAGGCGGGCGAAATACGGCACCAGTGGCACCGCATCTTCGAGCGTGAAGCCTTTGTGAAATTGCAGGCGCAAGGTGGCGCGCAGTGGACGGGTCGGCACCTGGGTCATCGATCACGCTCGGCCGCCTGGAGTCGCGCACAGGCGAGCAACTCCAGGCGTCGTGCGGCATCCGCTCCATCGAGCAGGGCTTCGCTGTAACCGGGCAAGCGCCGCGACCAGTTGGGGTGGGTGTCGGTGGTGCCGGGCAGGTTGGCTTGCTGTTCGACGCCAAGGGCATCTTCCAGCGGTAGCAGCACCAAGGGGGCCCGGGTATGACCAAGAAAACGCACGCTGGCATCGAGCACCTGGTCGGTTTCGTGGGACTCTTCGCGAAAGTTCTGTGGGTCCTGGCTCAACGCCCGGCGCAGGCCTTCACGCTCGCGCTCGCGGTGCTGGCGCCATTCGATTTCGCCGCTGGCATCGACCATGCCGAGTCGGGCGTTCCAGTCGATATCGCGGCCATGCCACCAGCCGTTGAGGGTCGGCAGGTCATGGGTGCTGGTGGTGGCCAGGGCGTTGTCCGGCCAGTCGAGGATCGGCTTGAAGTGGGTGTTGTCCTGTTCGAACAGCAACACTCGCATGCCCAGCATCGAGCGGGCGATGAGTTTTTCCCGCAGGCCGTCCGGCACGGTGCCGAGGTCTTCGCCGAGGACGATGGCTTGATGGCGATGGGATTCCAGTGTCAGCAGACGCAGCAGATCGTCCACCGGGTAATACAGGTAGGCGCCGTCGGCCGGCGGCGAACCATTGGGGATCACCCACAAACGCTGCAAGCCCATGACGTGATCGATGCGCAAGCCACCGGAGTGGGCAAAGTTGGCCCGCAGCATTTCGATGAAGGCCCGGAAACCATTGCGCACCAGGCCTTCAGGGGAGAACGCGGAAATCCCCCAGCCCTGGCCAGTACGGTTGAGAATGTCCGGTGGTGCTCCGACGGTGAGGGAGGCGAGCAGTTCATCCTGACGGCTCCAGGCCTGGCTGCCGCCACCATCGGCGCCAACGGCCAGGTCGGCGATCAGGCCGATACTCATGCCGCTGGTGCGGGCGGCGGTCTGCGCACGCTCCAGGCAGCGTGTGATCAGCCACTGACAGAAAGCGAAAAAGCCGATGCGCCCGGCATTCTCCTCGGCAAATGCCGCCAATTCGGCGCTACGCGGATTACGCCAGGGTTCGGGCCACTGCCGCCAGTCGAGGTGTTCACCCCGGGCGGCGCGCGCTTCCTGGATGGCTTCGAAGCGGCAATGGTTTTCCAGCGCTTCGCCGGCGGCGTGACGAAAACTGCTGAAGTCTTCGTGCAACGGGTGTTCACCCTGGACGAAACCTTCGTACAGCGACTGCAGCAACCGATGCTTGGCGGCAGCGGCGGCCGGCCAGTCAATCAGCGTGCGCTCTTCCAGCGCCTTGAGTTCAGCGGCCAGACCGGTCGCATCGATGGCGGTGCGCAGCGCGCGTTCGCCGAGAATGGTGCCGGGGGCGCAGTAAAGACTGTTGAGAAACAAACGGCTGGACGGCGAGTACGGGCTGTAGCGTTGGGTGTCACTGGAAAACATCGCATGCAGCGGGCTGATCGCCAGTGCCTCGGCGCCACGCTCGCCGGCCACCCGGGCGAGGTCCTCCAGTGCCTGTGTATCACCAAATCCGCCATCGCCGGCGCGGCGCAATCCATACAACTGCACGCTCAGGCCCCAGGCACGCGGGATGGGGTTGTCCACGGCATCGGCCACGCTGTAGCAACGGGCCGGGGCCACGGCCAGGGTGAAGTTTTGTCCGTCGATGCTGACCTGTTGATAGCCGACCGGTACCAGCCCCGGCAGCACCGCCTTGGCGTCGAGTTTCAGGTTGAGCCGCGAACCGTCTTCGAGGTGGATTTCGCAAGGAGTTCCTGGCTCGAAAAAACGCGCCAGGTCCAGGCCCGCCCCGACATCGGCGGTGATCAATGGCGGTAAGTGATGAGTCTGTTGCGCCTCTTGCAGTTCCAGCAGGCTGGCATCGATTTCCTGGGCACTGCCGGCCGGATGACCAAGGCCGGTCAACACGTTGCGCAACACGGACGGCGGGACTTTTTGCGGGCGGCCGTTGGCGTCGATCCAGTCGACGGCGAGGCCGGCACGGCTGGCCAGGATTTCCAGTTGCGCATCACTCATGGACGCTCTCCAAACGAGGTAGCAAAGGGGGCTGCGGCGGCGAGGCTGACGAGCGCGCAATACGGGGCAAGGGTGTCTGGGGCCGGCAGGTCGGGGTTCTGTGGCGGGTATTCGAACAACCGCGTGGCACCGGTCTGTGAGGTGTGGACTACGGGCCTGGCGCTGAGGTTCAGGTCAATGCGCAGTTGGCTGCCATCGCCCAAACGCCAGCAAGCACTGACCGCGCCTTCGCCCAGCACATCGGTGCCCAGAGCCTGGGCGCCTGGCAGGCGCGGGAGGATGTGGCGGTGACGGATCTGCAACAGTCGGCGATACAGGTCGTGCATCTCGCACTGACCGGTCAATGGCAGGACCGGGCGGGACGCTGCAAACGTCCGCGGATCATTGGGGTCAGGAATCTGTTCGCGCAGGATCGGGTCGGCAAAAGTGCTGAACGCCGCGAACTCATTGCGCCGGCCGTCGCGAACCTGTTTGGCCAATTCACCGTGATGGCTGGTGAAATACAGGAAGGGTTGTTCGACGGCAAACTCGTCGCCCATGAACAGCAGCGGAATCATCGGCGACAACAGCAACAACACCGTAGCGGCCCGCAGCGCTTGCGGATGGGCAAGTTGATGCAGGCGCTCGCCGAAGGCCCGGTTGCCGATCTGGTCATGGTTCTGCAAAAACAGGATGAAGGCACTGGGCGGCAGATGTCCGCTGGGTTCGCCCCGCGCCACACCATGGCGATTGAGATGGCCCTGGAACACGAAGCCCTGGCTCAGGCAGCGCGCCAGTTGTTCGGTGGGGTTTTGCGCGTAGTCGGCGTAATAGGCGTCGGTTTCGCCGGTCAGCAACACATGCAGGGCGTTGTGGCCGTCATCGTTCCACTGCGCGTCGTAACCCTGTTCGAGCAGGCTGGCCTGGTTGTGTTCGTTCTCCACCATCAGCCACACGTGCCGCGTCGGTCCCGTCTGCTGGCGCACCCGTCGCGCCAGCTCCTGAAGGAAGTCCGGATCTTCGATGGCGTGCACCGCGTCCAGGCGCAAACCGTCGAAACGGTATTCGAGCAGCCACATCAAGGCGTTTTCGATGAAGAAGTCTCGTACTTCGCGACGGCGCAAGTCGATGGCCGCGCCCCACGGCGTGTGTTTGTCCTCGCGAAAAAAGCCCTTGGCATAACGATGCAGGTAATTGCCGTCGGGGCCGAAGTGGTTGTAGACCACATCGAGAATCACCGCCAGGCCGTGGCCATGGGCGGTGTCGATCAAATGCTTGAGCTGCTCGGGGGAGCCGTACGACGCCTGGGGCGCGTAGGGCAGGACGCCGTCATAACCCCAATTGCGCTCACCGGGAAACTGCGCGATGGGCATCAGTTCGATGGCGGTGACACCCAGTTCGACCAGCCGCGCCAGATGCTGCTCGACGGCGCTGAAGCCGCCGAGCGCACCGACATGCAGCTCGTAGATCACCGCTTCGTTCCACGGCCGTCCCAACCAGGCGCTGTGTTGCCAGGCATAGGCCAGCGGATCGACCACCACACTGTGCCGGTCGATATCGCCGGCCTGAGCGCGGGAGGCCGGGTCGGGCACTTCCAGTTCGCCATCGATGCTGTAGCGGTAACGCGTACCCGCCGCACATCGAGTGTTGCTCACGAACCAGCCGTCGGCCTGGGGCAGCAACGGCAAGGACTGTCCATTTTCCAGTTCGACACTGACGTAGAACGCATCTGGCGCCCACAACGCGAATCGCGTGTGCTCTGCGTCCAGCATGATTGCGCCGTGGGGCCAGGTCTCAAGGGTCCGTAACGGCATCTTGAAAGCCTCTTACTGTTTGTTCGATTTCCCCAATGCTTTAGCCACAAGCTGTTCGTAGAGCTCGGCGTAGGGTTCGACCGCCTTGCACCAGTTGAACGGTGCCGCCATGGCTCGGCAGCGCATGGCGTGCAGCAGGTCGGGAAAGGCGAACACCTTGAACGCGCGGCTCAGGGCTTCCTGGTAGCTCTGCACCGTGGATTCATCGAACAGGAAACCGGTCACGCCGTTTTCAATGGTGTCGGCCAGGCCGCCGGTGTTGCGTGCCACCGGCAACGATCCGAAGCGCTGGGCGTACATCTGGCTCAAGCCACATGGCTCGTAACGCGAAGGCATCAGCAGAAAGTCGCTGCCGGCGAACATGCGCCGGGCGTCGGTTTCGTTGAAGCCGATGCGCACGCCGATCTGCCCGGGGAAACGCAGGGCGAGTTCACGCATGGCCTGTTCTTCTTCCGGCTCGCCGCGACCGATGATCGCGATCTGCCCGCCGTTTTTGACGATGTACTCGGACACCGCTTCGGTCAGGTCCAGGCCTTTCTGGTAGACCAGTCGCGACACCACGGCGAACAGCGGCCCTTCGGAGTCTTGCAGGCCGAACAGTTCGCGGACGTGTGCGGCGTTCACGGCCTTGCCCTCCCAGTCGCCGATGTCGAACGGGCAGAACAGGTGCGGATCGGTCGCCGCATCCCAGCTTTCATCGATGCCGTTGGGAATGCCGCTGAGCAGGCCTTGCTGGGTCTTGGCGGCGAGGAAACCGTCCAGACCGCAGCCGAAATCCGGGGTAGTGATTTCCTGGGCATAGGTCGCGCTGACCGTGGTGATGTGGCTCGAATAGGCCATGCCGGCCTTGAGGAACGACATCTTGCCGTAGAACTCCATGCCTTCCTGTTGCAGCGCGTGATGGGGGATGCCCAGTTCAGGGCATGAGCCCAGGCTCGTCACGCCTTGGTAGGCCAGGTTGTGAATGGTGAAAAGCGTCGGCGTGCGCTGTCCACGCCAGTGCATATAGGCAGGAGCCAGGCCGGCGGGCCAGTCGTGGGCGTGCACCAGGTCCGGGCACCAGTGGATCTGCGCGAGGTTGGCGGCAATATCGGCAGCTGCCAGGCCGAGGCGGGCGAAACGGATATGGTTGTCCGGCCAGTCGCGGCCGTTGTTGGCGCCGTAGGGCGAACCTTCGCGCTCGTAGAGTTCGGGGCAGATCAGTACGTAAATGACCAGTCCATCGGGCATGTCCATGCGCCCGATCTTGCACGGTGGCAGCGCAGCATGACCGCCAAGCTCGCCAATGATATGGATCGGATTTTCGCTGTGCAGCACCTGCGGGTAACCGGGGATCAACACCCGTACATCGTGCAGATGGGCCATGGCCCGTGGCAGCGCCGCGGAGACGTCGCCCAAGCCACCGGTTTTCACCAGGTCGGCAATTTCCGAGGTGACGAACAGGACTTTTTTTCGGTTCGGATTCTGCTTGGCTACGGGGCTCAGCATCCTGGTGCCTGGAACACTGACGGGGTGGGTATTTGCGGCAGTAACGGCGCTCGATTCGCCGACCTGATGAGCACGCTCTCCCTGTATTTCCAAAGCCGTACTGATCATATGAATCTCCCGTGTTGTTGATCTAATTCTTAGGTCTGGCAAACGGTGTTTCATGGCCGATTTCCCGTGGCCGGCGCAAACGCGCTGCGCATCAGTGAGCAAGCGCTGCCCAATGCGTCGAAGCAAAAGGGTTGAATCAGCCGTTGCAAAGATTGCACCAGTCGCAACGCACCTTCTTGTCAGAGGACCGATCGGGATTGGAAAAAGTTTCGACTATTTTTCCACTTTGTGACCGACCGGTTTCGCTTTGAGAAAATGAGTCTAGGCCAGAACTTAGAGCGGTGAAGGCCGGATGGCAAAATTGTTCGACAATCGGTTTGTAGCGGTACGGACGTGCCTGATCGAGGTGCAAACGCCCCGACGAAGTGCATGTTTTTTTGCGATTGCGCCGCAAAAAGTCACTGGGCAGTCACATAAATGTGCGATGTGATTTATCAGGCACGCACCATTGCGGTGCGCGTTTTTGAGTCCCGCATTTGGCCGAACCGCTGCCTTACTGCCCACCTTGATGCCTTGTTATAGTTCGGGCCTCATTTTTGCCCGCAAAAGGATCACTGGCATGTCGCAGTACACAGCGTTCAACGTCGAACTGGCCGATAAAATCGCCCATGTGCAGATCAACCGCCCGGAGAAGATCAACTCGATGAACGCGGCGTTCTGGAGCGAGATCGTCGAGATCTTCCAGTGGATCGACGACACCGATGAAGTGCGCGTGGTGGTGCTCAGCGGGGCAGGCAAGCATTTCTCCTCGGGGATCGACCTGATGATGCTGGCCGGTGTGGCCAATGAACTGGGCAAGGACGTCGGGCGCAATGCGCGCCTGCTGCGACGCAAGATCCTTACCCTGCAAGCCTCGTTCAATGCCGTCGATAACTGCCGCAAACCGGTGCTTGCGGCCATTCAGGGGTACTGCCTGGGAGGCGCCATCGACCTGATTGCCGCGTGCGACATGCGTTATGCCGCCGAGGACGCACAGTTCTCGATCAAGGAAATCGACATCGGCATGGCCGCCGACGTCGGCACGCTGCAACGCTTGCCGCGGATCATCGGTGACGGCATGCTGCGCGAACTGGCTTACACTGGTCGCACCTTCGGCGCCGACGAAGCGCGGGGCATGGGCCTGGTCAATCGCGTCTACAGCGACAACGCCAGCCTGCTCGACGGCGTCATGGGCATTGCCCGGGAAATCGCCGGCAAGTCGCCGATCGCCGTCACCGGCACCAAGGAGATGATCAGTTACATGCGCGACCATCGCATCGATGACGGCCTCGAATACATCGCCACCTGGAACGCCGCCATGCTGCAATCCACCGATCTGCGCGTGGCCATGGCCGCCCATATGAGCAAACAGAAACCCGAATTTCTGGATTGATTAACCATGATTCCTCGCTGGACCACCGCAGTACTGGACACCGATCAACCCGGCGGCTGGGCCGTCGCGCGCAGCCCCGAAGGCTTTCTGTTCGATGACAATGGCGCACTGTTCCCGCGCGAATGGCTGAAACGTCAGGACCTGTCGATTCTGGCCGAGCATGGCATCGGTCATCTCGATGGCGAGCCGGTCTATCTGCTGGAGTTGCGCAGTCACAGCGAAGTGCCGGGTTGCAACTGGAAAGGCCTGCGGGCGTTCATGCTCGAAGGCGATCACACGCTCTACAAGGTGCTCGGTTACGCCGCGCAGATTGGCACCTGGGCCCGCGAGCATCGCTTTTGCGGTAACTGCGGTCAGGCCATGACCCAGGTGCCGCGCGAACGGGCGATGTATTGCCAGCCGTGCGATCTGCGCAGCTACCCACGGATTTCGCCGAGCATGATCGTACTGGTCACTCGAGGCGATGAAGTGCTGTTGGCACGCTCGCCGCGTTTCGTCAGCGGTGTCTACAGCACATTGGCGGGGTTTGCCGAGCCGGGCGAATCGGCTGAGGATTGCCTGATTCGCGAGGTTCGCGAAGAGGTGAGCATCGAGGTCAGGAACATCCAGTACATGGGCAGCCAGTGCTGGCCGTTCCCGCACTCGATGATGCTCGGTTTTCACGCCGAATATGCCGGTGGCGAGATCGTCTGTCAGGAAGACGAGATCGAGGACGCCCAGTGGTTCAACGTGCACGAGCTGCCGCCGTTGCCGGCGTCACGCTCGATTGCCCGCTACCTGATAGACGTCTACGTGGCCCGGCGTTTAGGCCACGCTGAACCAGTGCTGCCAGGCTAGGCGCACGGTCAGGCCCAGCACCACGGTGATGAACACCGGGCGAATGAATTTCGCGCCGCCGCTGATGGCGGTGCGGGCGCCGAAGAACGCGCCGACCATCAACGACGAGCCCATGCACAGGCCGATGATCCAGTCCACCTGACCGGAAAAGATGAAGATCGACAGCGCTGCCGCGTTGCTGACGAAGTTCATGCTGCGCGCCACGCCGCTGGCCTTGACCAGGTCGATGGGGTAGAGCAGCAGGCTGCTCACGGTCCAGAACGCACCCGTGCCGGGACCGGCCACGCCGTCATAGAAGCCGAGGCTGAAGCCTTGGGTCGACTGCCACTTTTTCTTGATCGGTGCCTCGCTGTCCAACGGCGCTTTCGGCGTGCCGCCAAACAACAGGTAAACGCCACAGGCGAAGACGATCACCGGCAGCATCTTGTTCAGCCATTCCGCCGGCAGGTAATGGGCGACCACGGCACCGGTCAGCGCGCCGACCAGTGTACCGACGATGGCGTGCACCCATTGCGCGGGGTGGAACAGCTTGCGCCGGTAGAAGGTGAAACTGGCAATGGCCGAGCCGAAGGTCGAGCTGAGCTTGTTGGTGCCCAGCACCAGGTGCGGCGGCAGGCCGGCGGTCAACAGGGCCGGGGTGGTCAACAGCCCACCGCCACCGGCGATGGCGTCGATGAAACCGGCAACAAAAGCGACAAGGGCCAGGATGGCCAGGGTAGAGAGGTCAACGCTGAGTTCGAAGGGCATGGGATCGGCTTATTCGGCGGGTGCAGAAAGAGGCTGCGGGGAAGGGCAGCATCTTAACCACCTGCGCAACACAACACCATTGTGGGAGCGAGCCTGCTCGCGAAAGCGGTTTGTCAGCCAACACTGATGCTGGATCTGACGACCTCTTCGCGAGCAGGCTCGCTCCCACAGGGTTTAGCGTGAAGCTGAATTACAGGCCAAGATCCGACAGCCCTGGATGATCGTCAGGCCGACGCCCCAGCGGCCAGTGGAACTTGCGCTCGCTTTCCTTGATCGGCATGTCGTTGATGCAGGCGAAGCGGCGGGCCATCAGTCCGTCCTCGTTGAACTCCCAGTTTTCGTTGCCGTAGGAGCGGAACCAGTTGCCGGAATCATCGTGCCATTCATAGGCATAACGCACGGCAATGCGGTTGCCGGTAAAGGCCCAGAGCTCCTTGATCAGCCGGTAGTTCAGCTCCTTGGCCCATTTGCGGGTCAGGAAGCCTTTGGCTTCTTCGCGGTTGTGGGCGAACTCGGCGCGGTTGCGCCATTGGGTGTCCAGGGTGTAGGCCAGGGACACGCGCTCCGGGTCCCGGGAGTTCCAGCCGTCTTCGGCCAGGCGAACTTTTTCAATGGCCGATTCACGGGTGAAAGGGGGTAATGGCGGACGAACTTCGGCATTAGACATTTCAAGTCTCCGTATCAAGTTAAAGTTGAAACATAGTGTCGAGCTTGATTGAGTTGCTACAGGTCCAATAACTTTCGCGCCATGCATTGCGCATTATCGGCGGCACTGTGATCACCCATTACAAGCGCCACGGTAATGGCACCGTCGATCAGGATCAGCAGCTGTCTGGCCAGCAGCTGCGGATCCTCGGCGCCATGTTCGGTACATAGCTCGCACAGGTAGTCGAGCAGCTTCTGTTTATGCTCTTTGGCGACCAGGCGCACCGGGTCCTGCGGGTCGCCGGTTTCGCCGCTGGTGTTGATGAAAGCGCAGCCACGGAAACCTTCGCAGGCGAACCACGACTTGAGCACGGTAAACAGGTTGAGCAGTCGCTCGGCCGGTGTTTGTGCCTGGTCGACTGCACCTCTGTACCAGTGCATCCAGCGCTGGTCGCGGCGTTGCAGGGCGGCTACCACCAGCTCGTCCTTGTTGGCGAAGTAGCGGTAGATGCTTTTTCTGGAGACGCCGGCGGTTTTCACCAGTAGATCCATGCCAGTGGCGGCTATGCCACTTTTGTAGATCAACTTTTCGGTGACATCCAGAATGATGTCGCGTGTGTCATTGCTAGTGATTTCGTTCATGCTGCTAACAGTAGAACGATCGTTCTCCATGGTCAAGTTGATATTTTTTGTTGCCTGTGAAAATGCCTTCGCGAGCAGGCTCGCTCCTACATTTGAAATGCGTTCCCATGTGGGAGCGAGCTTGTCTCCGGGCGGCGATCCGACGATGGCGTCATTACAGACAGTAACAAGACCCGAACCATTGCATGGTGTAAGCTCATGGGTTCTTCGGATTCGACCCATTGCGAGCCCTATGCCGTCGCTTTTCAAACGCTCCCTGCTGCCCAAGTTGCGCAGTTTTCCGCTGACGGCCGATGCCGTTGGCGTCCTCTCCGGCGCTGCCGAATTCCGTCGTTGCCTGCTGGAGAAAATCGCCAGCGCGACCCGGCGCATCTACATCGTTGCGCTGTACCTGCAACAGGATGAAGCCGGCCAGGAAATTCTCGATGCCTTGCACGCGGCCAAGCTGGCGCGTCCGGAACTGGACGTGGTGGTGGTCGTCGACTGGCTGCGCGCCCAGCGCGGGCTGATCGGTGCCGGCAAGCAACCGGGCAACTCCGCCTGGTATCAGGAAATGACCCGCACCCATGCCAGCGAAGTGCCGATCTACGGCGTTCCGGTTCAAACCCGGGAACTGTTCGGTGTGTTGCACCTTAAAGGCTTCGTGATCGATGACTGCGTGATCTATAGCGGCGCGAGCCTGAACAACGTCTATCTGCACAAGTTCGACAAGTACCGCTACGACCGCTATCACCTGCTGCACAATCGTGAACTGGCCGATTCGATGCAGCACCTGGTGCAGCACGGCCTGGTGGCGTCCAAGGCGGTGCACCGCCTCGATCTGCCGAACCTGCCGACCACCCGCAGCCTGCGCCATGACATCGGTGACCTGCGCAGCCGCCTCAAGCACGCGGCGTACGACACCACGCAGGGCACCACCGACAGGAGCGGTCTGTCCGTCAGCCCGCTGCTCGGTGTCGGCAAGAACAATCCGCTGAACCGGGTGATCTGTGAACTGATCGCCAGCGCCCGGCAGCAACTGACCATTTGCACCCCGTACTTCAACCTGCCGCTGGCGATCATCCGCGAGATCAACCGCGCGCTGGCCCGCGGGGTGAAGATCGACATTGTGGTCGGCGACAAGACGGCCAACGACTTCTACATTCCGCCGAGCGAACCGTTCCGGGTCATTTCGGCGCTGCCGTACCTTTACGAAATCAGTTTGCGCCGGTTTGCCAAGCGTCATCAGCGCAACATCGACAGCGGGCAGTTGAACCTGCACCTGTGGCGTGATGGTGACAATACCTATCACCTCAAGGGCATGTGGGTTGACCGGCGCTATACCTTGCTGACCGGCAACAACCTCAACCCGCGGGCGTTTCGACTCGATCTGGAAAACGCCTTGTTGATCGATGATCCCCATGGCGAACTGCTGGAGCCGCGTGGCAAAGAGCTGGCAGAGATCTTCCAGCACACCCGTCGAATCGAGCAATTCCAGAACCTGGAAACCTTGGCCGAATACCCGGCGGGCGTGGCCAAGTTCCTCAAGCGCGTGAGTCGTGTGCGGATCGAACGGTTGCTCTATCGCATTCTGTAAACCGGTGGATCTCACAAAAGTAATAGTGAGCGTACTCGCGATGACGGCCTGACAGTCGACCAGGTACATCACAGACGAACGAACCCAGCAAACAGGCCGGCCGGTAGGCCGCCTCGAGCGCTGTTGCGGTACACGCCCCCTCATGAGGCCGAGAGGAGGTTCTGCGCAGTGGGCAACCCGGCATGGATGCCGGGTTAGCCGCGTACGGCCATGGATGGCCGATCGCGGCGGGCCCACGGAGCAGGACCGGAGCGAGGGCATGCCGAGCCTGGGCGAGGCACCGAATGTCAGGGGCAAGAGCCCTTGGTTACTTGGGGCTTTTCCAAGTGACCCGCCGTAAGGGCGGAACCAATAGCAGCCGTTACCGCAGCAACGGATATGTACACCCACAAAACAATTATCGCCTGACACAAAACTATCGCGAGCAGGCTCGCTCCCACAGGGATCAGCGCCAGGCGGGTGGTTTCGGCTAATATGCCCCCACTCGAACAAGAACAGGGCTTGCCGCGATCCATGTCGGAAAAAGACACCATCTCCATTCAACTGGTGCGTGAAGCACTGTTGCAAAGCTGCGCGCCGGGCGTCGCCACGGACGAGGTGTTGAGCAAGGTCGGCATCGACCCGCAACTGTTGGGCAGCGCCGCCGCCCGTGTTCCGGCCACGGCTTATGCGCGCCTGTGGCGGTTGCTGGCACGGCGCGGCGATGATGAGTTCTTTGGCATGGACCCACGCAAACTCAAATCCGGCAGCTTTGCGTTCCTGTGTCGCAGCGCCATGCTCCAGCCCAACGTGGCGGCGGGAGTGGCCAGCGGCCTGGGGTTTCTGTCGTTGATCCTCGAACACTTGCCGGCACAGTTGGTGCGCCAGCAAAGCCTGGCGGAAATCGTCCTGCTGGAGGACGACAAGGACCCGCGCCGGGCCTTCACCTATTTCACCTACTGGATGATCGTGCACGGTGTTGCCTGCTGGCTGGCAGGGCGGAGGATTCCGATCCTGGCCATCGAACTGCGCTGTTCGAAGCCGGATTTCTGCGATGACTATCAGGTGATGTTTTCCGAGAACCTGCGCTTCGACCGCCCACGCACACGGATGATTTTCTCCGCCGATTGCCTGGACCTGCCCATCAAGCGCAGCCCTGAAGAGCTCGAGCGATTCCTGGCCCGTGCGCCGGCGAACATTCTGGTGAAGTACCGCGATCCGCAGAGCCTGGCCAGCCGCATCAAACACGACTTGCGCCACCTGCCGGCCGAACACTGGCCGGAAACCGAAGCATTGGCGCAACGCCTGTGCATGTCGGCTTCAACCTTGCGCCGCCGACTGGCCGAAGAAGGGCAAACCTATCAAGGCCTCAAGGACAGTGTGCGCAAGGAACTGGCGATTGTCTGGCTGGCCGAACCCGCGATCAGCTTCAGTGAAATCGCCGCGCGGCTGGGGTTCGCTGACGTCAGTTCGTTCTACAAGGCGTTTCGCAAATGGTCGGGGTCAAATCCGGGGCATTACCGCAGCCTGATACTCAATGACACCGAGTAAGTTCAGCGGCGCAACGGTCATTTTTTTGCAGGCGTTTTACGGCTGCCAGTGGTCGGCCCTGGCAGACTGAGGGTGCCACTGTCGACGAAACGCATCGTGTTGAACACCCCACCCGAGAGCTTGCCGCGCAGGACATAAGGCATGTTGTTGAGCGTTTTCATCTGGCTGATGCCATAGGTCTGGCGGATCACCGAAAACGCCGAAACGCTGACCGGCACGCTCACGACGGTGTCTGAAAAACGCCCGATCGTACCACTCTCATCGGTGACGCCGGAGGCGAAAGGCTGGCCGTTGATGTCCAGGTCCAGGGCGACGCCGCTGTAGGTGAGTGTGGTGTCATTGGGGTTTTGCACGCGGATTCTCACGGCAAAGCGCACTTCCATACCTTCGCCTTGCAGGGGCTCGACACCCACAACGTTGATTTTCAACGGGTCTCGATTGGGCAGCGAGGAACAGGCGCTCAGGCAGAGCAGAAGGGAAATCAGGACGGCGTGGAGGCTGCGCATGGACGTGCTCTCATCTGAAAAAGGCTGAACCGCCAGCGGCTCAGCCCTTGAGCCGGTCTAGTGGTTCGACTGTGCGACCACCGCAGCCTTTGTGGGTTCATCTCTGGCGGTCACATCGGGGTTCTGCATCACCTGAAGCACGGAGGCCTCCGGTTCGAATTCGTCCTCTTCCAGTTCGATGAATTCCTCGGGCAGGAAGATATTAAGAACGATAGCGCACAGCGCGCCGACGGTGATGGGTGATTCGAAAATGTTGTGCAGGGCCTTGGGCAGTTCACGCAGGACTTCCGGCACGGCGGCCACGCCCAGGCCCATGCCGACGGAGATCGCCACGATCAGCATGTTGCGCCGATGCAGGCCGGCCTCGGCGAGAATCTTGATCCCGGCCACCGCGACGGTGCCGAACATCACCAGTTCCGCGCCACCGAGCACCGGTTTTGGCATCAGTTGCAGTACCGCGCCGATCATCGGGAACAGACCAAGCACCACCAGCAATCCGGCAATGAAAAACGCCACGTAGCGGCTGGCCACGCCGGTGAGCTGGATCACCCCGTTGTTCTGGGCGAAGGTCACCATCGGCATGCTGTTGAACACTGCGGCCATGGCCGAGTTGAGGCCATCGGCGAGCAGGCCGGACTTGATCCGGCGAATGTACACCGGGCCTTTGACCGGTTGCCGGGAGATCATCGAGTTGGCCGTAAGGTCACCGGCGGCCTCCAGCGGCGACACGAGGAAGATCACCGCTACCGGAATGAACGCCACCCAATCGAAGGAGAACCCGTACTTGAAGGGTACCGGTACGCTCATCAACGGCACTTCGGGGAGGCTGTTGAAATCAACCTGGCCCATGAACCATGCCGCCCCGTAGCCCAGGGTCAGGCCGATGACAATCGCTCCCAGGCGCAGAAACGGCACATCCACCCGGTTCAGCACAACGATGGTGCCCAGCACCAGCGCCGCCAGGGCCAGGTGACTGGCCGCCCCCAGATCCGGAGCGCCGAAGCCGCCGGCGATGTCGGTCATCGCCACCTTGATCAGCGACAAGCCCATCAGCGTAATGATCGTTCCGGTCACCACCGGAGTGATCAGCATGCGCAATTTGCCGATGAACTGGCTCAACACCACCTCGATGAACGCGGCAAAAAAGCACACGCCGAAGATGGTCGAGAGAATCTCATCGGTGCCGCCGCCGCGGGCCTTGACCATGAAACCGGCGCTGAGGATCACACTGATGAACGAGAAACTGGTGCCTTGCAGGCACAACAGGCCGGAGCCTACCGGGCCGAAGCGCCGCGCCTGCACGAAGGTGCCCAGACCGGAGACGAACAGCGCCATGCTGATCAGGTAAGGAATTTCGCTTTGCAGGCCCAGGGCGCTGCCCATGATCAGCGTCGGGGTGATGATGCCGACGAAGCTCGCCAGCACGTGTTGCAGGGCGGCGAAGACGGTGGCGGTCAGATGCGGGCGGTCATCGAGGCCGTAGATCAGGTCGCTGTGGCGTGGAGCGGGGGCTTTTTCGGAGGCGGTCATGGTGGTTTGCGTGCCAGAAGGCGGGCCGGGTCAGAAAATGGAGGCGCAGGATGCCAGAACCACCCGGCCACGGCAAAAGAACCTCCAGAACAGCGACTTACAGTCGTGGGGCGAGCACTTCGCCCACGCTGCGGCGTTTGGCGTGCAGTTGGCTGGCCTGGATCAACTGTTCGAGGTCTTCGGGCGTGACGTCATAGAACGCTTCCATGTCGGCCAACGCCAGTTTCAGGTCTTCGGCGGTGATGGCCTGACGGTCGACCGGCGGGTGATCGGCAGGAATCCTGGCCACCGGCTCGCTGGCACTCTTGGGGTAACGAACGCGGGTCAGGTTGTTGTAGACCAGGGCGCAGAGCAGCATCGTCGCCGCGCTGAGCATCACAGGTCCCATGGCTCTCCAGTCCATGGCAATGGTCGCCGGATCGGCCAGCACCAGGGTCAGGGCCAAGGCACCGGCCGGTGGATGCAGGCACCGCAGCCAGCACATCAGGATCAACGCCATGCCCGCGGCCAGGCAAGCGCTACCCAGGGTTCGGCCCAACACATGGGCCACCAGCAAGGCAATCACCCCGGCGCTCAGGTAGCCGCCGAGAATCGACCAGGGTTGGGCGAGCGCGCCCGAAGACACGGCAAACAACAACACCGCCGAGGCCCCCAACGGGCCGATCAGGTGCTGGGCCACCTCGATGCCGAACACCTGGCTACAGAGCCACACGCTCATCAGAGTCCCCAAGGCCATGCCGATGGCAGCGCGGCTCCATTCGGTGGGGCGGGTGTTGATGGCGGCGGGCAACCAGCGAGCAAGCATTTCGAGAAGACTCCGGCAGAAAAAGTCCAGGCAAAAAAAGGGCTTAACTGGGGAACCCAGAAAGCCCTTGAAGTTGTTCCAACTGTTGGGGGAGGAACCCGCACAGTGTGCCGTTCAATCCAGCTACTGACAAATTCATATTAATGAGCTTTCAGTGCATTATATTTGCTGTAATTTGCCTCGTCGGCCGCTTGTGTAGGACAGCAAACCGCCCAGGGCCGCGAGTGCACTCAAGGCATAAAACATCGTCGGCGCTGGGGTGTGCATCAACATGAAGCCGCAAATCACCGGGCTCAGCGCACCGCCAAGGGCAGCAAGGTTTTGCGCGCCGTAGTAGCTGCCACGCAATTCTTCCGGGGCCAGGGTGTCGACGAAGAGAAACTCGGCCGGGTAAATGATGATTTCGCCGAGGGTGAAGATAAACATCGCCACGCACCAGCTCACCAGGCTGTCCGCCACGCTGAAGCCGATCAGCCCGAGGATGAACAGGCCGGTGCCGACAACGATCCATTGACGCAACTGTTCGCGCTTGAGAAAACGCCCGATCTGGTATTGCAGCAAGATCACACTGATGGCGTTGCAGGCGAGCAGGGCGGCCATGATTTCCATGGTGTGTTGGGGATTGCTGGTCACCAGCAGGTACTGCGACAGGTAAAAGGTAAATCGCCCGTGCACCACGGTGCTGAGCAGGCAGCCGGCGGTGAACAGGATCAGGGTGCGGTCGTTTTTCAGGGTGATCAGGGTCTTGAGGAAACTCTGCCCCTGGCCGCCGACAGGCGAGCGTGCCGGGTCCTTCGCGATCCCGGTCATCAGGAAAATGCTGAAAAAGGCGATGGCCGCAGCGATCAGGAAGGGTGCACTGGCAAAGACGCCGGCAATCAGCACGCCGAGCATCGGCCCGACGGCGTAGCCAATGTTGGTCAGCGTATAGCTCAGGGAAAACGCCTTGGCGCGCTGACCCACCGCAAGGTTGTCGCTGAGGATCGCTTTCGAACCGATGAGGAACAGCGATGAAGCGGTTTCGGTGACGATCAGGGTGATGGTGGTCAGGTAGAGGTTTTCAGCAAAGGTCAGCAACACCAGGCCGACAGCGCTGGACGCCATCGAGAGAATCAGCAACCGGCGTTTTTCGAAGCGATCGATGATGTAGCCGCCATACAGGGAGAGCAGGGTGGCGATGAACACCGCGATGCCGAGCAGCACGCCAACGTCCTGTTGGTTGAGGCCAAGCTTGTCGCTGACGAACAGTGTGAGCAACGGGCTGGTGATGGCGCGGCTGACGACGATGGTCAGCGAGCAGATCAGCAGGCGGTGAATGAGGGGGGAGTAGCGGGTCACGGCGCGAATATCCTTATTCGATCGGGCCGGCATCAGCCCGATCGTGAGCGCTACTCTAGCAGTCGGACACTCGGTCGTTGCAACGGGATTTAATTGAGGTGCAGCAGCACGAAATCATTCTTGTCGAACCGCCCGCTCAGCACGGGTGGCAACGCCCCTATAGCCGTGCCTTGCAGTGACGTGTAGACGTTCAGGTCCATCATCAGCCACGCCGGGCCCTTGAGGGTTTCAAGCTCCGGTGGGGTGTCGGTGAAAACCGGGTGCAGGTCCTGCGGGATGTTGACCATGAATTTGATGGCCTTCGCGTCTTTGCCCATGCCGTGGATGACCAGCGGCGCGGGGTCTTTTTGCACGAGTTCAAAAGCTTCGCGACTGAAGGTCCGGGTGTCGTAGAGCTGTTGTTGAATGGGCTCGAACTGCAGGATGTAGAACGACCAAAGTGCCAGGACCGCGCAGAGGGCCAGTGTCTGAGCTCGCCAGCGCAAGTGCTTGAGCGCTGCCAGGGCGATCACTTGCAGCACACTGAGCAGGATGAACAAGGAAGTGAAGTGAGCCTCGTCCTCGGGGAATTTTTGCCGTACCACCAGCAATGCCGCGATCAGCAGGCTCGGGATCAGCAGCCACAGCCCCTGCATCAACCCCCGCAGCCAGGCAAACCATCGACCCTGAGTCGCGTAAAACGGATACGCGGCCACGATGGCCGCCATGGGCAACATCGGCAGCAGGTAGCGGGCCTTTTTCGCCTGCGGGACGGAAAGGCCGAGCATCACGATCAGTCCGGCCGCTACGCAGTACTGCATCAGGCGCAATGCCGGCCCGGCTTCCTTCGGGCCGGTTAACGCAACGGCCACAAGCGCCAGCACGGCCAACGGCCAGGCCAGCGAGTAATTGCCCAGCGAGCTGGTGAAGTAATACAACAGACCGTTGCTTCCTTCGCTACCGTCCATGCGGCCCATGAACTGCATGCGAATCACGTCTTGCAAGAAGGCCGGGCCGCCGCTGACGTCCGCCAGCCACAACAACACCCCAATGCACACCACCAACAGCATGGACGCCAGCAATCCGAAGACAATCAGCCGTCGCCATTGGCGATTGAGCAGAAAATAGCTGCAGAGCATCCCCGTAGGGATGACCAGGCCGATGGGCCCGCGAATCCAGAAGCCCAGCATCAGCAATGCAAAGATCAAAACCTGGCGGCGCGGCGCCGAGAAGTGGTCGGCGGCATAGCCCAGGTAGAACACGCTGAACGAGACGGCCGCCAGCATCAGGTCGAGGGAAACGGCGCGGGTTTGCGTGATGAAGGTGTTGGTCAGCAGCATCAAGGCGATGCTCAGCAGCGCCCAACGCGGGGAGTAAGGCGCCAGCAGGCGGTACATCAAGGTGACGATAACCGCTGCGGCGATGGCGCTCGGCAACCACGCGGTCAGGCTGGTGACCTGGCCGAACGGCAGTGAAAGCAGCCAGATGAATACCGTTGAAAGACCCGAATAGTCGGCGTAGGGCTGACCATAGGTCGTCGGAAAAAAAGACGGCCCATTGCGCAGCATCTCCTGGGCGAACAGCACGAAGCGCGAATCGAAGCCGATGGCCGCTTGCTGGTAAGTTCCGGCGCAGAACAACAACAGCGCCAACAGACCCAGTGCGAGGGACTGTTGGCGGATGTGAGGGCGCATGGTGTTCAGGCGACCACTGACTCGGCAAACCATTGCTGGTGCGGAATCGGCAATTTGCTCGACTCGCCCCGGCCGATCGGGAAGTAGGTGAAACCGATGCGTGCCAGACGGTCTGTGTCGTACAGGTTGCGGCCGTCGAAGATCACTGGTGCGTTGAGCCGCTGGCGAATCAGTTCGAAGTCCGGCGCCTTGAACTGTTGCCATTCGGTGCAGATGATCAGTGCATCGGCGCCGGACAAGACCGACTCGGGCGTACCCATGAGCATCAGTTTCGATTCATCGGGATACAGCTTCTGGGTTTCCTGCATGGCTTCCGGATCGAACGCACGGACATTGGCCCCGGCGGCCCACAACGATTCGAGCAACACCCGACTCGGCGCATCACGCATGTCGTCGGTGTTTGGCTTGAACGCCAGGCCCCACAAGGCAAAGGTCCTGCCACGCAAGTCGCCCTTGTAGAACGCGTTGATGCGCTCGAACAGCTTGTATTTCTGCCGCTCGTTGATGGCTTCCACCGCTTGCAGCAGGTCGCTGGAGCAATGGGCCTCTTCGGCGCTGTGGATCAGGGCGCGCATGTCCTTGGGGAAACATGAGCCACCGTAGCCGCAACCGGGGTAGATGAAGTGATAGCCAATGCGCGAGTCGGCACCGATGCCCAGGCGTACCGATTCGATATCGGCACCCAGGTGTTCGGCCAGCTCGGCGATCTGGTTGATGAAGCTGATCTTGGTCGCCAGCATGCAGTTGGCGGCGTACTTGGTCAGCTCGGCGCTGCGCAGGTCCATGAACATGATGCGTTCATGATTGCGGTTGAAGGGCGAGTACAGGTCACGCATCACGTCACGCACTTCTTCGCGCTCACAACCGATGACGATACGGTCCGGGCGTCGGCAGTCGGCCACGGCCGAACCTTCTTTCAGGAATTCCGGGTTGGAGACGATATCGAACTGCAACACGCGCCCGGCGTTGAGCAGGCATTTGTCGATGTGTGCACGCAAGGCATCGCCGGTGCCGACCGGGACGGTGGATTTCTCCACCAGGATCGCCGGTTGCTCGCGATGACGGGCCACGGCGTCGCCCACCGACATCACGTAGCGCAAGTCCGCCGAGCCGTCGTCCCGGGACGGAGTACCGACCGCGATGAACAGCACCTGTCCGTGCTGGACAGCGAGTTTTTCGTCGCTGGTGAACTGCAACCGCTTGGCATCCAGGCCTTCGCGTACCAGGCTGGCCAGCCCGGGTTCGAAAATACTCACGTGGCCCTGCTGGAGCAGGTCGACTCTATTCTCGTCAACGTCCATGCAGACCACATCGTGGCCGACTTCCGCCAATACCGCTGCCTGCACCAGGCCGACATAACCGCTACCAAACACACTGATTTTCATGGAGCACTCCTTGATTCGGGCGCACGAGCAGGTCGAGAATTGATGGTGATGACGCCGAGGATGACCAATGCCACGCCAAGGCTTTTTGTAAGGCTGAACGTTTCGTTGAACAGCGGCAGGCTGGCGGCCAGCAAGTACACCAATGCGTAGCTGATGCTCAGCAACGAGTAGGCGCGACCCAGGGGCAGGTCCCTCAGGGCGGCGAGCCAGCAGAGCATCGACAGGGCGTAAGCGACGATGGCCAGGAGCACCACGGCAACTGCTGTCAGGTCGATGGGGGCGCTGAGCCATTGTTCGGGTTGCGGCAGGTGACTCATGCTCCAGCGCATGCCCAGTTGGGCGGCGCTGACCAGCAAAACACTGCCCAGTGCGAAGGTGATACCGCGACTCAGGTTCATGCGTGTTGCCCCAGCAATGCCACACCGCCAATCACCAGTGCCACACCCAACCAGTGGCGGCGGTCGATGGTTTCGTGGAACACGAAACGCGCGACCAGGGTGATCAGCACGAAGTTCAGGCTCAGCATCGGGTAGGCAATCCCGACTTCCAGGCGTTGCAGCACCAGCAGCCACACCAGCAGGCCAAGGCCCAAAGAGGCGAGGGCCAGCCAAAGCCAGGGCGAACGCAGTTTGTCCGCCCATCCGGCAGGTTGGCCGCGCCAGCTTTCTACCGCATATTTCTGGGCGATCTGGCCCAGGCAGGTCAGCAGGCAGGCCACTAACAGCAATAGCAGGCTCATGGTGCCGCCTGAGGAATAATCAAAATCACCAGATTGCCTTGTTCATACCGCTTGCCCTCTTTGGGCAACTGTTCAAGTTCGCGCAACTCTTCTTCGCCCTTGACCCGCATGACCACACCCACCGAGCCTTGCTGGCGGGCGTCGTGCATCCACTGTTGCACCTGATCGGAGTTGACGCGCTGCTTAAGCGAGTCAGGATAGGCAAGGCCATATTTCAATTCGCCTATCGTGTTGAAAAAAGCCACTTCAGGCCGTTTCACCCGCCAGGACAACGCCGACGCGGCCCCCAGATCGTTGCTTAACAATTTGGCGCTCTGGCCAAGTTCCTGGGCATGATCGAGGATGAATTGGTCAGGGGTTTTATTGGCGACGACGGAGTTGGGCAGTCCGGCGGGCAGCACGGCGGCGAGCAACAGGCTGCCAAACGCCGGGGCCGCCCAGCACTGCAACGGGCGGAAGGCCTGCAGCAGGTTGGCCATGATCCAGCCGATCAAGCCGATGAACACCAACATCAGGTTGTGCAGTTCATGATCGTAAATCGGCTTTTTCAATTGCAGGTAAACCAAAGCCAGCAGGGTGACCACACCCACTGCCAGGTTCAGCAGGCCGTTGATGCCCAGGGCGCGACCTTGTTCCAGCTTCAATCGGTCAGCCAGCGCATGGCCGAGCAACAATGCCAGGGGCAGCAGGCACGGCAGGATGTAGGCCGGCAACTTGCCCTTGCTCAGGCTGAAGAAGAACAGCGGCATCCACAGCCACAGCAGCAGGAACCCGATATTGGATTGGCGGCGGCTCTGCCAGGCTTGCTTGAACGCGGGCGGCAGCAAGGCAACCCACGGCATGCTGAAACCCACCAGCAACGGCAGGTAAAACCACCACGGCGCATCATGCTGGGCATCGTCCCCGGCAAAACGGCGAATATGCTCGTGCCAGAAGAAGAATCGCCAGTAGTCCGGCTCCTGGGCGTGTACGGCCAGTGCCCACGGCAGGCTGACGACGATGGCGACCACCACCGCCACGGGTCCGTAGACCAGCAGTTCACGCCAGCGTTTTTGCCAGATCATCCAGGGCAGGGCGATCAGCACCGGCAACAGCCAGGCCAGGAAACCCTTGGTCATGAAGCCCATGCCGCAAGCCAGGCCCAGCACCGCCCAGGCGGCCAGGCGTTGCCCACGGCTCGTGCTGTCGAGGGCGAACCATAGCGCCACCAGGCTCAGGTTGACCCAGAAGTTGAATTGCGGATCGAGGTTGGCATACCCCGCCATGGCCGCAATGATGGTGAAACTCATGAAGATCATGGCGCAGGCGAAACTCTTGCGCGGCTCGTTCCACATCCGGCGGGCGACCAGATAGCACAGCAGCACGCCCAGGCCGGTGCTCAGCGCCGAGGCGAAGCGCACCCCGAACAGGTTCTGGCCGAACAGCGCCTGCCCGAGGGCGATCATCCAGTAGCCGGCCGCGGGTTTTTCGAAATAGCGCACATCCATGAAATGCGGCGACACCCAGTTGCCACTCAGGAGCATGCCCTGGCTGATCTGGGCGTAGCGGGTTTCGTCGGGAATCCACAAGCCATGACTGCCCAGTGGCAGCAAGTACGCCAGCGCCATCATGGCCAGCAATAACGGCAAAGCCCAGCGTTTGCTCATGCGCCTTGCACTCCCAGCCAGCCTTCGCGACCTTCGAGCGCACCGCGTACCACGCGGCCGATCGGCAAACTGTCAGGGGCCTGGGGCAACAAGTCGCCCAAGGGGTGAAAACGAATGTCTCGCTGACGCGCATCGTTCAGCAGTTGACGGAAATCGTTGGCCATCAGAATCCCTTCTACCTCGGCATGGATCGTGTAGACGTTGAGTTTTTCCGGGGTGAACCGGTCCAGGATGAAACGGTTGAAATCTTTGGCTGCGACGCTCGGACCGACCACTTCGTCGAAGGTCGGCAGATCCACCGGGATTTGCGGCGTACCCAATTGCCCATTGGCCAGTCGCGGCTGGAACAGACTCTGGCCGCGGCAGTCACTGTTGTAGCGAAAAGCGAAGCCCTGCTTGGCTTCGATCACGCGCTCGTCGGCACGCCAGCCGGCGACCGCCGAGCAGTCGACTTTCTCGCCGAGAATGTCGCTGAGCGTGTCTACACCCTTGCGGATCTGTTCGATCAGTTGCGCGTCGCTCCAGGTCCCGGCATTGGCTTGCCAGCCATGGTGATCCCAGGCGTGCAAACCCACCTCATGCCCGGCATCCCGGGCCTGGCGCATCAGGTGCCCCAGGTCGCGGCCGATCGGTTTTCCGGGCCATGCGGTACCGGCCAGCAGAATGTCCCAGCCATACAGGCCGGCTGCGTTGGAACGGAGCATTTTCCAGAGAAACTGTGGACGGATGAGACGCCACAAATGGCGCCCCATGTTGTCCGGCCCGACACTGAAGAAGAACGTCGCCTTGACCTGAGCTTCATCAAGGATTTCCAGCAACCGTGGCACCCCGTCACGGGTACCCCGGTAGGTGTCGACATCAATCCGCAGTCCCGCCTGCATCAACGCTTGTCCGCGATTTCGAGCATGGCCTCGCGCAGGAAGAAGTCCAGGGTGTTGCCGATGGTTTCGCTCATCTCAACGGTTGGCGTCCAGTCCAGCAGGCGCTTGGCGTTGGCGATGCTTGGCTTGCGGTGCGACACGTCCTGGTAGCCGGTGCCGTAGAACGCCTTGCTTTCGATGTCGCGGAAACCGGCGAACGGAGGGAAGTTTGCGCGCAGCGGGTGAGCTTCGAACTGACGCAGCAGCTCTTCGCCCAACTGACGGATGCTGGCCTCGTTGTCCGGGTTGCCGATGTTGATGATCTGGCCGTTGCAGACGTCGTTATCGTTGTCGATGATCCGCGCCAGTGCTTCCACACCGTCGGCGATGTCGGTGAAGCAACGTTTTTGCTCGCCACCGTCGAACAGGCGAATCGGCGTGCCTTCCACCAGGTTCAGGATCAGTTGGGTAATCGCTCGGGAGCTACCGATACGGGCGGAATCCAGTCGGTCCAGGCGTGGGCCCATCCAGTTGAACGGACGGAACAGGGTGAAGTTCAGGCCCTTCTGGCCATAAGCCCAGATCACGCGGTCCAGCAGTTGCTTGGAGACCGAGTAGATCCAGCGTTGCTTGTTGATCGGGCCGACCACCAGGTTGGAGTTGTCCTCGTCGAAGTTGTTGTCCTGGCACATGCCATAGACTTCCGATGTCGACGGGAAGATCACACGCTTGTTGTACTTGACGCAGTAGCGAACCAGTTTCAGGTTCTCTTCGAAGTCCAGTTCGAATACCCGCAGCGGGTTGCGGGTGTATTCGATTGGCGTGGCGATGGCCACCAGCGGCAGCACCACGTCGCACTTCTTGATGTGGTACTCGATCCACTCGGAGTGGATGCTGATGTCGCCTTCGACGAAGTGGAAATTCGGGTGGCTGCGCAGGCGGTCGATGGCGTCCGAGCCAATATCAAGGCCGTAGACTTCGTAGCGGTCGTCGCTCAGCAGGCGCTCGGACAAGTGGTTGCCGATGAAACCGTTGACGCCGAGGATCAGCACGCGGGTGCGACGCGGGGCGCGACCGGATTCAGCGCCGCGCAGCACGGAACCGTCCACCAGGCCCAGTTCGTTGGCCAGTTGTGGGCCGCTCAGGTACAGACCGTTGTCGTTGCGCTGGCCGGCGTTGATGATCAGCGAGTCTTGACCGCAGGCGATGCGCAGCGGGTCGACGCTGATGACGCGGCCCGGCGCCAGGCCTTCGTTGCCCTTGGCAACATCGGCGCTCCAGACAATCAGCTTGTGCTCGCCCACCGCGCAGAAGGCGCCCGGGTACGGCTGGGTAACGGCACGGACCAGGTTGAACAGTTCTTCGGCCGGCCTGGCCCAGGCGAGTTTGCCGTCGGCCGGAGTGCGACGGCCGAATAACGTGGCCCTGGATTCGTCTTGCGGTGTTTCACTGGTCTTGCCTTGCAGCAGCGCTGGCAAGGTGTCGCGCAGCAGGTCAGCGGCCGCCGTGCGCAATTTGCCGTGCAGGCTCAGCGCCGTGTCGTTGCGCTCGATCGCAACCTTTTGCTGGGCAACGATGGCGCCCGCGTCGGCGCGCTTGACCATGCGGTGCAGGGTCACGCCGGTCTCGGTTTCGCCGTTGACCAACACCCAGTTGGCCGGTGCGCGACCACGATAGCGTGGCAGCAGCGAACCGTGCAGGTTGAACGCGCCTTTGCTCGCCGTGGCCAGCAACTGCTCGCTCAGCAGGTTGCGGTAGTAGAAGGAGAAAATGTAGTCGGGGTCGAGCTTGGCGATGCGCTCGATCCACAGCGGGTGGTTGGCATCTTCCGGTGCATGCACGGCGATGCCGTGGCGGGCGCACAGTTGCGCGACGGAGCCGTAGAACGCGTTCTCCTTCGGATCGTCGGCGTGGGTGAACACCGCCGCGATCTCGAAACCGGAGGAGAGCAGGGATTCGATGCCGGCGCAGCCAATATCGTGATAGGCGAAGACAACAGCTTTTGCGCTCATGAAGGAACCTGGTCTGAAGAAGTGGAAGTAAGGCCGTCGACGGTAACAACGCAAGCGGGCGCGGCGGGCTGGCTGCGCAGCACCTTTTCAATGAAGAAGCGCGGACGCGCGCGCACGTCGCTGTACATGCGACCCAGGTATTCACCCAGCAGGCCCATGCCGATGAATTGACCGCCGGTGAAGACGAACAGCACGGCGAACAGTACGAAGGTGCCGCCACCGGCCCAGCCGGCGCCGAACACCAGGCGCAGCACGATCAAGGCGATGGCGAACAGCATGCCCAGGGCCGCCATGCCGACGCCGACGATGCTCAGCAGCCGCAGCGGCGTGGTGGTCATGCAGGTGACCAGGTCGAACATCAGGTTGATCAGGCGCATGGGGCTGTACTTGGAATCGCCGTGTTCACGCTCGGCGTGGGTCACGGGGATTTCCGTGGTGTGGCGGGCAAAGCTGTTGGCCAGGATCGGAATGAAGGTGCTGCGTTCACGGCAGGCAAGCATGGCATCGACAATGGTGCGCCGGTAGGCGCGCAGCATGCAGCCGTAGTCGCTCATGGCCACGCCGGTGGAACGTTGCACGGCGAGGTTGATCAGCTTCGATGGCCAGCGGCGCAGGGCCGAGTCCTGGCGGTTGTTGCGCACCGTCGCGACGACGTCATAGCCAAGTTCGGCCTGCGCGATCAGTCGTGGGATTTCTTCGGGCGGGTTTTGCAGGTCGGCATCGAGGGTGATGACGACATCGCCCTTGCACTGCTCGAAACCGGCCATGATCGCCGCATGCTGGCCGTAGTTGCGGTTGAGGATCACCGCCACCACCGTGCTGCCTTCGCGGGATGCGGCATCTTCCAGGATCTGCGCGGAATCATCGCGGCTGCCGTCGTCGACCAGAACGATCTCATAGGGATGGGTCAGTTGCTGACACGCTGCTTCGGTGCGACGAAGCAACTCAGGCAGGCTTTCCTGTTCGTTGTAGACCGGAATGACGATCGAAACGAAGTTGATTGGGTAAGGTCTCAAAGGCTTCTGTCCATGCAGTTTTCAATGGCGCCGACGACGCGCTCGACATCATCGGTGGTCATGTCGGGGAACAACGGGATCGAACACAGCCGCGCCGAATTCCATTCGGTGTTGGGCAGGTACAGGTTGGGGAAACGTTGGCGATAGTAGGTGTGCAGGTGCGTTGCAATGAAGTGAATGCCGGTGCCGATATTCTGTTCCTGGAGGGCTTTCATGAACGCTTCGCGATCCAGCCCGCACAGCTCGGCGTCGATGCGCAGGATGAACAGGTGCCAGGCGTGTTTTTGCGAATGTGCGGGGACGGCCAGGGGTTGCACCGGCAAGCCTTCCAGACGCTGCAGGTAGGTCTGCGCCAATTGAGTTCGCTTGGCGTTGATCTCGTCCAGGCGTTCCAGTTGCACCAGCGCGATGGCCGCGTTGATATCGGCCAGGTTGTACTTGAAGCCTGGCTCGATCACTTGGGCCTGGGGCTTGCGGCCATGGGTCAGGCGATCGTAGGCATCAACCCCGAGCCCGTGAAACTTGAGCATGCGTACCCGCGAGGCCAGGGCTTCGTCGTCGCTGACGAACATGGCGCCTTCGGCGCAGGTCATGTTCTTGATTGCGTGGAACGAGAAGATCGCCGTGCCTTTGGAGCCGACGTGACGACCTTTGTAGTAAGTGCCAGCTGCGTGGGCGGCGTCTTCGATCACGGCAATGCCGTGTTTGTCGGCCAGGGCGTAGAGCGGGTCGAGGTCGAATGCCGCACCGGCATAATGCACCGGGATGATGGCTTTGGTGCGCGGCGTGATCGCAGCTTCGATAGCGGTCACGTCGGTCATCAGCGTGTCGCGGTCGACGTCGACGAACACCGGCGTGGCGCCCAGCAGGGTGATCATGTTGGCGGTGGAAACCCAGGTCTGCGACGGTGTAATGACTTCATCGCCGGGACCGACACCCAATGCCAGCAGGGTGATATGCATCCCGCCGGTGGCCGAGGAAAGTGCCACGGCATGTCGACAACCGACGTAGTTGGCGAAGTGTTCTTCCAGTGCCTGGTTCTTCGGCCCGGTAGTGATCCATCCGGAACGCAATACTTGCTCTACGGCTGCGATTTCTTCGTCGCCGATACCGGGACGGGAGAAAGGGAGAAACGCCTGACTCATGGGCACCTCAGGGGCTGAAACGTAAATAGCCTTTGAGGCTAAAAGGGATCCAAAAATCAGCTTAGACGCTAATTCAGAACCTGCGTCAAATCAATTAGTTACCGGTTGGCGGTAAAAAACTGCATCGGTTGACTTTTTTTGCCACGGGCGGCAGGTTGGACGTCCATTCGGGTTGCTTCGACTTTATAGAAGGTTATGCCCGATTTTGTGAAAGGAACATGAAAAAACGGTTGGGGAATCGTTTATCTGAAAGCTATTAAGCTGCTGTTCAGACTTCCGCTATTTATGGTAGTTCCTAGGAAAAATCCTACAGCGGCAATGTCTTTTACTTCATCGTTATTTCACTTCTTAGTTGTTTCATTGAACTGTTTACATTCAAGGCCGTTTCGTTTGATTGACTTACCTGTTACTGATTCTCGCTCATCCCTCACCAATCCGCTGACTCTGTATCTGGCGCGACTGGCGCCGTCCAGTCAACTGACCATGCGTTATGTGCTGCAGGACGCCGCCGACCGCCTGGGCTTCGAAGACCACGATATAGAGGAAATCCCCTGGCACAACCTGCAGCCAGAGGACGTCATTGCGTTGGTGGCCACCTTGCGTTCGGACGGCTATGCGCCGAACACGTCGTCGCTCTACGTCAACGCGGTGCGCGGGGTGATGAACGAAGCGTGGCGCATGAGCCTGATCTCTCAGGATCACTTGCTGAAGATGCGTTCGGTGAAGGGTATGGCCGGTACGCGGCTGTCCCAGGGGCGTAATCTCAGGCGCACGCTGATCCAGGAGCTGATGGCGGTCTGCGCCGCCGATCCGCGGCCGCAAGGCCTGCGGGATGCCGCGATCATCGGGATTTTGTACGGTTCGGGAATGCGCAAATCCGAATCGGTGAACCTGGAGCTGAACCAGGTCGACTTCACCGAGCGCAGCCTGCGGGTGACGGCCAAGGGCAACAAACAGTTGATCAAGTACGCCCCGGCCTGGGCCTTCGCCAAGCTTGAAGCCTGGCTTGAGCTGCGCCGTTCGCTGCTCAAGGACGGCGAGCCGGACGACCCGTTCCTGTTCAACCGCATCCGCCGCGGCAGCCACATTACTCGTGAGCGCATCACCAAGCATGCGATCTACTACATCGCCCGGCAACGGGGTGCGCAGGTCGGGGTGAAAATCATGCCCCACGACTTCCGGCGTTCATTCATCACCCGGGTGATCGAAGAGCATGACTTGTCGATTGCACAGAAACTGGCGCACCACAGCAACATCCAGACCACGGCCAACTACGATGTGCGCGACGACAACGAGCGGCGTCGGGCGGTGGATCGATTCGATCTGTAAGCGATTAAATCTCGCTCAGTACATGGGCGTGGCCAATGGTCGAGACTTGAACCGCGCTGCCGGCCGGTGGCGCATACATGCCTGAACTGCGCACCAGCAATGATCGGCCCGATTGCTCGTTGCGGGTCAATGGCTGGAGCTCCACCGTCAGCGTGCAGGTGTTGCCGCTGAAATCCCGATCGGTGACCACGGCCCGGCACCCGCTGGCTTCAGGGTCGCTGGGGAGGATGCTGGCCAGTAGCAGTTGTTCGGGGCGCAGCATGATCTGCGCCGAGCTGTTGTTGCGGTGGTTGTTGACCGGGATCCGCCCCAGGTCGCAATGGGCCCAACCGGCCTCGATGCGTGCAGGCATCACCACGGCATCCCCCAGGAACAATGCGGTCTGTTCGTCTTCGGGATAGCGGTAAAGATCCAGCGGATGCCCGGACTGTACCAGTCGGCCATGACGCATCACCGCCAACTGATCGGCGAACGACAGGGCTTCACTCTGGTCATGGGTGACCAGGATGGTGGTGACACCCGCGTCCTCCAGCAGCCGCGCAACCATCTTGCGCATGGCGGCGCGCAATCCGGTATCGAGTGCCGAGAACGGCTCGTCCAGCAGCATCAGCCGTGGCTGTTGCGCCAGGGCTCGGGCCAGGGCCACGCGCTGTTGCTGGCCACCGGACAACTCGTGGGGCCAGCGCCCGGCCATCTTCGCGTCCAGCGCCACGCTGTCCATCAGTTCGGCGACACGCTGGTGTTTTTCAGTGCCCTTGATCGCCAGGCCGAAGCCGATGTTCGCCGCCACGGTCATGTGCGGGAACAGCGCGCCGTCTTGTGGCACGTAGCCGATCAGGCGTTGATGGGCCGGCACTTCGTGGGTGCCGTCGACCAGGGTCTGGCCATTGAGCGAAAGACGCCCGGAGTCGGGGAACTCGAAGCCGGCAATCATCCGCAGCAACGTGGTCTTGCCCGAGCCGGAAGGGCCGACGATGACCGTGCGACTGCCGCTGGGCACCGACAGGCTGACGTTGTCCAGGGCGCAATGGGCGCCATAGGACTTGTAGAGGGCATTCAATTCAAGAGTGTTCATCGGCCAGCCGTTTTTTTCGATTGGTGATAAAGAAGTCCGGTCAACGGAAGCGACAGCACAACCATCAATACGGCGTAGGGCGCGGCGGCTGCGTAATCGATTTCGCTGGTCAAGGCCCAGAAACCTGTCGCCAGGGTTCGCGTGCCGTTAGGGGCCAGAAGCAGGGTGGCGGTCAATTCGTTGGTGATCGCCAGGAACACCAGCGCCGCGCCGGCGGCCGCCCCCGGGGCAGCCAGGCGCAAGGTGATCAGCCACAGTGCCCGGGCCGGTGAGCGGCCAAGGCTGCGGGCGATGTTTTCCAGTTCCACCGGGGCCTGGGCAATGCCCGCGCGCAGGCTCACCAGCGCACGGGGCAAGAACATCAACAGATACGCCAGCAGCACGGTGAAGGTGGTCTGGTAGATCGACCGGGCAAAATGGATCGTGACGGTCACCAGTGCCAGCGCGACGATAATGCCCGGCAAGGAGCTGGTGATGTAGTTGCAGCTTTCCAGCACCCGCTGCAGTCGGCCGGGGTAACGAATCGACAGCCAGGCAATCGGGATTGCCGCGCAGGTGGTCAGCGCCGCGCCCGAAATGCCAAGCAGCAGGGTTTGCTCCAGGGCGGGCAACAATTCGGCCATGTTCCAGACTTCCACGCCACCGGCAATTAGCCACTTGCCCAGGGTGATCAAGGGCACGCCCAGGGCCAGGGCGCAGGTCGCGACTTGCAGCGTCAGCGAGAGCAGGGTGGAGGCCGGTTTCAGGCGCACGACCCGTTGCTCCCGGGCGCTTCCGGAGCCGACGCGAGCGTAACGCGCGGAGCCCCGGGCGGCGGATTCGGCCGTCAACATCGCCAGGCAACACAGCGCCAGCACACTGGCCAGCATGTGTGCAGCCGCACCGTTGAAGGTCGATTTGAACTGATCGAAGATCGCGGTGGTGAAGGTGTCGAAGCGGATCATGGCGTACAGGCCATATTCGGCCAACAAGTGCAGGCCGACCAGCAAGGCACCGCCGCAGATCGCCAGGCGCAATTGCGGCAACACCACGCGGAAAAACACTTTCCAGGGTTTGAGCCCCATGGATTCGGCGACGTCTTCGATGGCCGGGTCGAGCCGGCGCAAGGTGGCCGCTACCGGCAAATACAGGAATGGGAAGTAGGCGATGACCGAGACCAGGACACCGGCAAACAAACCGTGAATCGGTGGCACCAGGCTGACCCAGGCGTAGCTGTGAACGAACGCCGGCACCGCCAGCGGCGCGGTGGCCAGCAACGACCACCAACGCCGCCCCGGCAGATTCGTGCGTTCCGTGAGCCAGGCCAGTGTCACCCCCAGCGCCACGCACAAAGGAATCGTCAGCAGCACCAGCAACACGGTGTTGACCAGCAGTTCACCGACCCGAGGGCGGAACACCAGGGCCACAACGGTTGACCAGCCTGTCTGCAGGGACACGCCAATCACGTAAGCGATCGGTAGCAGTGCCAGTAATGAAACCAGCACCGACAAACCGATCACCCATACACCGCCACGTCCCGCAAAGACTCCGCGGGATCGTCGACGCAAATGTGCGGGCGTCGCCTCAGCGACCCCCGCAGGCAGGGTTTCTGGCATCAATTTAGAGCAGTCCGGCCTGTGTCATCAGCTCCACGGCTTTTTTACTGTCGAGTTTCGAAGCATCGACAGTGGGCGCATCGAGTTGATTCAGAGGCACCAGTTTAGGGTTGGATGCAGCGCCTTTGCCCACGGCGTATTCAAACGATTTGCCGTTTTTCAGGACGGCCTGGCCATCCTTGCCGGTAATGTATTTGAGGAACGCCTGGGCTTGTTCCTGGTGTTTGCTGGAAGCGAGGACGCCGCCGCCGGAGATGCTAACAAAAGCGCCAGGGTCTTTGTGCTTGAAATAGTGCAGGGTAGTGTTCTTGCTGTTTTCGCCCGTCTTGGACTGATCCACCAGGCTGTAATAGTGGTAGATCACGCCGCTGTCGATCTGCCCGGCATTTACCGCCTTGAGTACCGAACTGTTGCCGCGGTAGTTGGCGTAGTTGGTTTTCATCCCCTTGAGCCAATCCAGCGTAGCCGCTTCACCCTTTTGTTGGAGGATGGCCGCGACGATGGCCTGGAAGTCAGCACCGCCTGGCGATGCCCCCCAGCGACCCTTCCAGCTCGGCGAAGCCAGGTCCATGATCGATTTCGGCAGGTCGGCTTCCGGCAGTTTGCTCGGGTTATAGACGAACACCGTGGAGCGCGCGGCGATCCCGACCCATTTGCCATGGGCCGGGCGGTAGGCGGAGTCAACCTGCTCCAGCGTGGCCTTGTCGACAGGCGCAAACAGCCCGGCGTTGTCGACCAGGACCATGGCCGGGGAGTTTTCGGTCAGGAACACGTCCGCCGGAGAAGCCGCGCCTTCCTGCACGATCTGGTTGCCCATCTCGGTGTCGTCGCCGTTGCGCAAGGTGACGGGAATACCGGTCTCCTGGGTAAAGCCCTCGACCCAGGCCTTGGTCAGGCCTTCGTGTTGCGCGTTGTACACCACGATGCCGACGGAGTCAGCGGCATAGACCTGGCCGGCGCTCAGCAAAGCGGTGGCCAACAGGGCTTTTTTCAAGAACGAAGGGATTTTTGGAATCATTCTGCGGGCTGCTCCTGGTGCATTTTTTTGAAAGTCATGCGCATTGAGCCGCCTGTAAACCAATGCGAATCATTTGCATGTTTTTGAAGTGCGGGAAATGTAGAGGTCCAAATGAGAAAATAACGTCAAAAAAACCGTTAATACATGTAATTTTCATTCAGATTAGCAGCACTGTGCCCACTGCGGTTCGACTCGTCCATAAAAGGATGATCGTCGATCAGGATATGACGCAGTTCCGGGTGCCTGCCGGCCCTTTTTGGCGTCTTCTCCATCAGGGCTGGATGGGCGGGAAGATCAGGACCTGCAGGTTGCCGCGCCGATAGCGCTTGCCGTCGGTGGGCAGCGCCTCGACTTCCTGAACCTCGGCGACGCTGTTGACCCTCATCACCACCCCGACCGAGCCCTTCTTGCGCGCCTCGGTCATCCATTGCCCGACGTCTTGCAGGGTCACCTTGCGCGAGGCCGCCGCCGGATCAGAGAGGCCGTATTTCATTTCACCGACCACGTTGTACAGCGCAACGTCAGGTCGCCTGGTCAGCCACGACAGGGCCGAAGCCGCCCCCAGGTCGTTGCTCAGCAGCGTGGTGGTCTGGTTCAGGCTGTCCAGGTGTTCGGAGATAAACCGGTCGGGCATCTTGCTGTCGACGATCCGGCCCGGCATGGCGGCGGGCAGCAGCGCTACCAGCAGCCATATGCCGAGGGCCGGCATCGCCCATAACGTCAATGGCCGCAGGATCTGCAGGGCGTTGGCGATGATCCAGCCCAGCAGCACGATGAACGCCAGGGACAGGCTGAACATCTCGGTATTCTCGAAAATCTCTTTGCTCAATTGCAGGTAAAGCAAAGCAGCCATGGCCGTCGTGGCAATGATCACGTTGAGCCAACCGTTGAAACGAATGGTCCGTGATTTGGATCGTTCCAAAAGGCCGGTCAGCGCGTGCCCCATCAGCAGCGCCAGCGGCAACAGGCAAGGCATGATGTAGGTCGGCAGCTTGCCGCTGCTCATGCTGAAAATCGCCAATGGCAGCAATAACCAGAGCAGGAGAAAACCGCCGGCAGGCTGACGTTTGTTGTTCCAGGCCTGGATGAATGTCGTCGGCAACAACACGGCCCAGGGCAGGACGGAAACCACCAGCATCGGCAGGTAGAACCACCACGGACGGGCGTGTTGCGCATTGTCGGCGGCAAAGCGGCGTACGTGCTCGTTCCAGAAGAAGAAATTCCAGAAATCCGGTTCCTGATGATGGATGGCCAGCGCCCAGGGCAGGCAGACGGCCGCGGCGACCACGACAGTCAGTGGCCCGTATCGCAACAACTCGCCAACGCGGCGCTGCCAGACCATGTAGGGCAGGGCGATCACCGTCGGCAGCAGCCAGGCCAGAAGGCCCTTGGTCATGAAGCCCATGCCGCAGGCAATGCCCAGCACTGCCCAGGCGCCCAGTCGGGCACGGGTGGTGCGGCTGTCAATGGCGAACCACAGGCAGATCAGGCTCAGGTTGACCCACAGGGTGAACTGCGGGTCGAGGTTGGCGTACCCGGCCTGACCGGCAATCAGCCCGAAGCTCATGTACAACAGTGCGCAGGCGAAGCTTTTGCGCGGATCGTTCCACAACCGGCGGGCAATCAGGCAGGTCAGCCACACACTCACCCCGGTAGACAGTGCAGATGCGATACGCACCCCGAGCAGATTGTCGCCAAACACCGCCTGACCGATGGCGATCATCCAGTACCCGGCAATGGGTTTTTCGAAATAGCGCAGGCCCATGAAGTGCGGCGAAATCCAGTTTCCGCCCTGCAGCATTTCCTGGCTGATCTGGGCATAACGGGTTTCATCGGGAATCCACAGGCCGTGGCTCATCAGCGGCAGCAAGTAGAACGCGATGAACGCCAGGAGCAAGGCCAATAGCATCCAGCGCTCGCTGGCAGGCGCCGTCGGGGGGTGCAGGGGGGAAGAATGGCCGGCAAATTTGGGCAATGGCTGAATTGTCGTCATGGCTCGACCTTGGCACTCGGATGGCTGATTAAAGAGTGATGGGTAACTTGCAGAGCGAAAATCGGAATGATATTGAATGGCAAGAAGTTAATTCATGCTTTTCGTTGTTTGTTCAGCTGTTATTCAGTTAGCTTTGAAATGACTTATTGCCAAAGTTTTCGATCCCTTATGGCTCAAGTTTTACTCTTGTAGCAGAGTGTTCCAGTCTTCGGTATTTACATGGCCTGGCACTTACAACTGCCCGTGGCCATCGACGCGGACAAACAGCGCGCTGTCGTGCTGCGCGTCCGTGATCGGACCCGGGTTTGCAGGCTCTCTTGGGCCAGGGTGGTCGGGGATCCTGGTCGCAGGACAAAACCGGTGACCGGCACGGCGACGGTTCTATTTAAACAAAACACGAAACAGTACAAAAATTCCACGGAGACTAAGTTCGGTGAATTAACTGCAGCGAAAGTTACATCTCTGCAAGTGTCGGCACAGTGAAAGGAATGTGAAAAAATTGCAGGGGGAGGGGCCAGCGAGTCATTAGTCGGTTACTGGGGATTGTTATCTTTTTTCTGTTGCGCAGAATTACAGCGGAACACAGAAGGGACGGATTAACGGCGAACTTGTCGCCGTTAAGCCGGAGGCGAAGGCGTTCAGGGCGCGGGGCAACTCACCTGTGGTCTGACTGCCGCCTGGCTGATCAGCGCGGCCAGGCGTTTGACGTTGTTTTGCTGGGCAAGCACCAGGTCATCGATGGTCGCGCCCGAGGGCGTTTGCAAGGTGCTGCGGCAAATCACCCGGGCCGTGTCGCCGGTGCTGGCACTGCGAAGGCGCCATTCCACGTCCATCAAGGCGTACTGGCCGGGGACCGAGTCAAAACGCTGCACATCGATCCGCACCGAATGTCGGCCTTGTACAGGACTGTTGCTCAGTTGGTCGACCAGCGCACTGCGCAATTCGTCCACGAGAGTCGAGCCCCACCATTGGGTTTCCAGGATCGCCAGGCCACTGTTGCCTTCGCGAATGACGATCTGCGCTCGATCGACCTGGGGTGGCACGCTGATCGTCTCGATCTGGATCACCCCGACAGTGGTCCTTGAGTGATCGCCCTGCTGCGCCGGGGTCAGGGTGTGGAATTGAATCGGGTCACTGCGGCAGGCGGCTAGCAGCAACATCGCGGTGACCAATGTGAACTTCAGCGGTAAAGCCATGGGTGTTGCTCCTGTGTTCAATTGCGCGGTGGCCCTTGCAGATCCATGGGGGCGGCATTGTTCGGACGGCCGCGAATCAGCGATTCCGGATGCCGTCCCAGGTAATCCGAGAGATCACGCAAGGATCTCGACGTGCGTCCCAGTTCATCCAGGGTCTGCCCCAGTTTTTCCCGTTGTGGCGAATCATCTGCCAAGGTCGAACTGGCCGATTGCAGGGTCGAATTGGCGGTTTCCAGGGTCTTGCTGACATCCGACAGGGTGGTTTGCACGCCAGGCAGGATCTTGCCGTTGAATTGCATCATGCCTTTGCGCAGTTCGACGAGGTTGCCATCGAGATTGCCGGCGATACGCTCGATCGGCAGTTTGTTGATCTTGTCGACCATGGATTCGAGTTTTTCCTGCAATTGCTCGAGGCTTCCGGGAATGGTCGGAATCATGACCGGGCGCGCGTTTGCATCGAAGGCGACTTTGTCGGCCTTGGGGTAGAAGTCCAGGGCAATGTACAACTGGCCGGTCAGGAAGTTGCCGGTGCGGGCCTGGGCACGCAGGCCGTTCTCGATGAAGGTGCCGATCAGCCGCACGCCAGCGGCTTCGTCATTGGGATCATGCTTGAGCACCCTGAGCATTTTGATGTGGGCCTGGCCCAGGCGTTGCGGGTAAATCACGATGCCGACGTTGACCGGAAAGGAGCGAGCTTTCTCGTCATAATCCAGATTGACCGCCACCACCTTGCCGATGTCCACGCCGAGGAACTCCACCGGGGCATCGACTTTGAGGCCGCGCATTGCCTGGTCGAAACGCATGGCCAGGTACTGCGGCTTGCCGTTTGGCGGGGCGAGGGCGGTTTGCTGGTCTTCGAACAGTTCGTAGGCGTACTCGGCAGCCGCAGGTTTATCGTCAGGGCTGTAGTCGGGCGCGCGGAAGGCAATGCCGCCCACCAGCAAGGAAGACAACGATTCGGTCTTGACCGCAAAACCGTTGGCGCCGACGTTCACGTCAATGCCGCTGGCGTTCCAGAAGCGGGTGTTTTCGGTGACGTATTTGTCATTGGGTGCATGGACGAACAGTTCAATGTTCACGCCCTTGCCATCAGCGTCCAGTGCGTAGGCCACCACCTGGCCCACCGGGATCTTGCGGTAGTAGACCGGAGAGCCGATATCCAGCGACCCCAGGTCCTGGGTGAACAGGGTGAAACGCTTGCCCGGCTCGCCATAGGTGATCGGCGGCGGGTTTTCCAACCCCTTGAAGTTTTTTGCCCGGCCGTTGGCCTGGCCGATATCGGCACCGATGTAGTCGCCCGACAGCAGCGTATCGATACCGGACACACCGCCCGCGCCAATGCGCGGCCGCACGACCCAGAACTGCGAATCTTCGCGGGTAAAGCTTTCGGCCTGCTTTTCCAGCTTGATGGTGGCGTTGACGCTCTTCTGGTCATTGGCCAGCTCCACATCGGAGACATGACCAATCACGACATTGCGGTATTTGACCTCGGTCTTGTTCGCGGTCAGGCCGTCCCCGGTCTTGAACGTGACAACGATGGTCGGGCCTTGTTGCAAAATGCTGTGAACCACCAGCGAAATACCCACCAGCACCGCGACGATCGGGACGATCCAGACCAGCGAAACGCTGAAGCGGCGGGTCTTGATCGGTGCCTGCCCGGGGGCTTGCGGCCCGTCAGTGGCTTGTGACTTCATCCGTGACCTCCTCATTGTGTGGGTTTTCCCGTTCTTTATCCCAAATCAAGCGTGGATCGAAACTCATTGCCGACAGCATGGTAAACACCACAACCAGACCAAAAAACAGAATGCCCGGGCGCGGCTCGATATCGGCCAGGGCCTGGAACTTGACCAGCGAAGCCACCAGGGCGACCACGATCACATCGAGCATCGACCAATAGCCGATGACCTCGACGAAACGGTACAACGTCGACCGCTCCTTGCGAGCCCACTCGCTGTCGCGTTGCACGGTGACCAGCAGCAGTGTGATGGCAACGAACTTGATGCCCGGCACCGCGATACTGGCAATGAAAATGATCAGGGCGATGTCCCAGGCCCCAGCCTCCCAGAACTCCAGCACGCCGCTCATGATCGTGCTGTCGGCGCCATTGCCGACCATTTGGGTGTTCATCACCGGCAGCAGGTTGGCCGGGATATAGAACACCAGAGCCGCGATCATGTAGGCCCAGGTGCGGGTCAGCGAATTGGTTTTGCGCCGATGCAGCGGTGCACCGCAGCGCTCGCATTCGTGGGGCTCGAAGGTCATGTCGCAGGCGAGCCCGCAGGTGTGACACAGGCACAGGTTGAGCTCGTCGGCGTAAGGAGGCGTGCTCATACAAGGTCCCATAGTTCGCGGATATCGCGCCCGGCGATGCGGATCATCATCAGGCTCAGCGCAGCCAGGGCGAACAACCCGATGCCGGGCAGCACATCGAGCAGTCCGGCGAGCTTGATCACCGCGACCATGGCACCCAGCAGACAGACTTCGAGCATGCTCCAGGGCCTCAGGGTTTCCAGCCAGCGCATGCATAACCTGAATCCGGGCGAGCGTTGACGGGCGAGGGCGAAGCCCAGCACCCAGATCAGCAGCAACAGCTGGAAAATCGGCGCGATGATCATGGCGATTGCCGCCACCATGGCGATGAAGGTGATAGGCCCCTGGGTCAGCGCCAGCACCGAGTCCCAGAGCGTCGCACTGTTCTTCACGCCTTTGAGGTTGATGCTCATCACCGGATAGAAATTGGCGAATATCCACAGCATCAACGCCGTGAAGGTCAACGCAAGACGCTGTTCCACCGTGAGGCCGTTATAGCGCTGAAGTACGCCGCCGCAGCGCGTACACAGGGTTTTTTGGTGTTTGGCGAGCGTGACTTTCTGGAAAACGCTGTCGCAGTGCTCGCAGATGATCAACTGATCAGTAGTTGCCATTGGTCAAGCTCAATAAGAGGCAGGAAGTTCAGAGCACCCCCTCAATATAGAGGTGACTTGCGATTGAGCAAATGGAAAGTCGCGAGCTTAACATTATCCGCCGCCCGGGGATGACTCGACCCAGGGTATTTCATGGGGGAAACAAGCGACGGACGATTTTTAATTCTTCTGCCGGCCATGCGCGTTTTGATAATAACCGTACTAGGCTGATTCGGGTGCCTTGAGTAGCAACAGGCTTTTCATTTTTTTGGCAGTTGAACGCTTGGAACTAATCAGAGGGCATGGTTTGGGGGTAACTCACCAGGGTCCGGTCTCGGATTACTTGAAAAAAGTCGCCGGCCGCAAGGATCCGTCCCGATAAAGGAAGGTCGCCATGAAAAGACTCTCGCATCGCTCAAGGTTCTACATTGCAGGTTCATTACTGATAGCGCTCAACGGTATGGCCCAGGCAGCACAAACAGAAAAGCCCAATATCCTGTTCATCGTGTCCGACGATACCGGCTACGGTGATCTTGGGCCATACGGTGGCGGGGTCGGTCGAGGCATGCCGACACCCAGCATCGACGAACTGGCCGCTGAGGGCACAACCTTTTATTCGTTCTACGCGCAACCGAGTTGTACGCCTGGGCGAGCCGCCATGCAGACCGGGCGCATCCCCAATCGCAGCGGCATGACCACCGTGGCCTTTCAGGGTCAGGGCGGTGGTTTGCCCGCCGCTGAATGGACCCTGGCCTCGGTGCTCAAGACCGGCGGTTACGAAACCTATTTCACCGGCAAGTGGCACCTGGGTGAAGCCGACTATGCGATGCCCAATGCCCAGGGCTATGACGTGATGAAGTACGTCGGCCTCTATCACCTCAATGCCTACACCTACGCCGACCCGACCTGGTTCCCTGACATGGACCCGGAAACCCGGGCGATGTTTGCCCAGGTGACCAAGGGCGCACTCTCGGGCAAGGCCGGAGAGAAGCCCGTCGAAGAGTTCAAGATCAACGGCCAGTATGTTGATACGCCGGTCATCGATGGCAAACCCGGTGTCGTCGGGATTCCCTACTTTGACGGCTATGTGGAAAAGGCCGCACTGGAATTCCTCGACACCGCCGCCAAATCCGACAAGCCGTTCTTCATCAACGTCAACTTCATGAAAGTGCACCAGCCGAACCTGCCGGCACCGGAGTTCGTTCACAAGTCGATCTCCAAGTCCAAATACGCCGACTCGGTGGTCGAACTGGATACGCGCATCGGCCATATCATGGACAAGCTCAAGGCGCTGGGCCTGGATAAGAACACGCTGGTGGTCTACACCACCGACAACGGCGCCTGGCAGGACGTTTACCCGGATGCCGGCTACACGCCGTTCCGTGGCACCAAGGGCACCGTGCGCGAGGGCGGCAACCGGGTGCCGGCGATCATGACCTGGCCCGGAAAAATCAAACCGAACGCCAAGAACCACGACATTCTCGGCGGGCTCGATCTGATGGCGACCTTCGCCTCGGTGGCCGGTATCAAGTTGCCGGAGAAGGATCGCGAAGGTCAGCCGATCTTTTTCGACAGCTATGACATGACCCCGGTGATTACCGGCACTGGCCCCAACCCACGCAAAGAGTGGTTCTACTTTACCGAAAACGAGTTATCGCCAGGGGCGGCCCGTGTAGGCAACTACAAAGCCGTGTTCAACCTGCGCGGCGACGATGGTGCCCAAACCGGTGGCTTGGCCGTGGACACCAACCTGGGCTGGAAAGGTGCCACCAAGTACGTGGCGACAGTGCCTCAGGTCTTCGATTTGTACCAGGACCCACAGGAGCGCTATGACATCTTCATGAGTAACGTCACCGAGCGTACCTGGACCATGGTGCCGATCAGTCAGGCGATCAACAAGCTGATGCAGACCTACATCAAGTATCCGCCACGCAAGATGCAAAGCATGACCTATGACGGGCCGATCGAGTTGTCCAAGTATCAGAAGTTCCAGTCGGTTCGGGAGGATTTGCAGAAGGAAGGCATTCACATTCCGATACCTCAATAGGCGTGTCGCAGCGGCCACTTGAGGTCGCTGCAGCCCCCGCCTGACCTGCCGGGACGCCTGAAGCGAGGGACAACTCGCCTCAGGCGCCCGGTGGTCAACCCAGCACTTCCCGCATCCGATACCAGAACATGCCAAGGGCCAGCAAGGGTGAACGCAGAGCGCGTCCGCCGGGGAAGGTCATGTGCGGCACGGCGCTGAACACGTCGAAGCCTTTGCTATGGCCGACATGGATCGCTTCGCCCAACAACTTCGCGCACCAGTGGGTCACGTTCAGTCCATGGCCGGAGTAACCCTGGGCGTAGAACACGTTCGGGTGCTGGCTCAGGCGCCCGACCTGGGGGAAGCGGTTGGCCGAGATGCCGATCTTGCCGCCCCACTGATAGTCGATGCGCACATCGGCCAGTTGCGGGAATACCTTGAGCATCTGCGGGCGCATGTAGGCGCTGATGTCCGAAGGATCGCGCCCGGAGTAATGGCAGGCACCGCCGAACAGCAAACGCCGGTCAGCCGAGAGCCGGTAGTAATCCAGGCCGACTTTCTGGTCGCACAGCGCGACGTTGTGCGGGATCAGTTTTGCCGCGGCATCTTGCGACAACGGCTCGGTGGCGATGATGTAGCTGCCCGCCGGGAGCACCTTGCCGCTGAGCTTCGGTTCCAGTTCTTCGAGGTGCGCATTGCAGGCCAGCACCAAGGTGTCTGCGCGCACCGTGCCACCGGCGCAACGGACCTGCACCGTGCTGCCATGGATCAACTCCAGCACCGGGCTCTGCTCGAAAATTTGCACCCCAAGGGACTCGGCAACTTGCGCTTCGCCAAGGACCAGGTTCAGCGGATGCAAATGCCCCGAGCCCATGTCCACCAGGCCACCGGCATACACAGCGGAATTCACCACCTGTTCACGAATTTGCTCCGGTGCCACCAATCGGGTTTCAAAGGCGTAGCCGGATTCAATGAGTTCCGTCTGCTCGGCCTTGAGTGCCTTGAACTGGGCCGGGGTATTGGCCAGCTCGCAAAAGCCCCAGCTCAGATCGCAATCGATACCGTGCTCGCGGACGCGATTGGCCACGACTTGCACCGACTCGGTCCCGGCATGCTCCAGGTATTGCACGCCATCGGCGCCGATGTGCCTGGCGAAACCACTGACGTCATGGCCGATGCCTCGAATCAACTGGCCACCGTTGCGCCCGCTGGCGCCCCAGCCAATTCGCCGGGCTTCCAGCAAGATCACCGAGAGCCCGCGCTGGGCCAGTTCGATGGCGGTGTTGATGCCGGTGAAACCCGCGCCGACCACGCAGACGTCGGCCGTAAGGTCCGAGGCCAGCGCGGGACGCTGCCTCATGCCCTTGGCGGATGCCGCGTACCAGGAGTGGGTGTGTTCCTTGGTGTACTGATTCATTTGTTGGACTTCACTTTGCTCCACGAGCGGGTCATCAGGCGCATGATCGACTGCGGCGGCGTGGTGGAGATGTAGAGTTTGTCGAGGACTTCCTGGGGCGGATAAACCTCGGGGTTGCCGACCAGCTCAGGGTCCATGTACTGCTTGGCGGCCGGGTTCGGGTTGGCGTAGCCGACCGACTCACTGACCTTGGCAATCACTTGCGGGTCCAACAGGTAGTTGATGAAGGCGTGAGCTTCTTTTGGATTGCCGGCGTCGGCGGGGATGGCCAACAAGTCGAACCACAGATTGGCGCCTTCCTTGGGAATGGCGTAGGCGATGTTCACGCCGTTCTTGGCTTCCTTGGCGCGGTTGGCGGCCTGGAACACGTCGCCCGAGTAACCGAACGCCACGCAGATGTCGCCGTTGGCCAGGTCCGAGACGTACTTGGAGGAGTGGAAGTAGGTGATGTAGGGACGGATCTGCAGCAGCCTGGCTTCGGCCTTTTTGAAGTCCTCGGGGTTTTCGCTGCGCGGGTCCATGCCCATGTAGTTGAGCATCGCCGGGAACACTTCGTCCGCCGAGTCCATCATCGACACGCCGCAGGCACTGAGCTTCTTGATGTTTTCCGGTTCGAACAGCACGGCCCAGGAATCGATCTTGTCGATGCCCAGCACCGCCTTGACCTTGTCGACGTTATAGCCGATGCCGTTGGTGCCCCACAGGTACGGCACAGAGTGTGCGTTGCCCGGATCGTTTTTCTCAAGCAAAGCCAGCAGTTTCGGGTCGAGGTTCTTGAAGTTCGGCAGTTGCTCGCGATCGAGCTTGAGGAACGCGCCGGCCTTCACCTGGCGGGCGAGGAAGTGGTTGGACGGCACCACCACGTCATACCCGGTACGACCGGCGAGCAGTTTGCCTTCCAGGGTTTCGTTGGAATCGAATACGTCGTAGATCACCTTGATCCCGGTCTTGGCCTGGAAGTCGGCGAGGGTGGTTTCGCCGATGTAGTCGGTCCAGTTGTAGACGCTGACCTGGGGCTGGGCCTGGGCAACGGCACTGAACAGAATCGCCAGCGCGGCCGGGACCACGGATTTCAAAAGACGCATATCGATACCTCTTGGAATTATTGGATTGTTCAGGTGATTCTTTGGTGTTCTGTCGGCCGTCATCGCGAGCAGGCTCGCTCCCACATTTGGAATGCGTTCCCCTGTGGGAGCGAGCCTGCTCGCGAAGGTCTTAAGGACAGCGCAAATCTCAGACGCTGAGCATCAGGAACTCACGCTCCCAGGAGCTGATCACCCGTTTGAAGTTCTCGTGCTCGGCGCGTTTGACCGCGACATAGCCGCGCACGAACTTGCTGCCCAGGTAGCGGCTGACGGTGTCGCATTCTTCCATCTGGGTCAGGGCGTCTTCGATGGTGATCGGCAGGCGCAGGTTGCGACGCTCATAGGCGCGGCCCTCTACCGCGGCGCTCGGCTCGATGCGCTCGACCATGCCCAGGTAACCACACAGCAGGCTGGCGGCGATGGCCAGGTACGGGTTGGCGTCGGCACCCGGCAAGCGGTTTTCCACGCGCATTGCATCGGGGCTGGAAGTCGGCACGCGCAGGCCGACGGTGCGGTTCTCTTCGCCCCATTCGACGTTCACCGGTGCCGAGGTGTCCGGCAGGAAGCGGCGGAACGAGTTGACGTTAGGCGCGAACATCGGCAGCACTTTCGGGATGTACTTCTGCAAACCACCGATGTGATGCAGGAACAGCTCGCTCATGTTGCCATCGGCATCGGCAAAGATCGGCTGGCCCGTGGCAATGTCCACCACGCTCTGGTGAAGGTGCATGGCGCTGCCCGGCTCGTCGCCGACCGGCTTGGCCATGAAGGTTGCCGCCACGTTGTGCTTGAGCGCCGCTTCACGCATGGTGCGCTTGAACACGGTGATCTGGTCGGCAAGGTCCAGGGCGTTGCCGTGACGGAAGTTGATTTCCATCTGCGCCGGGCCGTCCTCGTGGATCAGCGTGTCGAGGTCCAGACCTTGCAGTTCGCACCAGTCATAGACGTCTTCGAACAGCGGGTCGAATTCGTTCGCCGCGTCGATGGAGAACGACTGACGACCGCTTTCGGCGCGGCCAGAACGGCCCATCGGCGCCTTGAGCGGCAAGTCCGGGTCTTCGCAGCGCTGGGTCAGGTAGAATTCCATTTCCGGCGCGACAATCGGCCGCCAGCCCTTGTCGGTATACAACTGCAGGACTTTCTTCAGCACGTTGCGCGGCGACAGTTCGATCGGGTTGCCAAACTTGTCGAAGGTGTCGTGGATCACGATGGCGGTCGGCTCGATGGCCCATGGCACCACGTAGACGGCGTCGGCGTCGGGCTTGCAGACCATGTCGATATCGGCCGGGTCGAGCAGGTCGTAGTAGATGTCGTCGTCGACAAAGTCCCCGGTTACCGTTTGCAACAACACACTTTCCGGCAGGCGCATGCCTCGCTCATGCAGGAACTTGTTGGTGGGTGCGATTTTGCCGCGTGCAATGCCGGTCAGATCGCTGACGACGCACTCGACTTCGGTAATCTTGTGATCTTTCAGCCAAGTGAACAGCTGATCGAAAGGGACATTCATAAAGACCTCGTTATTGGTTTTATTAACGCCAGGAGAGACCGGTTTCATCCGCCGGACACTTCCCCTGTAGCGCGTTGACGACTATCTTGTGCGAGCCTTGCGGTTCCATCTATCCACTTTAAGCAGCACAAAGCGCACCAAAAGAGTGCGCAAGGTCGCCCCATGACAGGTTCCACTTCCCTTCAGGTCCAAGCGTTCAACACCGCCGATGTCGCCGAGCAAATCCGCGCCACGCCGGGTTGGGTGCAGCAATACCAGCAGATGTCGCCTGGGCATTTCGCAGGCCTGGTGCGTTATCTGGATCTGCAGGGCGTGGAAATTTACGAAGAGTCGATGAACACCCGGGTCGAGCAGAATTTCAGCGCGCCCCAGGGCTCGTTGTCGTTCTGTTTCGATCGCGGCGACAACGCGCTGTACGTGTTGAATGGCGAAAGCCGCAACATCTGGATCACCCCGGAGAACTACCAGGAAATCGCCGTGGTGTTCGGGCCGGAGTTTGTAAAGCGCCACAGCCTCGACATCGCCAGGCTCGAAGGGCTGTTCATGGCACCGCTCAACTCCCGGCAGAACGCGCTGTTTTGCCGTTGGCTCAGCGGGACCTTGACGCGGCTGTCGCAGACCTTCGATCCACCAAGTCGCGAAGCGCTGACCCAGCAACTGCTGGAAGATTGCCTGTTCATCCTCGACAACGCCTGTGTCGGCCTCGACCAGGGCGCGTTGCAGCGCCGTGCCGGGGAGCGGTCGATCATGAAGCGGGTAGGGGAATGGGCGGCGGACACCCCGGAAGAACACCTCAACCTGCTGGAGTTGTCCCAGGTCGCGGGGGTTTCACTGCGCCAGTTGCAGCATGCGTTCAAAACCTACACCGGCATGTCGCCGACCCAATGGTTGCGTCTGCGCCGCCTCAACAGCGCCCGCCGCGAATTGCTCAGCCGCACGCCGATGCAAACCACCGTGGCCGAAGTGGCGATGCATTGGTCGTTCTGGCATCTGGGGCGGTTTTCCAGCAGCTACCGCGCGTTGTTCAACGAGCTGCCGAGCGACACCCTCAAGCGTGCGAGTACCACTCAGGCAAACAGTCGCCGCCGACGTTAGAACGTCGGCGGCGTAATCACCCAGATCACCACTGCATCGACATCGCCGGGGTTGCCGTAGCGGTGCGGTTCCTGGCTGGAAAAGCTGAAGCTGTCGCCTTCATTGAGCTGGAAATGGCGCTCGCCGACCCACAACTCGAAACGCCCCGAGAGCAAGTAACCGGCTTCTTCACCGTCGTGGCTGTAGCTTTGCTGGCTGTAGGTGCCGGGCGGGAAACGCGAGTGGAGCATTTCCAGTTGACGGTTGGCCTGCGGTGTCAGCAACTGGTCGACGATGCCGTCTTCGTAGTGCACGTTCAGGCGGCTGTTCTTGCGCACCACGACGCCGTCATCCTCTGGCGCGGTGACTGCTTCACTGGCGAAGAACCACTGGATGGTAACGCCGAGGCTGCGGGCAATGTTGAACAGCGCCGGAATCGACGGGTAGGCGAGGTTGCGTTCCAGCTGGCTGATGTAGCCGGCGGTGAGTTCGCTCTGTTGCGCCAGTTCCGCCAGGGTCATGCCCCGGCGCTTGCGCAGGCCGCGAATGCGCGTGCCGAGAAAATGCGGTTCGGCGCTGCCGGTTGCGGGCTGTGACTTGCTGTTGTTGCTCATGGAAAATTCCGAACCGGGAAGGGGCCACATCCCCCTGTAGGAGCGAGCCTGCTCGCGATGGTCGTTAACGATAACGCTGGAAGCCTGACACCCAGCGGTGTTCTCGGGTTCATCGCGAGCAGGCTCGCTCCTACAGGGGCGGTGTTAGCCGTTAAAGCCCCGGAGTATAAACAGCCTTAAAGCTCCCACGCGACTTTCAGGCCTTCATAAATCGCTTCTTCGGCGGTACGCGGTGCCAGGCAGTCGCCGATTCGGCGAAACTCCACCAGCCCTTGCAACTCAGCGCCCAGGGTATCCACCGGTTGATGCCCCTGGCACAGCACCAGCGTATCGATGTTTTCCATCAACATCGGTTCGCCACTGGCGGTGTGTTGCAGGTACACCGTGTTGTCATCGCAGCCATACAGCCTCGCGTAAGGGGTGATCGGCACACCCAGCTTATGCAGCTCGCCGGCCAGTTGATCGCGCACGTACAGCGGCAGGTTTTCCCCGCAATGGGTGCCGTTGACCGCCAGTTGCACCTGGTGCCCGGCGCGCACCAGCCGTTCGGCGATACCGGGGCCGATCCAGTCGCAACGCCAGTCGACCACCACCACTGAGCGGCCGATCCGTACTTCATCGCGCAGCACTTGCCAGGCGTCCACCACCTGCAATTCACCGCCGCGCTCGAAGGGCGGCCAGTAGGGCTCGGCTCCGGTAGCGACGATCACCACGTGCGGTTTTTCCTGCTCCACCAGTGCCCGGTCGACTCGGGTATTGCGCACCACGCGCACGCCGGCCAGTTCCATTTCTCGCTGCAGGTTGGTACTCGCTCCGCCGAACTCGCTGCGCCGTGGCAGCAGTTGCGCGAGCAATACCTGACCGCCCAGTTGCGAATTGGCTTCGTACAGCGTCACCTCATGGCCGCGCTGGGCCGCGACGGTGGCGGCTTTCATCCCGGCCGGTCCACCGCCGGCGATCATGATGCGTTTGCGCTGTGGCGCTTGTCGGCGTTCGCCGAAGACCAGTTCGCGCCCGGTTTCCGGGTGCTGGATGCAGGAAATCGGCAAGCCCTTGTGGAAGTGGCCGATGCAGGCCTGATTGCAGGCAATGCAAGCCCGCACGTCTTCGACGCGGCCGGTGTCGGTCTTGTTGGGCATTTGCGGATCGCAGATCAGCGCCCGGGTCATGCCGCACACATCGGCCTGGCCGCGAGCCAGAATCAGCTCGGCTTCCTGGGGCTGGTTGATGCGCCCGGTGACGAACAGCGGAATGTCCAGACTGGCCTTGAAAGTTCCGGCTTCCCTGGCCAGGTACGCCGCTTCGATCGCCATGGGCGGCACGATATGCACCGCGCCACCAAGGGAAGCCGAGGTGCCGGCGACGATATGCACGTAATCAAGCTGCGCTTGCAGTGACTGCACGGCGGCCAGGGATTCGTCCTCGGTCAGGCCCTCAGGGTCGCGCTCGTCGGCGGAGATGCGCAGGCCGACGATGAACTGCTCGTCGGTCGCCTCGCGCACAGCGGCTATGACCTCGCGCAGAAAACGCAAACGCTGCTCCAGTTCGCCGTTGTAGCCATCGGTACGCCGGTTGACCCGCGGATTGATGAATTGCGCCGGCAGGTAACCGTGGCTGGCCACGACCTCGACGCCATCGATGCCTGCCTGGTGCAGGCGCCGGGCGGCAGCGGCATAACCGGCGACGATCTCGTCGATCATCGCCTGGTCCAGCGCGCGGGGCATCACCCGGAACCGTTCGTTGGGCACCGACGATGCAGAGTAGGCCACCGCCAGCAGGCCATCGCTGGACTCCATGATCTCCCGCCCCGGATGGAACACCTGGGACAACACCACAGTGCCGTGGGCATGGCAGGTTCGCGCCAGTTTGCGGTAGCCCTCGATGCATGCATCGTCGGTGGCCATCAGCACGTGGGAGGTGTAGCGCGCACTGTCATGCACGCCAGCCACCTGCAGCACGATCAGCCCCGCACCGCCTTCGGCACGCGCCCGGTGATAGGCGATCAATTGTTCATTGACCAGGTTGTCGGTGGGCATCGAGGTGTCGTGTCCGCTGGACATGATGCGGTTCTTCAGGCGCTTGCCACGGATCTCCAGGGGTTCGAACAGGTGCGCGAAGGCGGGTGTCGGCATGGTGCGATTACTCCAGGCAGGCTGCTCTTTGTAGGAGCGAGCCTGCTCGCGATGGTCGTCAACGATAACGCTGGGTATCTGATACCCCGCGGCGTTCTCAGGTCCCTCGCGAGCAGGCTCGCTCCTACAGAGGCATCAGGTTTCGGTTGTTATTATTGGTCTATAGAAGTTTACCTTCAGTAAAAAATCAACTTGTTTTTTTACTGTGGCGTGGAGTAGTTTCATCTCGAGCCCGCTCCCGGGCCGAACCTCACAACAATAAAAAAGGGCTGCGCGGGCCTTGGGTCCCGTGGCACCTGCAAGAGGAACCATTGATGAAATCGCACATGCTCAAGCACGGTTTTTATCCCTTGGTGTTGTCCGTGGCCATGGGCCTGGGCAGTGCTCAGGCAGCATCGGACATGGTAGTGGTCGGATACGGCGGAGCCGGACAAAAAGCCCAGGACGTGGCGTTCTTTCAACCCTTCGCCGCCGTGGATCAAAGCAAGGTGATCCAGAGCGAATACAACGGCGAGATGGCCAAGATCAAAGTGATGGTCGACACCGGCAACGTCGACTGGGACGTGGTGCAGATCGAAGGCCCGGACCTGATGCGCGGCTGCGAGGAAGGCATGTATGAGCGCCTGGACTGGACTCGCCTGGGCCACGCCGACCAGTTGATCCCCGAAGCGGCGCAGGAATGCGGTTCCGCCGCGCTGGTGTGGAGCGTGGCCATTGCCTACGACACTGACAAACTGGCCCAGGCCCCGACCTCGTGGGCAGATTTTTGGGACGTGAAGAAAACCCCCGGCAAGCGTGGGCTGCGCAAACGCGCGGTGTACAACCTGGAATTCGCCTTGCTGGCCGACGGGGTGAAAACCGAAGACGTCTACAAGGTGCTCGGCACCCCGCAGGGCGTGGACCGGGCATTCGCCAAACTCACTGAACTCAAGCCTTACATCCAGTGGTGGGAGGCGGGCGCACAGCCGCCGCAATGGCTGACCGCCGGCGATGTGGTGATGACCTCGACCTACAGCGGGCGCATCGCCGATGCCGCGCAGAAAGGCAGCCACCTCGCTCTGGTGTGGCCCGGCAGCCTGTACGGCATGGACTACTGGGCGATCATCAAAGGGTCCAGACATGTGGATCAGGCCAAGCGCTTTATTGCCTTCGCCAACCAGCCGGACGCCCAGGTCAACTACGTGCAGCAGATCCCCTACGGCCCGACCAACACCCAGGCCGCCGCGCGGCTGGACGACAAACTGGCGCAATGGGTGCCCACTGCGCCACAGAACCTCAAGGGTGCACTGTCGATGAACGTGGGTTTCTGGGTCGATCATGGTGAGGAGCTCGAAGAACGCTTCAATGCATGGGCCAGTAAATAACCGCCCGCGGCTGGACGCAGGGAAGCGTCCAGCATTACTGTCTGCCCCAGCCGATCAGTGTGGAGAACTCCAATAATGAACAATATTCAGATGGCACCGACTGCTGAACGCAGCGCCACCGAACAGCGCCTGCGTGAGGAACTGGCAGCCTGTTATCGCTTGATTGCGCACTTTCGCATGACCGATCTGATCTTCACCCACATCTCGATGCGCATTCCGGGGCCGGAGCATCACTTTCTGATCAACCCTTACGGGCTGATGTTCGATGAAATCACCGCGTCCAATCTGGTCAGGATTGACCTCAATGGCCATGCCGTGGAGCCTTCGCCGTACCCGGTCAACCCGGCCGGCTTCGTGATCCACAGCGCCATCCATGGCGCCCGTGAAGATGCGCAATGCGTGCTGCATACCCACACCAAATCCGGTTGCGCGGTGGCGGCGTTGAAGTGCGGACTATTGCCGGTGAACCAGATTTCCATGGAGTTCTATGGCCGGGTTGCCTACCACGACTACGAGGGCGTGGCGCTGGACCTGAGCGAGCAGCAACGTCTGGTGGCGGATCTGGGTGACAAGTCGGTACTGATGTTGCGCAACCATGGTTTGTTGACAGTGGGTGAGACGGTGAGCCAGGCGTTCCTGCGCATGTATTACCTGGAAAAGGCCTGTGAGATTCAGTTGGCGGCCATGGCTGCCGGTGAGTTGGTGCTGCCGCCGGCGGAGGTTTGCGCGCATACCGAGCGGCAGTTCAACGACCCCGGTCGGCCACTGGAAGAAGGCCAGCTCGCGGATCCGGATGCCATGCAACTGGCCTGGGCGGCGTTGTTGCGGTTGCTGGATCGAGTGGCGCCGGGTTACCGCGACTGATCCAGATCCTGTGTTGAATGGACTAACGCCATCGCGAGCAAGCTCGCTCCCACAGGGGATTTGCGTCGTACACCAAATATGTGGTCACCCGGATCAAAGGTGGGAGCGAGCCTGCTCGCGATGGGCGCGCCACGGTCCATCTGGCTTACACCCGACTGGAGACTTGGCCCGCTCTTGCTGTACAGTCGTTCAGCCCGCCGCTAACCCGCACAGGCCTGAACGATTGAACCAAGGAGCGTGTCGCCCATGAATCAGGAAGCCCGTTTTTCCCGCATGGAACCGGAGTTGCGCAAAGCCAACCTGATCGAGGCGACGCTGGTGTGCCTCAAGCGTCATGGTTTCCAGGGCGCGTCGATCCGCAAGATATCTGCCGAGGCCGGGGTTTCGGTGGGGCTGATCAGCCATCACTATTCCGGTAAGGACGAACTGGTGGCCGAGGCCTACATGGCGATCACCGGACGGGTCATGACCTTGCTGCGCGATGCCATGGAGCAAGCCGCGCCGAATGCCCGAGAGCGCTTGTCGGCGTTTTTCCGCGGGTCGTTTTCCGCCGAGCTGCTCGATCCGCAACTGATCGATGCCTGGCTGGCGTTCTGGGGCGCGGTGAAAACCGCCGAGGCCATTAACCAGGTCCACGATCATTCCTATGGCGAGTATCGCGGCATCCTCGGCAGGGTGCTGGCGGAACTGGCTCGGGAGGAGGGTTGGGAAAACTTCGACGCCGACCTCGCGGCTATCAGCCTCAGTGCCTTGCTCGACGGCTTGTGGCTGGAGTTCGGGCTGAACTCGGGTACCTTCACGCCGCAGCAGGGCATCCAGATTTGCGAGGCCTGGGTCGACGGGTTACAGGCCGGCGGACGCCAGCGTTTTTGCGTGCGGACGAGCGACTGTTGATCAGTTGTTCAGTACTGGATACTCTCTGGCGCCGATGCAGGAAAACACTCCAATAAGAAACGGGCCCTCAGGGCCTATGCCGGACACCAAGCGATGACTCCTCGGGTATTGATCGTCGATGACGATCCGCTGATTCGCGATCTGCTGCACGCCTACCTGTCCCAGGAAGGCTACGACGTCCACTGCGCCGCCACGGCGGAACTGGCGGAAACCTTCCTCGCCAGCCAGAGCGTCGACCTGGTGATGCTCGACATCCGCCTGCCGGGCAAGGACGGCCTGACCCTGACCCGCGAGCTGCGGGTGCGCTCGGAAGTCGGGATCATCCTGATCACCGGGCGCAACGACGAAATCGACCGCATCGTCGGCCTCGAATGCGGCGCCGATGACTACGTGATCAAACCCCTCAACCCAAGGGAACTGGTGTCCCGGGCGAAAAACCTGATCCGCCGGGTACGTCATGCGCAAACGCCTGCGCCGGTCGTCGCTGCGGCCAAACCGGTCAAGCAATTCGCCGACTGGTCGCTGGACACCGACCGCCGTCGCCTGATCGATCCTTCGGGCAGCGAAACCCTGCTGACCCACGGCGAGTACCAGTTGCTCAGCGTGTTCCTGCGCAACAGCGGCCACACCCTCAGCCGCGATCAGTTGATGGACCAGATCCGCAACCGCGAGTGGGTGCCCAACGACCGCTCCATCGACGTGCTGGTCGGGCGCCTGCGCCGCAAGTTGCACGACGATCCGGCCGAACCCCAATTGATCATCACCATTCACGGCGCCGGTTACCTGTTCACCGCCAGCGTGGCGGCCTGAAGCTGATGGCGCGATGGCTTTGCCTGCTGGTGATGCTGGTGGCCGGCCATGCCGTCGCGGCGGACAAGGTTCGCTATTGCGATTACCCGGTGTACCCGCCGGTCTCATGGAGTGATGGCAAACAGGTGCGCGGCCTGGCGCCGAGCGTGGTGAAGAACCTGTTTGGCCGGTTGGGTTACGAGGTCGAGATAGTCGTGCTGGGTAACTGGAAACGCTGTCTGCTGGACGCCGCCGAAGGCCGGGTCGATGTGGTGCTGGCCTACAGCACCGCGCAACGGGAGCAAAGCATGCTGTTCTCGACGGTGCCGGTATTGCGCGAAGAAGTGGCGCTGTTCATCAACCGCCGGCATCCGGTGAAATTCGAACAGCTGGACGACCTGGCCCGTTACCGTGGCGGCCTGTTGTTCGGCGAGAGCTATGGTGTGGAGTTCGATCGCATGGTTGCGCGCAACAACAATATCGAATGGGTGTCCGACAGCCGCCAGAACTTCGGCAAGCTGATTCGCGGGCGTATCGATTTCATCACCCAGGAGCGACGCACCGGCCAGCTGTACGTGGAAAACCTGCCAGGCGGCCAGGACATCGTTGCCTTGCCCAAGGCATTGAACGTGGACTATCTGCGGGTCGCCGTGTCGCGGCACTCGCCCTTGGCCGCTCGCATGCCCGAGATCAATGCGCAGTTGCAGCGGATGGTCGATGCCGGTGACATCGAGCGCTGGCTCAACGAAAGCGAAGTGACCTACCGCGACATGATCAACCTGCCGGCGGATGCGCAATGATTCGCGCCCGTCCCGGTGGACTGCTGCGGCGCCTGTTGCTGTTCATTCTGTTGTTCAGCCTGTGCTTCACCGTGCTGGCCAGCAGCGTGCAACTGTACATCGAGTATCGACGGGAAATGCGCGACATCGATTCGCGCATGGAGCTGATCCGCGCCGGCTACCTGGCCAGCCTGGAACGCAGCCTCTGGGATTTGAATCAGGAGCAATTGAACGTGCAGTTGCGCGGGCTGGTGGACTTCTCCGACGTCGCCCGGGTGCACTTGACCAGCGCCGATTTCGATCTGATTCAGGGCAATCCACACCCCACGGGGCCGATGCGCATCGAGCGCTTTGTCTTGGACTATCAGCCGCCGTCCGGCCCTTTGCGCAATCTTGGCGAGCTGGAAGTGAGCACGGATCTGGGGGCGGTGTACCAGCGTCTCTACGCCACCGGTTTGACCAGTCTGTTGTGGATGGCGGTGTTTCTCTGCGGCCTGGCCGTGGCGTTGTCGGGTTTGTTTTATCGACTGGTGACCCGGCACCTGAAAGTCATGGCCGAGTTTGCCCGGCGCATCGCCGCCGGTGAATGGCACGAGCCCCTGCACCTGGACAAGCGTCACGGCAGCGACGAAATCGATACCGTGGCCCATGCGCTGGACGATATGCGCCGGGCGATCCTGCGGGACATCGAGCGCCGGGAAACCGATCGTCTGGCCTTGCAGGACAACCGTGACGAATTGCTGAAAATGGTCGAGCGCCGTACCGCCAGCCTGATGCGTGCCAAAGACGAAGCGGAAGCGGCCAACCTTGCCAAGTCGCGGTTCCTGGCGACCATGAGCCACGAACTGCGCACGCCCCTCAATGGCATCCTCGGCATGGCCGAATTGTTGCGCGGCGCGCGTCTGGACGCCCAGGACGGCAAACGCCTGGATGCCTTGCACAAGGCTGGCGAAGGCTTGCTGACGATCCTCAACGAAGTGCTGTATTTCGCCAAGCTGGAGGAGGGCGTCAGCCATCCCGAACCGGTGGATTTCTCATTGCGCCAGTTGCTCGACGAGGTACTCACGCTGTTGGAACCGCGAGCGCTGAACAACGACACGATCCTCAGTTGCCGCATCGATCAGCGCATTGCCGAGCATCACCACGGCGCCGAGCAGTTCCTGCGTCAGGTACTGAGCAACCTGCTGGCCAACGCGATCAAGTTCACCGAAGGCGGCGAAGTCAGCGTCGAGGTAGCACTTCTCAGCGAAACCGGCGAGCAGACGGGGCAGCGGCTGCGGGTCAGTGTCACGGACGACGGCATCGGCATTGCCCCTTTGATGCAGGCGAAGATTTTCGAGCGTTTCACCCAGGCCAGCGAAGAAGTTGCGCAACGTTTTGGTGGCACCGGGCTGGGGTTGGCCATCTGCAAACATCTGGTGGAGCAGATGGGCGGCCGTATCGGCGTGGACAGTGAAGAGGGGCGCGGCAGTTGTTTCTGGTTCGAGCTGTCCCTGCAGCCGGCCAGCGGCGTGGCTCAGGCCCCGCCTGTGCGGGCGGCGGGGCCGGCACTGAACATCCTGGTGGTCGAAGACGTGGCACTCAACCGCGAAGTGGCCAAGGGCTTGCTGCAACGGGACGGCCACCGGGTGTGGCTCGCCGAAGAAGCGGATCAGGCACTGCAACACTGCGCGGCGCGGGTGTTCGATCTGATGCTGCTGGACGTGCACCTGCCGGGTATCAGCGGCGTCGAGTTATGCCGGCAGATCCGCCACAGCGACGGGCCGAACCGCCATACGCGCATTTTCGCCCTGACCGCCAGCGTGCAACCGGCACTGGTGCGCGGTTATCTGGAGGCCGGCATGGACGGTGTCCTGGCCAAGCCCTTGAAGCTGGAAAACCTGCGCCAGGTGCTGGAAGGGCAGGCGCCCGTGGCCGAGTCGCTGCCGAGCGATGAGGCAATGGACTGGCCGCTGTTGCAGACTCATCGCAGTCTGCTCGGCGAGCAAAAAGTCCAGAGTTTGCTGGCGGTACTGCGTGACTCGATTCTTCAGCACCGCGATGCGCTGCATGAAGCCATTGCCGCCGACGACTGCACCGAGGTCGCGCAACTGGCGCACCGTCTGGCCGGCAGTTGCGACTCGCTGGGGTTTCGCTCACTGGCCACGATGCTCAGGGCGCTGGAGACGTTGGCCTTGGGCAGCGATGAATCGGCGATCCGCCACATGAGCCTCGCGCTGGATGAACAAATGCAGCAGGCACTGACCACCCTGAAAGGCCTGTTGCAGAGCTGACGTACAAGTTTGTTACGACTTTGTACAACTTCGATCTTTACGGTCAACGCGAACTTACATGGCTTTCCAATAATCGACGCAACCGCCGCAGCGCGGTCTTCGAAGCTTATTGGAGATAATAATAATGACTTGCCGTAAAGCTGATCCCTCCCTGCGCCGTGACGTCCTGTCGCGCGCTGCACACCTCACCGACTGCTGAGGTGCCGACATGAACGAAAACACTGATCGTAAAGGCATACAGCTGACCCGCGCCCTCAAGAGCCGGCACATCTTCATGCTGTCGTTGGGCGGTGTCATCGGCACCGGGTTGTTCATGGGCTCTGGCGTGACCATCAATCAGGGCGGCCCGGTGGGGGCGATCCTGGCTTACCTGGTCGCGGGTTTCCTGATGTACCTGGTGATGGTCTGCCTGGGCGAACTGTCGGTGCAGATGCCGGTGTCCGGTTCGTTCCAGACCCACGCCACAAAATACATCGGCCCGGCCACCGGGTTCATGATCGGCTGGGTGTACTGGATGAGCTGGGCCACCACCGTGGGCCTGGAGTTCACCGCCGCCGGTATGCTGATGACCCGCTGGTTTCCGGCGGTGCCGATCTGGTATTGGTCAGCGCTGTTCGTGGTGGTGCTGTTCGGTATCAATGCCATGGCGACCCGCGCCTTTGGTGAAGCCGAATACTGGTTCTCGGGGATCAAGGTCGCGGCGATTCTCGGTTTCATCGTGGTCGGCGTGCTGGTGATTTTCGGCGTGATCCCCCTGAGCAGTGGCGCACCGGCACCGATGGCGACCAACCTGATCGGCGATTCGTTGTTCCCCAACGGCCTGTCGGCGGTGTTCGCGGTGATGATGACCGTGGTCTACGCGTTCCAGGGTTGCGAAATCATGGGCGTGGCCGCCGGTGAAACCGATCAACCGGAAAAAAGCATTCCTCGTGCCGTGCGCAACGTGGTGTTCCGTGTACTGATCTTCTACGTGCTGGCGATCATCGTGCTGTCGGCCATCGTGCCGTGGCAGCAGGCGGGCCTGATGGAAAGCCCGTTCGTGCAGGTGTTCGACATGGTCGGCATTCCCTACGCCGCCGACCTGATGAACTTCGTGATCCTCACTGCGATCCTGTCGGTGGGCAACTCCGGCCTGTATGCCTCGACGCGCATCCTGTGGGCGATGTCGAAAACCGGCATGGCGCCGAAAAGCCTGTCGCCATTGAGCAAGCGTGGCGTGCCGCTGCGCGCCTTGAGCATCACCCTGTGCTTCGCGCTGGTGTCGCTGATGACCAGCTTCGTCGCCGCCGACACCTTGTTCATGGTGCTGATGGCGGTGAGCGGCATGTCCGGCACCGTGACCTGGATTGTCATCGCGCTGGCGCAGTACAAGTTCCGCAAGGCGTACTTGCGTGAGGGCGGCAAACTCAGCGACCTGAAATACCGCGCACCCTGGTTCCCGGTACTGCCGCTGATGTGCATCACGCTGTGCTGCTCGCTGTTCGTGTTCCTGGCCCTGGATGAAACCCAGCGTCCGTCGCTGTATTGGGGCTTTGGCTTCATTGCGCTGTGCTATGGCGCGTACTTCCTGATCCATCGCAAACGCCAGGGCGTGCTGGCGCCGAGCTTGCCGACTACTTGATGCCCTGAAGTAACACCATCCCCTGTGGGAGCCAGCCTGCTGGCGATAGCGGTGTATCAGTCAACAGAGATGTTGAATGTGATGCCGCCTTCGCGGGCAAGCCCGCTCCCACAGTGTTTTGTGACATCCCCAGCTTCTATGCACACCGCCGATTCCCTGTAGGAGCGAGCCTGCTCGCGATGGTCGTCAACGATAACGCGGGCTGTCTGGTTTCCCGCGGTGGTCTTACGTCCCTCGCGAGCAGGCTCGCTCCTACAGGGGGTTGTGGGGGAGGGAAAGACCGTGTGTCGCCAGTTGTTCGAAGTTGTAACAGCGCCTACGGCCTACGCTCGCCAATCTTGAAATAATTCAATAAAACCAATGTGTTATCGAATTATTGAGCTTGTTACAGCCCATTTCTCCCCCAATTGCCGCCTTACTGAACACTCGTTTAGTATGGCCTCAAGTCGCATCACCTCAGACCCATCACAATAATTCGAGGACTCCCATGACCACTCAATCGTCGCTGCTCAGCCAGGTCGAAGCAGGCGTTGCCTGGATCACCCTCAATCGCACTGCCCAGCGCAATGCGCTGGACATTCCGACGCTGAAAAACCTGCATGGCTTGCTCGACGCTTACAACGCCGATCCAGCGGTGCGCGTGGTGGTGCTCACCGGTAGCGGCCGCAGTTTCTGCGCCGGCGCCGACCTCGATGAATGGGCCGATGCCGAAGCCCGGGGCGCTCTGGAAACCTACGGCTGGACCGAAACCGCCCACGCCCTGATGACTCGCCTGCACAGCCTGGAAAAACCCACCATCGCCGCCATCAACGGCACCGCCGTCGGCGCCGGGATGGACCTGACCCTGTGCTGCGACCTGCGCATCGCCGGGCAATCGGCGCGCTTCAAGGCCGGCTACACCAGCATGGCGTACTCGCCGGACGCCGGCGCCAGTTGGCACCTGCCGCGTTTGATCGGCAGTGAACAGGCCAAGCGCCTGCTGTTCCTCGACGAATTGTGGGGTGCCGACCGTGCTCTCGATGCCGGACTGGTTAGCGATGTCTGTGCCGACGATCAACTGCTGACGGTCACCAGCGAACTCGCCGCACGCCTGGCTGCCGGCCCGACCTTCGCTTTCGCCCAGACCAAAAAACTCATGCGTGAAGGCGCCGAACGCAGCCTGCCGGAACAGCTGCAAGCCGAGCTCGCCGCCGGCCTGCGTTGCGGCCGCAGCGAAGACGGCAACGAAGCCCTGCGCGCCGCCATGGAAAAACGCCCGGCACGCTTCATCGGTCGTTGATTCCTCTCCATCTCCCAGAACATGAACAACAGGTAGCCGCATGAATTTCCAACTGACCCAAGAACAAGAAATGTTGGTGGACTCGGTACGCAGCTTCGTCGAGAAGGAACTGCTGCCCTATGAAGAGCAAGTCGACCGCGCCGACGAGGTGTCCCCGGAACTGGCGGCACAGATTCGCGGCAAGGCGATTGCCGCCGGTTTCTACGCTTTCAACATGCCCGAAGAAGTGGGTGGTGGTGGCCTGGACTACCTGTCCCAGGCGCTGATCGAACGTGAGCTGTCCAAGGTGTCCTGGGCGCTGCACGTGTTTGTCGCGCGGCCGTCGAAAATCCTCATGGCCTGCACTGGCGACCAGATCAACGACTACCTGTTGCCGTGCATCCAGGGCGAGAAAATCGATTGCTTCGCCCTGACCGAGCCGGGTGCCGGTTCCGATGCCAATGCAATCAAGACCCGTGCCGTGCGTGAAGGCGACGACTTCATTCTCAACGGCAGCAAGCATTTCATCAGCCACGCCGGCCATGCCGATTTCGCCATTGTCTTCGCCGTGACCGACACCTACGAACACAACGGCAAAAAGCGTAACGCCGTGACCTCGTTCCTGGTCGACCGCAACACCCCGGGCATGACCATTCGCCGTGGACCCAAGTGCGTGAGCAACCGGGGTTACCACACCTTCGAAATGTTCTTCGACGACTGCCGCGTGCCGGCCAGCAAAGTGCTGGGCGAAGTCGGCAAGGGTTGGGAGGTGGCCAACGCCTGGCTGACCGCCGGGCGCGTGATGGTCGCGGCCAACTGCGTCGGTCAGGCCCAGCGCGCACTGGACGTGTCGTTGCAATGGGCGGCGGACCGCAAGCAATTCGGCCAGCCCATCGGCACTTACCAGGGCGTTTCGTTCAAGCTCGCGGACATGGCCACGCAAATCCGCGCCGCCGAACTGTTGACCCTGCACACCGCCTGGAAAATGGACCAGGGCACCATGACCGATGGCGAGGCCGGGATGGCCAAGCTGTTCGCCAGTGAAGTGCTCGGGCGTACCGCCGACGAAGCGGTGCAGATCTTCGGCGGCATGGGCCTGATGGACGAAGGTCCGGTGGAGCGCATCTGGCGCAACGCGCGGATCGAACGGATCTGGGAAGGCACTTCGGAAATCCAGCGCCACATCATTTCCCGCGAGTTGCTGCGGCCGCTGCTGCGCTGATCGGCCCGGAGAATTCCCATGTCCCAAACCATTCGTGACAACCTCAAACGCATGCTCGCGCCGCAACACGTGGCGTTCGTCGGCGGCCGCAGTATGGCCCGCGCCCTCAAGCGCTGTGCCGAAGGCGGCTACCAAGGGCAAATGTGGCTGGTCAACCCGCAACACGACAGCCTTGAAGGGGTGCCGTGCGTGCGCAGCGTTGCCGAGTTGCCCTGCGGCCCGGACGCGGTATTCATTGCCACCAACCGCGAACTGACCCTGACCTGCGTGGCCGAGCTGGCCGCCATCAACGCGGGCGGGGCGATCTGCTACGCCTCCGGCTTCGCCGAAACCGGCGCCGAAGGCCAGGCCCTGCAACAGCAATTGCTCAAGGCCGCTGGCGACATGGCCTTGCTCGGCCCCAACTGCTACGGCCTGCTCGACTACCTGCACAGTTCCGCGTTGTGGCCGGTGGCCCATGGCGGCAAAGCGGTGGAGAAGGGCGTGGCGGTACTGACCCAGAGCGGCAACTTCGCCTACAACCTGTCCATGAGCGACCGCTCGCTGCCGGTGGCCTACATGGCCTCGGTGGGCAATCAGGCGCAACTGGGCGTGGCCGAATTGATGGATGTGTTGCTCGACGAGCCGCGCGTCACCGCCATCGGCCTGCACCTGGAAGGCCTGAAGAACGTGCCGGGTTTTGCCCGCGCCGCGCACAAGGCGCTGGAGAAGGGCATCCCGATCATCGCGCTGAAAACCGGCGTGTCGCAGATTGGCGCCGAACTGGCGTTGAGTCACACCAGTTCTTTGTCGGGTTCCGATGCGCTGTACGACGCACTGTTCGACCGCCTCGGGGTGATTCGCGTCAGCGGTCCGGTGAGTTTTGTCGAAACCCTGAAAGCCGCGGCCTGCGGCAACCTGCCGGCGGGCAACAGCCTGATCGCGCTGGCATGCTCCGGCGGCGACGCCGGGCTGATTGCCGACTACGCCGAACGCAACGACCTGGGCCTGCCGAAACTCGATCAAGGGCAGGTCGGCGAACTCGCGCAAGTGCTGCCGACCTACGCTAACCTGGTCAACCCGCTGGACTTCACTACGGCGATCTGGGGCGATGGCGAAGCCTTGAACCGCATGCTCGACAGCGCGCTGCGCACCGAAGCCGACGCGGCGATGCTGGTGCTCGACTACCCATCGGAATTCACCGGCGAGCGCAAGGAATGCGACCTGCTGCTGGCGTTGTACTGCGCGGCGCTGCAACGACACGGCAAGACCGGTTTTGTCACCTCGGCCTTCCCCGAGTTGCTGCCGGCCCATGCCCGTGAGCGTTTGCACGAGCAAGGCGTTGCGGCCTTGCAGGGCGTTGAAGACGGCTTGGCTGCGTGGGGTCGCATCGCCGGTTATCAGCGCAATCGTCAGGCGTTGCTGGCGCTGGGTGAGTCGGCACTGGTTCCGCTGTGCCCGCACGCGCTGGAAGGCGAGGGGCGTTTGCTCAATGAATGGGATTCCAAACAGGCATTAAAAGCCTTTGGCCTACCGACGCCCAACGGCGTTCTGAGTACGGCGGTCAATGCGCTGAAAGACGCAGAATCGCTGGGCTATCCGCTGGTGTTGAAGGCTGTCAGCGCACAGTTGCCACACAAGACCGAGGCCGGTGCGGTGGCGCTGAACCTCAAGGACGGCACGGGATTGAGCGCTGCACTGCAAAAGATGCACGCCAGCATCGCGGCATACGCGCCGGGCGTGCCGTTCGATCAAGTGTTACTCGAACCCATGGCCAAGCCGCCACTGGCCGAACTGATCGTCGGCATCAAACGCGAAAACGATTTTTGCCTGGCATTGGTGATGGGTGCCGGCGGCATTCTGGTGGAGTTGCTCAAGGACAGTCGCAGCCTGTTGCTGCCGACCACCGACGGCGCGATCCGCAACGCCTTGCTCAGCCTGCGCAGTGCCCCGTTGCTGCAAGGTTTCCGTGGTCGCGAGTCTGCTGACCTGGACGCCCTGGTGACCGCCATCCGCGCCGTGGCCGACTACGCCTGCGAAAACGCCGCACACCTGCTGGAACTCGATGTGAACCCATTGTTGGTCGGTGCCCAAGGCACGATTGCGGTCGATGCGTTGATTCGCCTCGGCCACGAGTGAGGACATGAACATGCAAAGCAAAACCTTGACCGGTGGCCAGGCCCTGGTGCGTCTGTTAGCCAACTACGGCGTCGATACCGTGTTCGGCATCCCCGGCGTACATACCCTGGAGCTGTATCGCGGCTTGCCCGGCAGCGGCATTCGCCACGTGCTGACACGCCATGAGCAGGGCGCCAGCTTCATGGCCGACGGTTATGCCCGGGTCAGCGGCAAGCCCGGCGTGTGCTTCGTCATCACCGGCCCCGGCGTGACCAACGCCGCCACCGGCATCGGCCAGGCCTACGCCGACTCGATTCCGATGCTGGTGATTTCCAGCGTCAACCACAGCGCGAGCCTGGGCAAGGGCTGGGGCAGCCTGCACGAGTGTCAGGATCAACGGGCGATGACCGCGCCGATCACCGCGTTTTCCGCCGTGGCGCTGACCGCCGAAGACCTGCCGGAACTGATCGCCCGTGCCTACGCGGTGTTCGACAGTGAACGGCCACGGCCGGTGCACATCTCGGTGCCGCTGGACGTGCTGTCGGCACCGATTGCCCGTGACTGGAGCAATGAGGTGGTGCGTCGCCCGGGTCGCGGCCCGGCATCTGCGAGCGCCATCGATGAAGCCGTGGCCAAACTCAAGGCTGCCAAACGCCCGATGATCATCGCCGGTGGCGGTGCGTTGAATGCCACGGCTGAACTGCAAGAAATCAGCACCCGACTCGCCGCGCCACTGTTCACCAGCGTCGCCGGCAAGGGCCTGTTGCCGCCGGGTGCGCCGCTCAATGCCGGATCGTCCTTGTGTGTGGAACCGGGCTGGAACCTGATCGCCGAGGCCGACGTGTTGCTGGCGGTCGGCACCGAGATGGCCGATACCGACTACTGGCGTGAACGCCTGCCGCTGAACGCCGAACTGCTGCGTGTCGACATCGACCCGCGCAAGTTCAACGACTTCTACCCGTGCGCCGTGGCATTGCATGGCGACGCGCAACAAACCCTCAGCGGCATGCTTGAGCGCCTTCCATCCGATGTGCGCGATGCCAGCGCTGCAGTTGCCTCGGTCGCCGCATTGCGCGAAGCGGTCAAGGCCAGCCATGGCCCGTTGCAGTCCATCCATCAATCGATTCTCGAGCGCATCGCCGCGGAGCTGCCGGAGAACGCGTTCATCAGCACCGACATGACCCAACTGGCCTACACCGGCAACTACGCCTTCGACAGCCTGGCCATTCGCAGCTGGCTGCACCCGACCGGCTACGGCACCTTGGGATACGGCCTGCCGGCGGGTATCGGCGCCAAGTTCGGCGCGCCGCAACGGCCGGGCCTTGTGCTGGTGGGCGACGGTGGTTTCCTCTACACCGCCCAGGAACTGGCGACCGCCGTCGAAGAGCTCGACAGCCCGCTGGTGGTGCTGCTGTGGAACAACGATGCGCTGGGGCAGATCCGCGACGACATGATCGGCCTGGATATCGAACCCATCGGCGTATTGCCACGTAACCCGGATTTCGCCGCCCTCGCTCGTGCCTTTGGCTGCACCGTGACCCAGCCGCAAAGCCTGGCCGAGTTGCAGACCGACTTGCGCCACGGCTTCAAGCGCAACGGCGTGACCCTGATCGAACTCAAACATGCCTGTGCGCATTGATCTGCATTTTAAGGGGATGAAGCCATGCGCTTTTCCGATCTGACTCAACGAATCGCCGGCGACGGCGCCGCCGCCTGGGATATTCACTACCGCGCCCTGGCACTGCGCGAGCAGGGTGAAGACATTCTGCTGTTGTCCGTGGGCGATCCGGATTTCGACACGCCCCAGCCCATCGTGCAGGGCGCCATCGACAGTTTGCTCAACGGCAACACTCACTACGCCGAGGTGCGCGGCAAGCGTGCCCTGCGTGAAGCCATTGCCAAACGTCATCAGCAGCGCAGCGGCCAAACCGTCTCGGCGGATCAGGTCACTGTGTTGGCCGGGGCGCAATGTGCGCTGTTCAGCGTGGCCCAATGCGTGCTGAACCCGGGTGACGAAGTGATCGTCGCCGAACCGATGTACGTCACCTATGAAGCGGTGTTCGGCGCCTGCGGTGCCGTGGTGGTGCCGGTGCCCGTGCGCTCGGAAAACGGTTTTCGCGTGTTGCCCGAAGATGTCGCCGCGCGTATCACTCCGCGCACCCGGGCACTGGCGCTGAACAGCCCGCACAACCCGTCCGGCGCGAGTCTGCCGCGCAGCACTTGGGCGGCCTTGGCTGAACTGTGCATCGGCTACGACCTGTGGCTGATTTCCGATGAGGTCTACAGCGAATTGCTGTTCGAAGGTGAGCATGTCAGCCCGGCGAGCCTGCCGGGCATGGCCGAGCGCACCGCGACCCTCAACAGCCTGTCGAAATCCCACGCCATGACCGGCTGGCGCGTCGGCTGGGTGGTGGCGCCGCCATCCCTGGCCGCGCACCTGGAAAACCTCGCGTTGTGCATGCTCTACGGCTCGCCGGATTTCATTCAGGACGCCGCCGTGGTGGCCCTGGAAAGCAACCTGCCGGAACTCGAAGCCATGCGCGAAGCCTATCGCCAGCGTCGTGATCTGGTGTGCGACAGCCTGGCCGATTGCCCGGGCGTACGGGCACTGAAACCCGATGGCGGTATGTTCGTGATGCTCGATATCCGCCAGACCGGGCTCAGCGCCCAAGCGTTTGCCGACCGCCTGCTGGATCGCCACGGCGTGTCGGTCCTGGCGGGCGAGGCCTTTGGTCCGAGCGCGGCGGGGCATATTCGCCTCGGTCTGGTGGTCGGCGCCGAACCGCTGCGCGATGCCTGCCAGCGCATTGCCCGTTGTGCTCAAGAGTTGATGGAGGCCCAGGTTCATGCTTAATCACAAGACACTGTTTATTGATGGTCGCTGGCGAACCCCGTCAGGGCAGGGCATCGCCGAGGTGATCAACCCGGCCACAGAAGAAGTCGCCGGTAGCGTGCCGCTGGGCGATGAGCGCGACGTTAACAACGCGGTTGCCGCAGCGCGCAAGGCCTTCGAATCATGGTCGCGCACCCCCGCCAGCGTGCGCGCCGGCTACATCCGCGCACTGGCCGATCAACTGCGCGATCGTGCCGATGAGATGGCTTCTGTCATCACCACTGAATTGGGCATGCCGGTGCAGTGGTGCCGTTCGGTGCAGGTCGATGGACCGATCGCTGGCCTTGAGCAGTACATCGAACTGGCTCATCTCATGGACGAAGTGCGCGAAGTCGGCAATTCGCTGGTGATCCGCGAGGCCGTGGGTGTCTGCGCGTTCATCAACCCGTGGAATTACCCGCTGCACCAGTTGATCGGCAAACTCGCCCCGGCCCTGGCCGCCGGTTGCACGGTGGTGGTCAAGCCGAGCCAGGAAACCCCGCTGCATGCCTTCCTGCTGGCACAGATGATCGAGGACATCGGCTTGCCGGCCGGGGTGTTCAACCTGGTCAGTGGTCCGGGCTCGAAAGTCGGCGAAGCGTTGGCCAAACACCCGGACGTGGACATGGTGTCGTTTACCGGCTCCACCGGCGCTGGCGTTCGCGTCGCGCAGGCGGCGGCACCTTCGGTCAAGCGCGTGTGCCTGGAACTGGGCGGCAAGTCGCCGTTGCTGATCGCCGAGGATGCGGATCTGGCATCGGCCGTGCGCTATGGCGTGCAGGACGTGATGATCAACTCCGGCCAGACCTGCACCGCGTTGACCCGCATGCTGCTGCCGGCCAGCCGCTACGCCGAGGCCGTGGAACTGGCGCTCGCCGAAACCCTGAGCCTGCGCATGGGCGATCCCCTCGACCCGCAAAGCTTCCTCGGCCCGATGTGTTCGGTCGGGCAGAAACGCACTGTGCTCGACTACATCAAGGTCGGTCAGCAGGAAGGCGCACGGCTGCTGTGCGGCGGTGACTCGCCATCAACGTTCGAGCGTGGCTTCTATGTCACCCCGACGCTGTTCGCCGATGTCGACAACCGCATGCGCATCGCCCAGGAAGAAATCTTCGGCCCGGTGCTGTGCCTGATTCCCTACACCGACGAAGCACAGGCGATCCAGATCGCGAATGACTCGCCGTTCGGTCTGTCCAGCGGCGTCTGGGCCGGCAGTGCCAAGCGCGCCTTGCATTTGGGGCGGCAGATGCGCGCTGGTCAGTGCTTCCTCAATGGCGCGGCATTCAACTATCAGGCGCCGTTCGGTGGCTACAAACAGTCGGGCAATGGTCGAGAATGGGGTGAGGAGGGGCTCAACGAGTTCGTCGAAGTGAAGGCGATCCAGGTGTGACGGTTGGCGACTCGAACTGTCCATCACCCACTGCTCCACCTCCAATCGATACGCTGGGAAAAGTCTAAGGAATCACCATGAAAGTACTGATCGTCCACGCCCACCCGGAACCGCAATCCTTCACCGCCGCCCTGCGCGACCAGGCCGTCGCCACCCTCGAAGCCCAGGGCCACGAAGTGCAGGTCAGCGACCTGTACAAAATGAACTGGAACCCGGTGGCCAGCGACGCGGACTTCTCGAATCGGGAAAACCCCGAGTACCTGGTCTACGCCCTGGAACAACGCCTGGGCGTGAAGAGCCAGTCGCTGGCGCCGGACATCCAGGCGGAACTCGACAAACTGCTGTGGGCCGACCTGCTGATCCTCAACTTCCCGATCTTCTGGTTCTCCGCCCCGGCCATGCTCAAGGGCTGGATCGACCGGGTGCTGGTGTCCGGCATCTGCTATGGTGGCAAGCGCTTCTACGATCAGGGTGGTCTGGCTGGGAAGAAGGCGCTGGTGACCGTGACCCTGGGCGGGCGAGAGCATATGTTTGGCGACGGCGCGATCCATGGCCCGTTGGAGGACATGCTGCGGCCGATCCTGCGCGGCACGCTGGCGTATGTCGGTTTTGACGTGCTGGAGCCGTTCGTGGCCTGGCATGTGCCGTACATCAGCGACGAAGCGCGCCAGCAGTTTCTGGTTGATTACGGACAGCGGCTGCAGCATCTGAGTGATGATCAGCCGTTGGTGTTTCCGAAGTTGGCGCAGTTCGATGACAAGCTCTATCCGCTGACCACCAATGCCTGATTAACACCACATACCCTGTAGGAGCGAGCCTGCTCGCGATAGCGATGGGTCAGTAAGCAAGATGTTGACTGACACGCCCTCATCGCGAGCAGGCTCGCTCCTACAGTTCTTTGTGTTGGCTGTCCTATTTGGGGGTGTTTAAGAGGTTGTTTAGCGGGTGTCAGCGTTACGTCTGGCAAGCTACATCGGCTTGCGTCATTGCCTACAGCTACGCCAGAATCCGCCGGCTTGTGTGTCTTGGGGGCGGGTTCTATCGTTGGCCGGTCGCTGCAAAACAGCAGCGATCGGGTTTGGTAGCCCGGTTATCCAGGCGCAGAGCACCACGTTTTGCAGAGTTTTATTCTCTGCTTGATGGTGGCCATGCGTAGGGCGTCTTCGGATGCGCCGGGTTCCTGGGCCGGTCTACCAACCTGCGTATGGCCGCCACCCATCGTTTGGTAGCGAAGGTTGATGGCTCCTCGTCTACATCCAGGAGTTGCATCCATGTTCAAAGTCACACCCAACCCGCCGGACACCGATCCTACATCCCCGTACGAAAGCCTCGACTCCCAAAAACTCCACGAAGCCGCCGAGCGCGCCCTCGATCATTACCTCAACCCCGGCCCCGGCATCATGGCCACACCGCGCAAACCCGGCAGCATGTTCATCGTCAATCCCGAGCTCTGTACCGAGACCCTGCTGGTGCACGCCTGCGAGTCGCTGGCTTCGGCCCATGTCATGGCCAACGATCTGGTGGATCATCTGCAAGGCACCAGCCGCAATGCGCTGCTGGGTATTGCGCAGGTGATCATGCTCGGAGAACTGGCGGTGAATCGGGCGCTGGATCAACTCGATCCGCCTGAGTAACCGCGCATCCGCAGATTACACATAGAGTTGTGGGAGCAACTCCCACCGCTTGTTCGGAAGTCCTTCTCTGCGGTGCCGTTGAACTACACTTTTCAGTTGCTCCATCCGATCGGCAGGCGACGCACGACGTCGCTTGCCGCCCGCCAGTCGCCCCAAGGCCTGCCCATTGTGGCAAGCCTGTCGGAGGTCATCATGAAAAGGTTTTCACCGGTCAGCCTGTGCATCGTATTGTCGGTTTTGAGTGCCCCGGGATGGGCCCAATCGGTGGTGCCGATGAAAGGGCAAAGCTCGCAACAAACCCAGGCCGACATCAACGAATGCAATAGCATTGCCGCAAGCCAGAGTGCCTCGACGTCTTCCACGTCTTCTGGCGGGAGGGTCAAGGGTGCCGCTGTGGGGGCGGTCGCTGGCGCGACGGCGGCCCAGGTGCGCGGCAATCAGCACGACGATGCTTATGATCGTGTCGACGATGACAGAAAACAGGACTATCGCCAGGACCGGGCCAAATCGACGGCAGCGGCCGGGATGGTGGTCGGTGGCTCGCGCCAGCGCCAGGAACGCCGGGCGGACGAGAAAACCACACAGGCGAATACCGCGTCGGCTTATAGCAGCTGTCTGCAGGGCAAGGGTTATCAGGTCAATCCTTGAATCAGGTACGCAACAAACTGTAGGAGCGAGCTTGCTCGCGAAAAACCTGAGGGCGCCGCGGACTGTCAGGTGCCCAGTGTCATCGTTAACGACCATCGCGAGCAAGCTCGCTCCTACAAGGACAAGGACAAGGACAAGGACAAGGAAGCAGACGGATAAGGAAACGGCCTTTAGTTCAAATCTGACAACCGTTCATCGGTGAACTACGCTGCGGTACGTACTCTCGATTTGAATTTCGTGACGTAAGGATCCGACACATGCGGAGCAGGCTGCTCGCTGTAATGTTTACTGTTTTCGGGATGTTCTGGTCGGTGCAATTGTGGGCTGATGACGCACCGAAAGCGGTTGATGCTCCCGTTGAATTGAAAGTGGCCAACCGCAGCATCATGGTGTTTCGCGCGACCCTCCTCGGTGAAGCCCCGGCCTCGCGGGTCAAACGGGCGAAAGCGGTGATCGGTGAGGCGCTGGATGACGCCGACGACCTCAATGTCTCTATCGATCCGATCATGAAGAGCTACATGGTGCTGCTGGGTAGCCGGCGCGCCTTTATCGTTTCGCCCAAGGACTTCGATGAGACCGAGTACGACTCGGTACAGCAGGCCGCCGAAGCCGCCGCCGACAAGCTGCGCCAGGTCGTCGCCGAAACCCGGGAAGCTCGAAGCCTGCAGTTGATCCTGCGCTCCATAGTCGCCGCGTTGCTCGCCACCGGCATTTACATTGCGCTGCTGTTTGGCATGTCGTACCTGCGGCGCAGAGTGCTGAAGAAACTGCCCGAGCTGATGCATCGGCACACCCAGGCCCTGAAAGTCGGAAGGGTGCCGCTGCTCGACGCCAATTACCTGTATCCGTTGGCTAGCCGCCTGCTGGAACTGGTGCGCTGGATCGTCGTGTTGCTGCTTACCTACGAATGGCTGGGCTTTGTCCTGTCGCGCTTTCCCTATACCCGTCCCTGGGGCGAAAGCCTCAACAACTATCTGCTGGAGCTCGGCGGCTATCTGTTGCAAGGGATCGTCGGCGCCATACCCGGGCTGGGCGTGGCGCTGGCGATCTTCTTCATCGCCCGCGGCGCAACCGCGTTCACGCGGCGGATACTGCGGCGCATGGCTGCACCGGGAACCCTCAGCTGGTTGAACCACGAAACCCTGCAACCGACCCAACGCCTCACGTCCCTGGCGATCTGGCTATTTGCCCTGGCCATGGCCTATCCGTACCTGCCGGGTGCCGGCACCGATGCCTTCAAAGGCTTGTCGGTATTGATCGGCCTGATGATTTCCCTGGGCGCCACCAGCGTGGTGGGCCAGGCGGCGGCGGGGCTGATCCTGACCTACACCCGAACCCTGCGCCCCGGCGAATTTGTGCGCATCGGCGACTACGAAGGCACGGTGACCGAACTGGGCATGTTCACCACCAGCATTCGCACTGGCCTGGGCGAGGTGCTGACCCTGCCCAACTCGATGATCACCGGTACCGTCACCAAGAACTACTCGCGGGTGGTACAAGGCCCCGGCTACGTGGTCGACACCATCGTGACCATCGGCTACGACACGCCGTGGCGGCAGGTGGAGGCGATGTTGCTGGAGGCCGCGAAACGCACGCCGGGGGTTCTCGAAGTACCGCCGGCCCAGGTGTTCCAGACGGCATTGTCGGACTTCTACCCGGAATACCGGCTGGTGGCCCAGGCCATTCCCAGCCAGCCGCGGCCGCGCGCCGTGCTGTTGAGCATGTTGCACGCCAATATCCAGGATGTGTTCAACGAGTACGGCGTGCAGATCATGTCGCCGCACTACCTGGGCGATCCACAACAAGAGAAATGGGTGCCCAGGGACAAGTGGTACCCGGCCCCGGCAGAAGAACCGAAGGAATCCTGATTTTGCCTGAACGGGAGTTCGCACCATGATCGAGTGTTGAGCGACCCGCAAGGTCGCTCAGTTGTAGCGTTGTCAGAAAAGCATATAGGCGGATGCAGTCGTCTGATTCAGGTCGATCTCTCCGACCTCCAGCACTTCGTATTCGGCACGCAGGCCGATGTTGCGAAAGACATCGACCTCCAGGCCGACACCGTAGGTCAGATCAACCCCGGTATCATCGTCGGTGGCATTGCCGTCGGCGTCCCAGGCGTGAGCACCGACACTGCCGAACACCCGCATCCGATCGCCCAGTGGAAAGCCCACATGGGCGGCAGCCTGGGCCGACTTGCCTTCGAAATCGACATTCTTGTCCTTGAATTGACCCAGGTCGACGTAGGCACCCTCGAAGGCCAGGTAGCTATTGACGCGATACCCGGCATAAACCTTGTAGCTGGTGTCGTCGTCGTCCAGTCTGGATTCGTCGGTCTGTATGCTGCTTACGCCAGCTCCAAGATATAAACCTTTGTCATCAGCGAGCGCCTGAAAAGACAGCAGCGATAGCAGTGAAGCGAAGCCAAGGTTTCGAAGTAGCATGTGTGGTGGAGTCCTTGTACAAGGTTGTCTGGTGTTAGGGTTCGGCGAGCATTTGAGGGGCCATGAGGGGTTAATAGAAATCATTGATTGATATTTTTGGGTCGTGGGGCGGCACGTTTTCCGGGCATTGAAAGTAGCGTCTGGCCAACGCCTGGATTGGCAGTGCTTTGGAGAACAACCAGCCTTGCGCCAGTAGAACCCCTTCCGAAACCAGATGCGGCAGTTGTTCCTGACTCTCCACACCTTCGGCCACGACCTTGAGCCTTAGCGACCTGGCCAACTGGGCAATGTGGCGCCACAAGGCGTCCTTGGCTGCGATCTTGTCGTCTGCGATGAACGAGCGATCTATTTTCAGAATGTCGAAAGGCACTGAATCGAGGAGCGAGAGGTTGGAATAACCGGTGCCGAAATCGTCCACGGCAATGCGATGCCCGCAGGCACGAAGCCGTCGCAATTGCAGGGCGGCAGGTTTGTGATCGAGCAGGGTCCTTTCGGTGATTTCAAAGGCCATGGCGGACGCAGGCATGTTGTAGGTTGCCAGCACGCTGGCCACATAGTCCGGGAAGCTCGGGTCCTGAATATCCTGAGCGCAAAGATTGACCATAATGTAGAAGTCCTGGCAGGCCCATAGGTAGGTGCTGTAATCCTCCGCCACTTGCCGAATCACCGAACGCGTCAGTTTGCGGATCAAGTCGGACTTCTCGGCCACCGCAATGAAAACATCCGCAGGCACTTGAGTGCCGTTGTCGTTCCATCGGGAAAGTGATTCGGCGCCCACCAGATAGCCCGTCGTCAAATTGACGATAGGCTGATAGTGAACCCCCAGCGCGTTGGCTTTAAGGGCATTGCGCAGCCGTACGGCGGTAGAGGTGTAATGTCGTTGAATACACCTTGCGAGCAAGAGCAGCGCTGCGAACACGCTCGCAAGGCCAATGAATAATTTGAATTTGAGACTTGTCAGGTAGCTCAACGGAAGAGAAACGACAGAGATCAGTTCATTTCGGTTGCCTGCAAAGGCGATCAGGACCTTGTCTGCCGAGATAACCAGTTCCTCCAGGTGGAAGGGCTTGCGCATCGTCAGCGGCGTGGGGCCCGTGGAAGCAATGGGTACTGCGCCGCCGGGGCCGATGAGGTCCAGTTGCAGGTCCTCGGGAAACTTCAAGTTGTCGAGCAGGATCTTCTTGTTTGCCCAGACGTAGGTTGACTGTTCCGACACAACGATAAAGTCGGTGTCCGCAGAAACCGTATGGCCGGAATCGACCCAGTAGGTTCGCTTGCCAACGGAGAATTTGCGTTTGTCGTTACCGGGTAGTATCGACGAGAGTTCCTGTCCGTAGGAGGAGCAGATCTTGCCATTGGGCAACTGAATTGCCGCTTGGTCAACGAATCGCAGGTTCTTGACCTGGTTAGCCAGTTGCGAGTATTGCTCGGCGGAGCACTCTTGACCCGAGCGATCAAGATCGCCGAGGGTTTCCAGTACTTTGTCGATCTGCGCATTGGGCTCCACTTGAGCAGCACGCAGATCGGCATAAACGTTATTCAACTTCCGTGCAATGAATGGCTCCGCCAATCCTCCAGCGCAGAGCCAAGCGGCCCAACCCGCTGCAGCAATCAGACAGACAGTGACTGCGTGCCTTCCAAGTAACGCTTTATATGCGGCAACCATCGACAAACCCCGAGCTATCATTATTTCACTGTGCATCCTGTCGTCGTGGATTAAACGACTTCAGTACCAGTCAATTACCCAGGCCAATAAGATGCCGCTTGCATAGACGGCTATGCACAGTGCGATTTTCTGCTTGAGTGGCAGCGTGTTTATTCGATGTTGCATGCTTATCTCCTTGAGTAGGCAAATAAGCAATTTTGGATGCCCGTGGTTAATCAAGGAAAATCATTAATCATCATTTACAGGGCTTTGATAAATGCCTGTTAACGATGATTTCTATCGCCGGCGGCCTGATTGTAAACGGGTGTGGTCGTGTTCCTGGGCCTGGCTGAGTTGCGCCTGGCCGTTTCCGACGGCGTTTCTCCGTAAGCGATCTGATACGCCTTGGAAAACCGGCCCAGATGGTGAAAGTTCCAGAACATCGCGGTTTCTGTGACGGTGGGCCACGTTTTATTGATCAGGTCGCGACGGGCACTGGCGAGCCTCAAGTTTCTGATATAAGCGATTGGCGATATCCCGAAGGTTTCAATAAAGCCAAAGTGCAGGGTGCGAGTGGTGGTTTCAAGCTGCCTTACGAGCGACTTTATAGTGAGGGTTTTTTTTGTGTTTTCATGGATGTACTGTATGGCTTCTATCGCCACTTTTCTTCTTGTCGGGACTTTGCGGCTGACACCGCCTGCGGGCGTCAACGACTGCAACAGAGAAGCGAGTACTGCACTTTCAATCGCCGAACCCTCTGCTTCGCTGCGTTGTGCTGAAGCCGCGTCATTGATGTCGTCACAGCAAGCGCTGATGGCTTGAATGGCCGATTGTATGAATTGAAAGTTTTCAGCCTGGAAGCTGTGTTGTGTCCGGTTTGCAAGAATATCCATGACAGGGTGGTGTTGGCGGCACCGGTTATAGTTTTCCAGTGTCGTGGTGATGGTGAACAGTGTTTCATTCGGTTCGCAAGTGTAATGCACCGATTCATCGCTGTGCAGTACGATGACTTCGTCAGGCCGTAGTTTGTGATTATTTACGACGGGGCGCCCAATCGGGGCCTGGGAGATGGCGAATGTCACGCATCCGGCAGGGACAGAACTGACCAGCGTCACGGAAGAGTCGAACTCAAGGCGACTGCACTGCAGTTGCGGACTGTGAAAGAGTTTGTGTTGCCGAATGCGCGCTTCATGCTCGGTCGGAATAAGGCTCATTTCCCATTTGCCTATTGTTCTATTCAGTTGGCTCGGCAAGGCAGAAGACAAATGAAAGATCTCGTCGGGCGGTGCGATACTCATGAAATTGAAGGCTCATCTGTTAAATGATTAGGGTCAAGCCTGACAGGCAGACATGGAGTAGATACGCGATTGGGCGTCCTTGCTGTCGGTGAGATCGACCCACTTCGAACGGGAGTCAGAGTCCCCGGATCAGTTCCAGCTCTGCCGAAAATGCGTACTTGCTGTTCAACGGTGAGTCGTCCATGTGTTGAACGTTGCGCGGATCGATTTTCGAACTGAAAATCTGCGATTGGGGTTTCATCGGGTCAATGGCTGCTGCTGTAAAGGAGTAAAAGTCGTCAATACGATAACCGGTTTTTACCTGATAGCCAGTTTTCACGGTACTTGGGGCCTTCTTGTTGGTTTCGATACTCGTCAATTTGGCACTGTAGACGCCCTTGTCGTCGGCCATGGCCTTGAGGGAAAGCAATAAACCAAACGACACGGTGACGAAGTTTTTCAGTAGCATCGAGGCGATTCCTTATTAACAGTTTATTCAGGCAGTGCAGAATGTCAGCTGCATCTCTGCCACGACTTGGGCTGCAAATAATCTCACTTCGATGGCACCTGCCAAAGTCAATAACTCATATTTTTCAGGTCGCCGGAAGTGGCCAGTCAGCGCTTGCCCCTGCGAATCCAACGCGCCTCAAAGTAGTATGAGCCAGTTGGCGTAGCTCATGCCGGCATCACTTTGTGGTGGGGCAGGGAGAGCAGAATCATTGTTCTGCTCGTCCGTATGATACTCATTCTCACTTTGAATCTTCAGATGCGACAGTTTCTGGCTGTCATCCGGGCTTGTTTCAATTTCATAATATTCAATGGTCGTGCTTTCGACGGAACGCTCGTCGTGCGCCAACGAGTAGAGTGGCATGGCAGACAAAAAAAAGACCGCCATGAATCCGAAAGTCGTCGATTTGCGGGTTCGCAGGAAATGCATGGTTTTCACTTGATTCTCCTGTATAGGGCATTGTCCCGGGCGAGAATCAAGCTGGCTCGATTCCAAGGATGATCGGCGAGGGATTTTTGACAGGAGAGACGTTTGATTCAAATCAATAAGTGTTATTTTTGTTTGAGAATTATTTGATTTGAATCTGTGCCAGGCGGGTGTCGAGTCGCTGCGGGAGACCGATCAATGGTTCATGCAGCGCAGGCGGCCAAGTTCATGGATGTAAAAACACACGGCGTTTTTATCCTGGGTCGGAATCAACTCATAGTTTAGAATGGCGCCTTCTTGCAAGACATATTGACGCCTGAAGAACAGGTCGGGGGTCTTTTCAATGGCAAAAAGTTCATTGTCCTGGCTGAGTTTGATATTGCTGACCTTGATCTCGACGTGTGTATTGTTTTCTCCGATTATATTTGCCGAGATGGTCGCGTTGCGGATTTTTCCATTCAGGCTTTCCAGTGTGGTCCCCGTGAGTCGACCATGCCCGATAGTGAGGTACTCTTCCGTGTTGAGTTGGTTGAGATCCTCCAGCCATTGTCGGGATTTCGTCTGGTAACTGGTATTTTCCATGTAGTGCGAAGGTGAATAGACAAAAGAAAAAACGCACAGTGCATTGATCAAGACTATAAGAGGCCAGTGAAGGGCTTGTGGAATTCCGAACTTCATAAGGTGACTTCCAGACATTGACGAATCATCAAGGCGAGGTCTCTTTCGCTGCTGTTCAATTGCAGATTTGCAGTGCTTTGATCCTGGCGGATACACGAAACGGAATAATTGGCTTTATAGAGGTTGATCCAGACCTGGCCCTTCAGGTTTGGCGGTAGCTGTTCAGTTTGTTTGACCGAAAGATCCATCAGCGCTTGGGCCTCGGCAAGATCGCTGCCCACGGCGTGTATGACCAGTCCATTCTTGTCGATACTGGAAATTTCAATTTTTGGCGCGTCGAAGTCGAATTGAAAAATAGTAAAGGCAACGACTGCCAGCGTAACGACATAAGCGATCAGCTGGGCCTTTGTAATGCGGGTGGATCTACTGGTTTTACCTGAAGGTACCAGTCGTTCACCGCCACCCGGTGGCGGTAGTTGCTCAGTGATGGGCGCGGGTGGCTGCGCTGTTTCCTCTCGGGGTGCCGGTACGTCTGCCTCGGCATCGACTACGCATTGCCGGTTGAAGCAATATCCTCGTCGAGGAACAGTCATCAAGATCTCGTGATCCCGACTGTCATTGAGAATATTGCGTAGTGAGAAAACCGTTTGATTCAAACTGCCGGAGGCAACCACGCGGTCATTCCAGGTGTAGTCGATGATTTCATCGCGGCTTTTAGTGACACCTGGCTCCATGAGCAGCAGGTCCAACAGACGCGACTCAGCTCTACCTAGCGTGGAATTCTGTACATCTCCATGGGGTGTTGTAATGGAAAGCATGGCGTTGTCGGGGTCGAATACCGCCATGGCGCCATTTTTCAACTTGAAGGTGTAGCTCATAGAAATCTTCCGTTCAGGCGGTGCTGGCCTGAGTATAGGGGCCGGATTTGGCTCGGTACATTCTGGTCTGGGAAGTGAACGAAGATGAGGGCCAGGCGGAGGGTGCACGGTGTGTTGCATTTACAAAGCCGGACGGGCTCGTTTCAGAGGCGTGCGGTTCGGCAAGCAGCCCGGCCTGTCAGAGGTATCAGTTCAATCAAACAAAGAAAAAGCATTACCGGATGACCCATGGTTTTCGATTTTGACACCATGAATAATGCTTGGAATGGATTAGCTGCGCTATCCGAAAACTGCAAGCCGGGGCAGGTGGGTTTGCGCGCAGCCACGCCTGAATCAACTAACCTCGTTGTTCCGACAGGCTTCAGTTTCAGCCTGAACTATCAGGATACAAATCAATGATTGTATTTTTGTGCACCTGGCTTGCTAAAGATTATTTTTGATTCTTATTAGCTTTGAAGCAGGGGCGTTACCGATTTAAATGGATCTCGAGGAGCGTTGACGCACATCGCGTCGATGGTTTGTTTGTCGCGGCGTAAACGATCCTCACCTCTCGTTCTACGGCTTTGCCCCGAGTCCTTTCATGAAGGGCCCGGGGCTTTTTTTAAGCGGGCGCAGGTGGCCGGAAGCCAGGACGCGAGCATGACGGCGGGGGCACAAACACTTCACGCCATTGTCGTCGGCGATCAAGGCAAGACATCGTAGCCACGTTGTTGCAGGCAGCTGCTGTAGACGGAGTTGTTGGCGGTGATGCTTTGTTCGCTCTCATTCATATTCTGCCGGCGCTCCTGGCGTTGCCTGGAGCCCCCCACGACGGCGCCGGCAACCGCGGCACTGTGTGCGCGGTTCTGGCGATAGTCTTGCCTGGTATCGTCGTCGATCTGGTCATAGAGGTTTTCATGTTGGCGGCCGCGAACTTCTGCCGCGGTCGCACCGGCTACCGCAGCGGTAGCGGCGCCCTTGACCCGACCACCGGAGGGTACGGTGCTTTGCACCGGATGTTGCGCGTTGGCCTGGGATTGGCAGGCACTGGTGTCCTGCTGGATGGTCTGAGAGGTTTGACCTTTGAGGGGAACCACGGTCGCAGCCAGGGCGCTGGTGCTCAGGGACAGCATCAGGATCGCCAGGGTATGGGCCAGAATTTTCATCATTGAGTCTCGCGTCAGGCGTTGGTACGGCTAACGGTTTGTCAGAGGGAAAACGCGGCGGGGTATCACATTGAAACCCCATGCCGGTCTGCTTGCGATGGGGTTTTCCTCAACGTCAACGCTTGAGGAGGAGGGCCTGCATATCGTCCGTCATGCCTTTGAGTGCAACCTTGAAGTCATTGGCAACAATCGGCTGTTCGGCATTCTTGATGGTCTCGCCGAATACCTTGCGCACGATCTTCGCGACCGGCATACCGGTTTTGGCGTCGATCAGGTTGGCTTCGATGTACATCTCGGCGGTCTGGTCCCGATGCCCGGTGGCTGCTTGTGTCGCCCCGACAATGGCGCCGATTGGAACAGCCTCGTACCAGTGCATGCCTTCATTGTTGGCGCTGACGTGAGTGATCGCCGCCTGCAGGATCAGCGACCGCGAATCGGTTGGCGCCAGCTGCGGATAAGGGACGATCGCATAGCGGCGGGCAAAGGCGGTCTTGACGCTGTTGCTGGCCATCAGTTGCAGGTCTTGCAGGGTCTTCAGGCTGACGCGCGCGGTCGGCTGCGGGGATGGATACAGTTCCATCTGCCGGAACACCACAGTGGAATACGCGCGTGGATCGAACCCTGGCGATACCCAGCGCAATACTTTCTGCTCACTCGGCGTAGTTTGCTCCTCCAGGCCCTGGTAATTGCCCAGGAAGCCCGAGTATTGCTCTTGCTGCGCGACTTTCGAGACACAGCCGACCTGAAATACACAGCTCAAAGCAATACCCGCAATCCATTTATTCGACATGCCCATGTTTTTGGTTCTCAAGTGATGAAAGTTGTCATTCGGGTTCCGACCTGGCCCCGGGCATTGGTCCGCGCGCCTTGTATTCAGGCACGGGTACTCGCCGCACGGTTACGCAAAGCAGGTGCTTGCACGCCGGTCAATGCGGGCCGAATGCTGCCTGTAGCAGCGGGATAATCCGAATCAATAACTCTCAAAAACTGTTAAACACGGGGCGGGGGAAATTGCACTTCGATCACAGTTGCCTACGCTAACCCTTTGCAGCGCCGGTTTTGGCGTCTAAAGGTGAGTGAGATGGATTTGAAAGAACAATGGATGGGTACCGCGTCGACACTCGTCGTTGCGTTGGGCTTCATCCCGATGGTTCAGGCCGACGATTCGGCAGAGTTGGCGAAGAAAGCCCTCAACCCGGTCGCGGCGATGTACAGCCTGCCGGTGCAGTACAACTGGGACCAGAAGATGGGACCGACCGGGGAGGGCATGCACAGTGTCACCAATATCCAGCCTGTACTGCCGTTTGCCTTGAACGAAGACTGGAACCTCATCTCCCGAACCATTCTTCCGATTATCGACCAGCACGGCCTGGCCCCCAATGGCGCGGCGGACAAATCCGGCACCGGGGATATCACCCAGAGTTTTTTCTTCTCACCGACCAAGCCCACGGAAAGTGGCTGGATACTCGGTGGCGGCCCGGCGTTGCTGATACCGACCGGCAGTGATGAATTGCTCGGCAGCGAGCAATGGGGCCTCGGCCCGACGGCGGTGGCGTTGAAGCAATCCAATGGCTGGACCCGAGGCATTCTGGCCAACCATATCTGGGGCCTGGACGACAGCCCGCCGGACGACAAGGAAAAGGTCAACCAGACCTTCCTGCAACCCTTCCTCTCGTACACCACTCATACATACACGACCTACGGGGTAAACACCGAGTCGACCTACAATTGGCAATCGCGCGAATGGGCGGTACCGGTCAACCTGACGGTGACTCAATTGTTGAAGATCGGCGGTCAACCGTTGACGGTGCAAGCCGGCCCGCGCTACTGGCTTGACAGTCCGGAAGACGGGCCGCAAGGCTGGGGCTTTCGCGCCGCCGTGACGCTCCTGTTTCCACGCTGATACGCCGTTTCGAGCGGCCTGGAGGAGACATCGCATGGACCGATTCACCGGCGGTTGTTTGTGCGGCAAGGTGCGCCTTGTCGCGTCGGGGCGCCCGTTCCGGGTTGGCGTTTGTCACTGCCTCGACTGCCGCAAGCATCATGGGGCGCTGTTCCACGCGTCCGCGATATTTCATCAGGATGCAGTGACGATCGAAGGTGAAACCCGTGACTACGCCGGGCGGCATTTCTGTCCGCAGTGCGGTTCGTCGGTGTTTTCACGCAGCGCAGACGAAGTCGAGGTAAACCTCGGATCCCTGGATGCCCCTGATCAGTTGACGCCAACCTACGAGAGCTGGACGGTGCGCCGTGAGGCCTGGTTGCCGGCGTTCGCGCTCACCCGACGCTATGAACGCGATCGAGAGAGCGCGGGGCGTTTTGAGGACTAGCGGGCACATATAAGACATGCCCCTTTGAACTCAAGGAAATCGAGTCGATTCTGCCCGAGCCTGGCTGGCCCGCAGCGCTCTGGAGACCTGTGCTTGAATCTCGTAGGCAGGCGCCTCGACGGCTTCGTAATCACGGGTATAACGAGTGGCAAACTCGCGATCGCCCCATTGTTGGTACTGCTGCACGTGCTTCAACTCATGCGCCCACAACGCGACATCGTTAAGTGCATCGTCGGGATTTCGAAAGACGATAATGTCTATCAGGGTGACCGCACGTACATCGGGATTCTGCAGCATGGTGTGTGCGGCGTTCAGCTCCACATCATCGCCGACCTTGTAGCGCGCCGAATCGAGCACTTGAATGTCATAGAAGGGTTCGAGCTGGGCCCGGATATTCAGCGGGATTGGCCGGATATCGCCCGTTGCCGCGGAGTTGCGCGATTGCACGATCCAGCTCTGCAATCCGGAGGCCGCCATCTGGTTCATGTCGTCGAAGATCGATCCAGCTTCCTCTTCGGAACCTGGAGCACAAAAACAAGCGACCATGCAGACCTGGGACTGCCCTGCCGGGCAGGCGAGTACCGAGGACGAGGTGCCTGCGCAAAAGAGCACGATCGCGAACCGGAAAACTTGACGCAAAAATACAGCTGACAATGGGTTCTCCCATGGGCAATGGCGGTCGGCAGGCGATACGTTGGGCATCTCGCGCCCATTGTCCTGCCGCGTGTTGGACCGCCGCGGCACCGTTCGATTCCCTGGGTTGCACAGTATTTTCAACCTTGTCTGAAAGGCCGTGCCAGGCCGAAAGCAGCACGTTTGCGCCGCAACCAGTAACGGGTGTTTAAAAAAATCGCTTTGGCGTGGGAACTTTAGTTCGAAAATCGCTTCCATAGGCTGTCCTGGTGGCCACTCGACATGCCTGCCAGGCCAGGCATGGAGCAACACCAGGGATATCTGGAAGCAACACACCATTCAGGGACTAAAGGACTTATCGAATGAACTCTACAGATCAAGTGCAAGGCAGCAGCAAGTACAGCGCAAAATGGCAGGCGCGTTTTGCGTTCTTCGATGCTCACGGTGCGCCCAATGCACCGGGTTACAAACCGGCACTGCAGCAACTTCCCCTGAAACAGAAGATGAGCATCAACGCAAACATCATTGCGTTCTTCTTCGGGCCGATTTACCTGTTTGTGCTGGGACTTTGGAAAAAGAACCTGACGCTGATTGCGATCATGGTCGCAATTTCCTTCGCTCTGGACGCTGTATTCGCACTGGTCGACTTTGGCTTCACCAAGCAGGTCAACTTTGCCGTGGGCTTCGCTTTCAATCTGTTTTATGCCCTTTCGACCAACTACGCCTACTACCTCAAGGAACAAAAGGGCGAACAGGGATGGAACCCGTTTAAAGGCATGCGCTGGTAAACAATTCTGCAAACACAACTACAGGGTCATGACAAAACATGGCCCTGTAGCTGAGTCGGGATCGAGCGCGTTTTCCTTATGCGCGCTTTCACCTACTTGATTGGCCCCTCATGACACTGACAATGTTCGTCTTTTTCTTTCAGTCCATTGTCGGGGGCATTGGTACTTGTATCGTGATGCCCAGCCCCGGCGTTATCCCGCCATCTACCAAGAACATCGACCATCCCTCCAGGCCATGGCGAATCTTTTACCGGGTCATGGCCATCTGCATGTGCAACCTGGGAGCGGTTGTGATGATCATGATTCCATTGGCCGAACTCGACAATAATTTCGGTAGCAATGACCTGTCGAACGTTACTCGCGCATTGCTGCTGTTGGTCCTGCCAATACCCTTGCTCCTCGTCCTCTACTGGCTGTTTGCCAAGGCCGCGCGCAAGCGGGCCAGGGATTCCAGGTAAGGCTGTCCCATGAAACAGCAAAAAAACGGTTGATAACCAGGCGCTAACGGAACCCAAAAGACTGACGCAACTGCACCGGACTCACACCAAGGCGTTGCTTGAAGGTGGTCGCCATGTGCGCCTGGGAGTTGAAACCGCAGGTGTAGGCGATCTCCGTCAGAGTGGCGGTCGAATCGCGCATCAGCGCGCGGGCCTTGGCCAGGCGTCGGTCGATCAGGTAACTGTGCGGGCTTTTGCCGGTGGCGCTCTTGAAGGCCCGCATGAAATACCCTTCGGACAATCCCAGCAGGCCCGCCATCGCCGGTACGCTCAACGGGCCTTCGAGGCCTGCATCAATGAACTCATCGAGCAAGCGCATGCGGCTGCCGGTTATCGAGCCATGGGGGGCTGTCAACACCGCTTCGCTACCCGTCGCCCGCTCGGACAATGCCAGTGCCCAGACTTCCCAATCATCCTCCACGGAGGGCTGCAACAGCGCGGCGCGCATTCGCCACGCGAGGGCAGTGGCCTGCTGGTCGATGCGATTGTTGAAGGCACGATCCCCGTCCAATGCAACACCATCGGTGCGCATCACCCGCAGGTACTCACCGCCCTGGGGTGATTCGGACAACACGTCACACCCGACGGGAACGAACGCCAGGCCGTTGGGCACGGCCTCGAAGGGGCGTATGCGGTCGCTGCCGATGGCGTGCAGGCCGCGCTGGCTGTCGAAGGCAAAGCCGATTCCCGCCTGGGTCGCGACATATCGGGTCGCGTAAGCGCAGCCGGGGAGCAATTCGATCGCCCAGGGGCCGGCCTCGATACGACGGACCGGTTCGGACAGGGGCTTTGGCGACAGGGGATTTCGAGCACTCATGAACACCATAGTAGTGAAGAGCGGGGACAAAAGTCAGGTCGGTTTTTTGAAAGCCGCAATACGGCATCGTTGTTCAGACTGGGCAAAACCTCAGGGGGACACTCATGCACACACTGACTCGCGAAGATATCGAACAGGCCGCTCGCCACGTTTACCAGGTCATGCCCGCCACCGCCCAGTACCCTTGGCCCTTGCTGGCTCAGCGGTTGGGTTGCACGGTGTGGGTCAAGCACGAAAATCACACGCCTACCGGTGCCTTCAAAGTACGTGGCGGTATCACGTTCATGCATTGGCTCAAACGCGAGCACCCAGGCGCGAAGGGCATTGTCAGCGCTACCCGCGGCAACCATGGCCAGAGCCTGGCACTGGCGGCTCGCACACAGGGTTTGCAGGCGTTGATCGTCGTGCCGCAAGGTAACTCGGTAGAAAAGAACAACGCCATGCGCGGCTTTGGCGCAGAAGTGGTCGAGTATGGCCGGGATTTCGATGATGCCCGTGAAGAGGCTGCACGCCTGGCACAGGCCCATGATCTGTTCCTGGTTCCGCCGTTTCACACCGAACTGGTCAAAGGCGTTGCCACTTATGCGCTGGAGCTGTTCAACGCCGCGCCGGACCTGGACACCGTTTATGTACCGATTGGCTGTGGATCGGGGATTTGCGGGGTGATCGCCGCTCGCGACGCGCTGGGTCTGCGAACAGAGGTGGTTGGCGTGGTTTCCACGGAGGCGGCGGCCGCACAGTTGTCGTTCGATGCTGGCGCAATTCGCGAAACCGCCTCGGCCAACACCTTTGCCGACGGCCTTGCCGTGCGCAAGCCGATTCCCGAAGCCTTTGCCGTCTACGCGGCAGGTGCGGCGCGGATCGTATCGGTCAGCGATGACCAGATCGCCGAAGCCATGCGTGTGTATTACACCGATACCCATAACCTTGCCGAAGGGGCCGGTGCGTCGGCGCTGGCAGCGCTCATCTCGGAGCGTGAAGCCATGTCGGGAAAAAGGGTGGGGGTGATTCTGTCCGGTGGCAACGTCGACAGATCGGTGTATGCACGGGTGATTGCGTGAAGGGGGCATGACCCCGGTCACATAAATTTGAAATGCGCGGCATTGCTCGACAGAATCACGCCCCGATCCGGCCAAAGGCGCCGGACGTTCGTGGTGAAAGGGGCCGCAGTTGAACGAACAGACATTGTCCATGCGCCTGGAGCGCGTGGCGGCACATGTGCCAGCCGGTGCGCGGCTGGCCGATATCGGCTCGGATCACGGCTACCTGCCGGTGGCGTTGATGCGCCGTGGCGCCATCGTGGCCGCCGTGGCCGGCGAGGTCGCGTTGACGCCGTTCCACGCGGCCAACCGCACCGTGCGCGAGAACGGCCTGGACTCGCAGGTCAGCGTGCGCCTGGCTAACGGCCTGGCGGCAATCGAGCCGGGAGACGGGATTACGGCGGTCAGCCTCTGCGGCATGGGCGGCGAAACCATCCGCGATATCCTCGACAGCGGTAAGGCTCACCTGAGCGGTCAGGAGCGCTTGATCCTGCAACCCAACGGCGGCGAGCAGCCATTGCGCCAATGGCTGATGGACAACGGCTACCGCATCCTCTGCGAGGAAGTGCTGCGGGAAAATCGTTTCGACTACGAAATCATCGTCGCCGAGCGTGCCGGATCGGTGATCTACACCGCCCAAGAGCTGTACTTCGGCCCGTTGCTGATGCAGGCCCGCAGTCCGGCGTTCCTGGTCAAGTGGCAGCGCAAGTTGCGCCAGAAACAGAAGACCCTGAGCCACTTTGCCCGGGCGCAGCAGGCCGTACCCGAAGAGACGGTGCAGGACATCGCGCGGCAGGCTCGGTGGATCACCCAATTGCTGGCTTGAGCCAGGCCCGGGAGTTGTACGTGTCTGCGCTTACGCGGGTGATGGATCGACCTTTTTCCCGGTCCCATTACCTTTGGCCTGACGGGCGCTGCGACGCAGTTCCTGTGGCGTGCGCCCCACGACTCGCACGAAGCTGCGGAGCATGTGATCGGCATCACCGAATCCGAAGCACCTGGCGATCTCCTCGAATGTCTGCTGCCCGTCCTCGACCAGTGGCCGCGCCGACTCGATACGCAGGCGCTCGATAGCTTTTGCCGGCGTCACCCCGACCGATGCCGCGAACACGCGGCCAAACTGGCGCACACTCATATGTGCGACGTCTGCCAGGCGTTCGACTGACAGATCGTCACGCAGATGATCGCGCACATAGCTCAACACCGTGCGGATCCGGTCCGAGCCAGGGTCGAAATCCAGCAACGAAGAAAACTGATACTGACCACCGGGTCGCCGATAGTAGACAACCAGCATGCGTGCGACGGAGCGTGACACGTCCTTGCCCAGGTCCTGCTCGATCATCGCCAGGGCCATGTCGATGCCCGCCGACATGCCGGCGGATGTCCAGACATTTCCGTCTTCGGTCCAGATTCGATCTCCATCCACGCGCAGTGACGGATAGCGTGCCTGCAATTGCGGCGCGTAGTTCCAGTGCGTGGTCGCGACACGACCGTCGAGCAGGCCGCTCTCCGCCAGCAGGAAGGCGCCAGTGCAGACGCTGGCTGTACGGCGAGCACGCGGGGACATCTGCCGTATCGCTGCTGCCATCGGCAACATCCTGTCATCGATCGGCGCGGTGGGGGCGCCGACGATGATCAGCGTGTCGAGGTGTTCGACCACCTGCAAGGCGTCGGTCGCGACTTGCAGTCCGCTCGAAGCGCTGATCAATCCGCCTTCAAGGGAAGCGACAGTGAACCGATAGCCGGGAGGGCGTGCACGATTGGCGTTGGAGAAGGCTTCGAGCGGGCCACTCAGATCGAGCAATACGAAGCCCGGGTAGACCAGGAAGCATATGTGACGTTGCATGCACGGAACATCCACAGTCTGAATGGGGCCATGGTACGCGCTTGCTGTCGGGAAGGTCACGGGGCCGGGCATGTCGGCCGAAATCCAGGGATAAATGTCCATTTCGTGCCGTCTTCTCGCCGTACCGTAAATGCATCACCCCCACATTGCGGACATGCAAAATGACCTTCAAGCGAATTCAACCAGCCAGACTCATCTCCTGCGCCACCTTGCTGGGGGCGATCCTGATGGCGCCCGGCATCGGTTTCGCCGCCGAGAACCCCTACGCCGATCCAGCCAAACCCGCGCTCCCGGCTTCCACCTTTCAATGGGATTCCAGTCGAACCGCACTGGTCGTGATTGACCCACAGATCGACTTCATGAGCCCGGAGGGTGCGGGCTGGTCAATCTTCGGCCAGAGCGTTAGCGAGCAGAACCTGGTGCCGAATCTGACCCGGCTGTTCACGGCGTTCAAGCAGGCCGGAGCGACCGTCGCCATCTCGCCGCATTACTACTATCCCCACGATCATCAGTGGGAGTTTGAAGCGCCGGCGGAGACCGTTCAGCACAAGCTGGGCATGTTCGACCGCAAGGGTGCCCTGACGCTGGATGGATTCCGCAATTCGGGTGCCGACTTCATGAAGACGTTCAAGCCCTTCATCGAAGACGGCAAGACTCTCGTCGCCTCACCGCACAAGCTGTATGGCCCGCAAAGCAACGACCTGATGCTGCAGTTGCGCAAACAGCGGGTCGACAAAATCATCCTGGCCGGCATGGCGTCCAATCTCTGCGTCGAATCGCACCTTCGCGAGTTTCTGGAGCGTGGTTTCGAGGTGGTAGTCGTACGTGATGCGGTCGCTGGCCCGAAGCTGCCTGACGGCGACGGCTACGGGAGCGCGCTGGTCAATTTCCGCTACATCGCCAACGGCCTGATGACCACCGAGGAGGTCGTGAAAAAGCTGGAAGGGCGCTGATCATTGATCCTCCCTGATTTTTCAGCAGCTATCAGCGCGGCATGATCTTTCGCATTTTGATTGGCATCGGCGATGGAGAACTCGCCGACAGCCTGGTCGAAAGAGTCCAGTTGGCCCATTTTCGAAAACTTGCACAGGCCTTCGCGGGAAGCCATTTTCGCCGTTGGTCGGGTCTGGCGACGAAAGTTCAGCGAAATAGCGGTATTTTTTTCGGCATATGACAAGAAACGATTCAGCCGCTTAACGCCGCGGGTTTCAGCCAAAGAGGCAGAGATCCCCAGGTGCTGGAAACAGTACCGTTTGTCGATGTTTTTGTTCAAAAATTGAACGATCGGGATATGCTGGGCTCTGATTTCCAGCAGGCGGATCCTTGGGGACGCGCTGCACTCACTAGAAAAATGGACGTATACCTCATCTGCATTGAATGGAATGCACATGGGGATTTTTTTTACCTGAGACCTGGAGTGATAGTATGCCGTCATCACTGACTCGCTGGGCGAGTCGCTCTCTCTTGTAATACCAAATTATTTAGTTGCTTCAATCTTTGCCAACTTGACCTTGCAGATGCGAATAAATAATTCGCATGCCTGGGGCATGGTCATTTTGCACTGCTGCTATAAGTGGAGATGTAAACTTGGATATTAATACAATGATCGGCCTTATCGGCCAGAAAGAATCCATGGAGCTGTTGCGTTTAGGCGTTGTGTACGTTCATCTGTTGGCTTGCTGCGTAGCTATCGGCCTGGTGTTTGCGAGCGATGCCGCCATGGTCAAGGATTTATTGAAAGGTCGTGTTTCGTCGGGACACGATAATGACCATATGGCCAGTCTGCAGAAGTCTGTTGCCAATGCGTTGATATTCTTGTGGGTCACCGGAGCTGCGGTAATAGGCATTGATTACCTTGAAAAAGGCATGACCTATTTTGCCAATCCGAAACTTCAAGCCAAAGTTATTATTGTATTGTTGCTGACGTTCAACGGCATGTTATTGCACCGCTATGTATTGCCTGCAATGTTGAAGGCCGGTTCGTTGCTTGATCTTCAGGTCAATGTACGGATGTTTGCCCTGTTCTCTGGCGCACTGTCGGGCGTGTCCTGGCTGTATGCCGCCATGCTGGGCGTCGGTCGACCGCTGGCCTGGAAGTATTCGCTCACCGAGTTGCTGATGGCCTATCCGGTGTTGATCGTGCTCGGCTTTGCGATGATGGTGGCGCTGACTCAGTGGGCGCGTAAGCGCAACGAAGCAACGCCGGTCCAGGAATCTACCTGGATGTTTGCAGGAATTCCTGCGCTGCGCTGAGCTGACGAGAGTTCGGGAAAGGACGGTTGAAACTGTCTGAACCGTTCAAACATCAAACCCCTCCTTGTGAGGGGTTTTTTGTGTGCGCCCAGCATGGGCGCAATCTTGCGGGTGAAAGTCCCGTCGTAAGCTGACCACAGCGAACGAAGTGAAGCGCAACTGCATGAGGGCGACCGAGTGTGGGGAGGAAGCGTGAATCGAAGCCATGAGCCGATGTACAAGAACCGGATACAAGGCGAAGCCGATCAGGGCGAGCGGGCACAAAACCGCGAAGCTCTTGTGGTCAAGGGTCAGGTGGCGTAAATCCGGCGGTTGTGTGGTGAAGGATTGCGTTCTTACCTGGGGAGATCTCGCTTTGTGCCTGAAAGGGCGACGGCGCTAGCCGGAGCGAGAAGTCAGCAGAGGCCGTAGTAGTCTTTTTTTGACGAAGGGCCGAACGAGAGAAAGCGTTATAGGCCATGTTGATGCGAACGTCCGGAAGTCAGATGCCTGCCAAACGCGGGGCGGATGGAGATAACCGAACGGTGAAGCCGTGAGCAGTCCCGTCAGCGACGAGGTCAATCGCCCGCAAGATGAATCCGACAACGCAGGGCAAGGGCTGCTGGAGCGGGCCTTTGCGAGAGGAAACCTGAAACGGGCGTGGAAACGGGTCAAAGCCAATAAAGGAGCAGCAGGAGTCGACGGTCTGGACATTGACCAGACGGCCGAACATCTGCTGATCCAGTGGGCGGCGATTCGTGAGCAGCTTATGTCAGGAGTCTATCGGCCTAGTCCGGTACGACGTGTAGTCATTCCCAAGCCAGACGGCGGTGAACGCGAGTTGGGTATTCCGACGGTCACTGACCGTTTGATCCAACAAGCGTTGCTGCAAGTCTTGCAGCCGTTACTCGATCCCACTTTCAGTGAACACAGCTACGGCTTCCGCCCGGGACGCTGTGCGCAGGGCGCTGTTTTGGCGGCTCAGCGCTACGTGTCCTCGGGACGCAAAGTGGTGGTGGATGTTGATCTGGAGAAGTTCTTCGACCGGGTCGACCACGATATTTTGATTGATCGTTTAGGCAAACGGATTACGGATCGGGCGGTTATCCGACTGATTCGGGCGTATCTGGATGCAGGAACGCTGATCAATGGCGTGGTCGAGAAAAGTCGCTGCGGGGCGCCGCAAGGCGGCCCGCTGTCGCCGTTGTTGGCGAATGTGCTGCTGGACGAAGTGGATCGGGAGCTTGAGCGTCGAGGCCATTATTTTGTGCGCTATGCCGACGATGCGAACGTTTATGTTCGCAGCCAGAAGGCAGGCGAGCGAGTCATGGTCTTGCTGAAATGCCTTTATGAAAAGCTGCACTTGAGCATCAACGAAAGCAAGAGTGCAGTGACGAGTGCGTTTGGCCGCAAGTTTCTGGGCTACGAATTGTGGTCAGCCCGCGGCGATGTCAAACGCGCTGCATCCTACAAAGCGCAGAAGCAGTTCAAGCAGCGAATACGCTGGTACACCCGACGCTCGTGTGGCCGTAGCTTGCAGCAGATCGTCGATGAACTGCGACCTTACATTTTGGGCTGGAAAGCTTATTTCGGGTTGTCGCAAACCCCAGCCGTCTGGCGTGCGCTGGACGAATGGATACGACATCGATTGCGAGCTATCCAGCTTAAACAATGGAAGCGCGGAACGACGACGTATCGTGAGCTGCGAGCACTTGGCGCGAGTCACCAAGTGGCGCAGAACGTGGCAGCAAACACCTGTCGCTGGTGGCATAACAGTCGTCTGGATCTAAATCGCGTGCTTAATATTGCGTGGTTCGACAGGCTGGGATTGGTACGTCTCTCATAACCTCAATCTCTCGAACCGCCCGGTGCGGACCCGCATGCCGGGTGGTGTGGCAGGGGAGCGGTCTGTGAAGGCCGTCCCCTATGCCGATGTGTGGGTATCAGCCAGTCAAGGAAAACCGGCTCGAATGGCTAATGCCAGTCAGTTAAGGCGCAAGATCTGTGGGAGCGAGCTTGCTCGCGATGGCGGCGTATCAGCCAACGGTGATGTTGAAGCCGATGGCCTCATCGCGAGCAGGCTCGAATGGCCGTGTTTTTTTGCCGGGTTGATTGCGCGTCTACCGCTCATCGCCAAGGCATAAAATAGGCTTTGACATCATTGGGGCGTTGGTTGAATATTCAACGCATCGCATGCGATCTAATCGAAAGCGATATTAGTCAACGACAACCCAGGCCGTTTGGAGACTCAACCATGAACACCGGAAGCCGCCGCACAATGTTTATCTCGACCGCTCACGCTTCCCTTGGCCAAAACGGCAACAACTGGATCATTGCACACGCCAATTGATGAACGTTGTCTTTTTAGACGGCACAAATATCGCATGCGATGTAATCGCACGAAATATTAAATTCTGAGGAAGTCCCCATGAGCAAAATCGAAAAAGTACTGGCAACCGGCAAAACCCACACCACTCACAGCGGTGTCGGCGGTCACAACGGCAACCTCGATATCGAACTGTCGTCTCCTGGTTCCACCCAGCCGGCCCATGTCTTTGCCGCCACGCAGCCGCACCCGAAAGCCGAGCAACTGTTCGCCGGGGCCTGGTCTGCCTGCTACACAGCGGCAGTGGGGCTGGTGGCCCAGGAGCGCAATATCGTGTTGCCGGCGGATATGGCCGTCGACATTGAAGTGGATCTGGGCCAGACCGGCGCGGCTTACTTCCTGCAGGCTCGACTGACCTTGCGCGTGCCGGGGCTGGACCAAGGGGTGGCGACCGAGTTGGCCCACACCGCCGATGCAATCTGCCCTTACTCCAAGGCCACACGCGGCAATATTGATGTCGATATCAACGTACTGACGGCATAACCCACTGCATGGCCGGCTCAGCGGGGATTTTCCCGGTGGGCCGGCCGTCGGTGTTTATACGCACTTCCGATATCATCGCGTACGACGTATAGTTTCAGCCTCGCCAGATTGACCCAAGAGAACGTCCATGAAAAACACCGCCAAGACATCCGCCCTGGATCTCAAACTCTCCGAGTTCCTGTGTTTTGCGGTCTATTCAACTAACCTGGCCTTCGGCAAGGCCTACAAGCCGATGCTCGAACGGCTCGGCCTGACCTATACGCAATACATCACCCTGGTTGCGCTGTGGGAGGAAGACAACCAGACCGTTGGCAGCCTCGGCGAAAAGCTGTTTCTCGAATCCAATACCCTCACGCCGATCCTGAAGAAACTGGAAGCGATGGGTTATCTGCTGCGCCAGCGCGACCCGGAAGACGAACGCCAGGTGCGGATCAGTCTTACCAAAGAGGGCCGAAAACTGCGCGAAGGCCTAACCGAAGATGGCTTCCCGCAAACCGGACTTGATCCCGACGACTTCGTGCAGATGCAGAAGGCGATCGTGAAGTTACGGGGCAGTCTCATTCGGTCGACCAAGGACAGAGAGTAAGTCGTATCGAGTAAAGTGATTGGGCCGGGTTTTCCGAGGGGTACCCCGCAGAGAAGCCCTGGCCCTCCCGTCTGACACCCCCCCGATTTCGGAGTGAGCCCCCCCACTAATGGGTTCTATTGCTCCGCGTTATTCACATCTTCATTAGCCAGTTACTTCAGTCGCTGGCCTATGTCTGCGGGTCTTTCAGGTCTCCGCGCACATTTTATGCAACGCTGGCAGAGTAATTGCTGAGTGAGCTTGCCCCGTTCATGCAAGGTGCAGGGTCGGGATGCTGTGGGACTGTCAGTACGCCATTGAGTGATTGCCTGTAACCATCGGTTTGCATCACGAAGTAGCTCTGGCGACTCGAGACTTGGGCTACTCAATAAAAGTACCGCGGGCAACCACCCAGGGGAAATGCTCATGAGCCACTCCAGACATACGTGTGCGCAGGTTGTGCTGCACCGGTTGTGCTTTCTAACCTGCCTGCTCGCGGTAACACTGGTGGCGGCGGACGAGCCTCAGGGCAATGACAATCAAAGCAATGAGAAGTGGCTGGAGCCGGCACGCTCCAGGCTCATGCATGTGATTGGCGGGATGCCGTTCTTTCCCCATCGGGCCAATACCACCGGCAATCTGGTCTTGAATGTGAAGGACTTCGACAATGCCCAGGTCTGTGGCGCTTGCCATACGGAGATCTACAAACAGTGGCGTTCATCGATGATGTCCCAGGCCTGGGATGAACCCATCTATCGGGCCTTGCTCAAGCGTGCGAGTACGGCCACCGAGGGTAAGGTCGATAACTTCTGCACCGGCTGTCATACCCCGATCGGTCTCACGACCGGGCAGATCACTTCGCAAGTCAACCGCTCCTCGATTGAAGACAGTGCCAGGAATCATCCGATGCCCGGGGTCGATTGCGAGACCTGCCACAACATCAGTGCCCGCACGGGCCTCGATAATGGCGCCTATGTCCTGAGTCCGCGAGCGAACGGTAAACCGACCAAGTTCGGCCCGCGCAAGGATGCGGTTTCGCCTTATCACGACACTGTGTATTCCGCTCTGCACACCCGCTCGGACTTTTGCGGCACCTGCCACAACGTCACGCACCCCTTCAGCAGCGTGGCGGTGGAGCGCACCTATGACGAATGGCAGGAGAGCAGCTACAGCCTCAACAATGTGACTTGCCAGAGTTGCCACATGCCGGGTTTTGCGGGCAAGGCCGCGATCATGGGGCCAGATCGCGAAGAGGTTGCCTCGCATTGGTTCAGCGGTGCCAACGCGATGATGCTCAAGCATCTCGGTCAGGAGGAGGGCGCGCAACGCGCACGCGACATGCTTGCGCGTGCCGGGGACATCAAGTTCGAGCAAGTGCCGGCAGCCATGACGCCTGGGCAATACACCTCGGTAGCCGTCAAAGTGACGAACGTCGGCGCCGGGCACAAACTGCCGACCGGCTTTCCCGAGGGCCGGGAAATGTGGATCGATTTCCGGGTGCAGGATGCCAATGGTCGTCAGATCTATCGTCTGGGGTCGATCAAGGATGGCAAGACCGAGGTCAACACGCGAAACTTCAAGGTGCACATCGGCGACAAGGACGGCAATCCGTTGGACGTCGAGGTCTGGAATGCCACGCAGATTCTCTCGGACAACCGCATTCTGCCCAAGGGCTACGATATCGGAGAGTTTTCCTTCCTGGTGCCGGCCGACGCCGTCGGACCGCTGACCCTGACAGCCGATCTGAACTACTGGCCGTTTTCCCAGAAACTCGCCGACTACCTGCTCGGCAAGGATAAAGTGCAGGTGGAAATCACCCGGATGGCCAACGTCACGCAGAGCGTACCCCTGTCGACCGGATCCGAGACGGCGAAGCAGGCGGTACCCTCGAAGTTGAAACTCGACGACGCCAGCGCTTACTACAGGGAATGAACATGTCGTCGTAATGCCTAAAAATCCGGCGTGATTCAAGTTTCCTCAACCAGGATATTCACAGTCTCGCCGTGTTCAAACCGCCTGCCACAGCAGTGGTCATTAAGTGGCACAACCTTCGGGATGAAACTACGCTGATGAAACACTTATTTCCCCCCCCTGTGGAGCTGGAAAATGAAAAGGATTTCTGCTGCCACTATCGTGCTCACAGTGCTCGTCGCGCTTTCAAATACAGTGTCTGCTGAAACACCCTCTCATAAGGATGCTCGCACATTCGTTGCCCAGGCACAGATAGGCAGAAACCTCTCTATCCTTGCACTTTCGGCAGCGAAAAGAACGAATACCTACGTGATGATCGCCACGAAGCTGGGAAGTGCAGATGCAAACCGTGCCGTGTCTAGTGAAATCAAAGCATTGCTGCCGCAGTATCAGCCTGAGTGGGATGAGAACCTTGCAGCAGCCTATGAGAAGTCATTCTCTCAAGAAGAGTTGTCATCACTCGTTTCTGAAGGCCGTGCATCAAAATACGCGGTAAAAGTGATAGAACAGCAATCCGAAATTGGTAGAGATATGCAGTCGAGCTCCGAGCCAATTCTGATTGCTCTTGTTACCGAGGCACTTAAGGCGACCCTGTCCAAATACGTCCCAAAATAGATTGTAAAACAGGGCGGCCGGCATCGCGGCCTCTATGCTTTTGGGGTATGGGTTTGCGCTGTTTTATTGGTGCTTGGCTAACTTTTCAAGAGTTTTTTCTGTGGGGAGAGAAAATGAATAGCCAGGAAGTTAGTTGTTCTGATTTTGAGACTCATGGATCTATTACAGTCGACGGTTTTCAAGAACATCTCTTTTTGGCCAATTGTCGCCTGTTGTGAGGAGCAGCACTGGACTCAAAATTGGCAGATAGCGACCAAGTGGGTCAACATAATTTAATGGAGTGTCTTTGACATAGAAACTATCCCGCAAATGTTATCGTCGCATCCGTTCGGATTCCATCAAGGCATTTGCAGCACGCTGCCGAATAACCCTGCAAAGTTTTTCCATGGCTGTATTATTAATGCATGTATTGGAATTTAATATAATCCTATTCAGATCATCATCTGAGACAGTCGCGTCGATATGTCGTATTGCCCAGCTTTTAAAGTCGGGGTGTGTTTTTGCAAGTGCGACAAATGTACTAAACTGATCCCATTTTTGGGCGAAGAGGTTCGCCACGGCTTCAGAGTAGCCCTCGCCAAGCTCACCATCATCACAAGAAGCGAAGACGCTCTGATGCTTAAAAAGGGAAGACCAATCTCCGCGTACATCAACTAACAAAGCCCCTGCTCGGCTATTCATCTCGGGAGGGCAGTTTTCGTACGCCGAAGCCTGAGAGAATGGCACACATCCCAATCCAAGCCCGAACAACAAGACCAGGAAGGTCAGGGGGCGAGCACATACAAATCTGATGAAAGTCATGATTTTAGCCCTATCGATCACACTGCTGTTGCGTACCAAACCAATGTCTCCTCATGGCGGTTTTCCACCACCCTGATATCCAGGCTATCTGGCCGTATGGCAGTTACCTTGGTAAGGCACGATACGGTCAGCGGCATCGACGTCGAAAATAGAGCGTCAGGGCTCGATGTCTGTATAGGTGACCAGTTTGCCCATATTAACGGGATCGGCTCGGCTAGGACCTGCGATTGGCTTGAAACTGGAAGCAGGCTGCAGCTTCCGTTTCCCGGATGCTGACAGTTCAGTTGGAAGAGTTGTTCAGCCGCTGAAGCTCAAGTTGCTTGGCAGCACTGGCTTCGAGGTTTGTACGCTCTTCATCCAGATACTGATAAATGCTTTGGAGGTTGGCGATTTTCTGTTTGATTTCTGCCATCTTCTTTTCAATTAGCTTAGCGCCGTCAGCACAATCGATCAGCTTGTTCCGCTGCGCATCCAGAATCTCGCCTATTTCCCCCAGGGAAAACCCCATGCTTTGCGCGCGCTGGATAAAGTCCAGATCCTGCAGAGTTTGCACTGTGTAAACGCGATAGTTGTTATTTTGCCGCAGCGGTGAGATCAGGCCGATTTGCTCGTAGTAACGCAACGTATGGCGGCTGGCGCCGCTTCGGGCCTCGAGTTCGCCGATTTTCATGAAAACACCGCTTGACTGTAGAGCTGGGTCGATAGTTTACGCTTGATTTCTCACCTTAAACAAGGAACAGGGAAATGAGCGTGGAGTGCTTTGTCACGGGGGGTACCGGCTTCGTCGGTCAACATTTGGTGGCGAACCTGAGTGCAAAAGGTCACACCATTCGGGTGTTGATGCGTCGCCCGGAGCGACTGGCTGCACTGCGGGAGCAAGTCGATAATTTGGGAGGGTGCGCAACCCGGGTATTTGCCGTAGCTGGCGATCTGGAACGGGACAACCTGGGGCTGAGTCTTGCTGACCGAGAAGTGCTAAGGCGCGCCAGAGTCATATTCCACCTGGGCGCCCACTTCGCATGGGGGCTTTCAGTGGAGCATTCTCGTGCGGTGAATGTAGAAGGGGCAAAGCGCGTGGCGTTGTTGGCGGCTGAGCAAAAAAGCCGTTTGGTGATGATCGGCGGCTACATGCTGAAAAATCATGAACATCTGCAACGCATCGGGATTGATCCTCGTTATCCGGAGCTGACGAATTGGCCTGCCGTCTACCGGCATGTCGGTGGTTACGAGGGGAGCAAGCTGGAGGCGCATTTTGCGACCCTGGAGGTCATGTCCGCCAAGGGCGGGGAGATTACCGTTGTCCACCCCGCGACGGTTTGCGGCCACAGCCGCACGGGGCATATCCTTGACGGTCAGCCACTGGTGGAGCTGATACGCAACCTTGTACAGGGAAAGCTGACTGCGGTGCCCGGTACCGCCGAGCACTGGCTGCCACTGGTCACCGTGGATTATCTGGTTGAGCTGGTGGCAGTTTGTGCTTTTGATCCTGCCATGGTGGGCCAGGAACTGCTGGCGCTTGATGATCAGACTCCCAACTTGCGAGAACTCCTGATACAGGTGGCACAACCTTTGGGCTTAAAGTCTCCCAAGCATCACATTTCACTCCGATTGCTGAAATTACTACTGAGTATTCCTCCCGTCGCGTGGTTTTTGAATACAAAACCCGAAGCCTTGGACTTTATCCAGACCACTCGTTTTGATACAGCAGCGGTCGAGCAATTTGCCAACAGGCATGGAATAGCCAAACCGGATATACGCCAGTCTTTGCAGCACACCGCAGCGTTCGTCAACTCATATTGCATAGCCAAGGGCAAGGCCCGCTGACTTCTCCCTTGGCGGCGACAAGAAAGCGAATAGCGGACTACTGGGCGATCCAGCGCTTATGCCAGAATAAATACCGGGGTTGGTGGGATCTTCGTATCCTCGAACTTTGCGCCGTCGATGTGGGGCGGCATTCTATCGAACGACAAATCAGCGACAGGGATCGTCATCCATGCAATCTACTTTCAGCAAAGGCGTCATATTTGCACTCTCCGCTGCGGCACTGAACGCAACGATCGGTGTACTCAGCAAAGTACTCATGAGTAATGGTTTCACCGCTAGCAGTGTCGCCGTCATCAAGACCGTACTGGGTTGCGTGCTTCTCTCGATCTTACTGTTTTTCCTCAAGCGCCCGGCGGCGTCGACCAAGTGGACTCAGGCGGCTATCTGCGCATTCCTTGGCATCTTTGTGCTGTTCCATTTCGAAACGTCCGCCTATCGACACTACGCTGCAGCAGGTGTGGTGGTGGTGCTGATGGCCAGTGCCTCAATTTCCTCGATCGTTCTGGGGCGCATTTTCCTCAAGGATGCCATCACCGCGAACGCTACCGTGGGCGCCGCACTGGCTATCGCTGGGATCTCGGTGATCTTCGGCGGCGACCTGCAGCAGGGCTTTACCCTGCAAGGTGCTGCGCTCGCCTCCATGGCCGGCTGCGGCTATGGGGCCTTTTCGGTTGCCATGAAGCGTATGGGGGTGTCGGGGGGGCTGCACTTCACCCGACAATTGTTATTCTTTGGCAGCCTGTACCTGCTGATGCCGGCTGCGGCCGATGGTTTCGCGATGGGCGAGCTGTCGCCGCTGGCGATCGCCGCACTGCTGGCGCTGGCCACGCTGCCGACAATCCTCGGCTTCTTCTGCACCACCAAGGCCATCGAGTATCTCAAGCCATCCCAAGTGCAGGCGCTGGAGCTGACCGAGCCACTGTTCGCCGCGCTGCTGGCGTTTGTGGCGCTCAATGAAGTACCGCGCGAAAGCCTGTACGCGGGAGCGGCACTGATCATCGTCGGCCTGTGTTTCTCCAATGAACTGATCCGCTTGGGCAGCAAAGCATCCGTCCCTTCGACCGAGTGAGCTATTTTCGGATCCTGATTACTTTAGCAATCAGTGGTTTTTAAGTGTTTTGAGCGACTGACCGCTACTGACCGGTTTTTGCCTGTCGCGACCGGCTAAAAACGACCCATTGCAGTCATTCATGGAGATCAGCAACCGATCCGAAGCGGGCGGTGCATCAGTCGGAACCAGCGTGAAAACACCTCCCCCTGAGCATCGGTATTGCCATCAAACCAGGGCGGCGAAGAAGTCACTTATGCTGGTCCAAACCGAGACAACGAGCGGGCTCCACAGCGTGACGAGGAGCGCCAGAAAAGCGAAGCACATCGGGAAAATATATTCCGTAAAAAATGGAGTCAGCAATCCGCCCTTGATGAGTGCGCTTAACCTGGCCCGCCGCTTGACCCACGTGGAAACGGGGAAATCGATAAAGTCATCGATGGGGTCATCGATCATCCCACAGCGAAACGAATAACCGAATCGAACATAGTTCACATCGATAGCTTTGAATAGCTCAAAACCAGTCACTTTCCCCATGGTGGCCCCTTCACTAACGGGGGCATAGCGCTCGGGAACGCTGGCATACGCGGAGGCTTCAAACTTTTCCCGGCATTTAGCGAGCACCTGCTCACGATTGGACCGATAAGTCAGTCGAACCAAATCGTTCGCATAGAATTCGCACATTTTGCCATCCAGCACTCTCCAATTCTCTGGCAAATGCTGGACATATCGACCGAATAGATAGAGCAAGATGATCGCCCACACGACCCATAGGTGCGCTACGTTAT
>NZ_CATKQD010000021.1:0-25170 GCF_949768175.1 Pseudomonas sp. IT-P74 | reverse complement strand
CTTACAGCGCATCTTTTCAACTTGCAACCTTAAAAGTTTCTGATTTTTCAACAAAATCAACTACTTAAGCCAAGAGCAACATCAAACTGCTCGTTAGCGGGAGGCGAATAGTACAGCATTAAAATACGTGGTCAACCCCCCCTTCTGAAATTTCTTCTTCCTTATCAAAGCGCCCGGGTTGCCACCATGAAAACCTCCAGCATCCATATAAAGCATCGAGGCAGCAGAGAACCCAATCCACGCCATCTGCAGGTGAGTGCCATCGACACGGGACCGATCATGCAAGCGATTGAACCCGTCTGGACGGAAAAGACCGAGACCGCATCCCGCGTGCGTGGCCGCATCGAGTCCGTACTGGACTGGGCCACGGTTCGCAGTCGCCGTAGCGGAGAGAACCTGGCGCGCTGGAAGGGCCACCTGACCATCTGCTACCCCGCAAACCAAGATTCAGAAGGTCAAACACCACACAGCCCTCCCCTATGACGAGGCCAACAAATTTGTTCGTATCCGGCAGCCAATTGGCGACTTCCGGGGACATGGTCAAGCACAGGGCGATACGCTTGGATGAGCGGAGCCACCGTGTTTGTCACCACCGGCTCCGTCCGGCCAGCCCCAGGGGGCTTCAAGGGCTACCACTGGATACGGCAGGCGAGCCATGTCGACATGCGCCTGGCGCAGCTCGCTCATGTCGATCAACTCGGCACAGTTGGGCAACAGGAATTTCACGCTGTCACGCAGTTGCTTCGTAACAAACGTGTGGGCCGTGCGAATACCGGGAAGGTTCTGGCCCAGCAATGGCAGGCACACTTCCAGTTGCTCCAGGGCCTGAGTCGAATAGTTCAAGCTGCGGACTCGACCGGTCTTATCCATCATGCGGGACTCCTCACCGTTGCGTAACGTCGTCACTGCGCCCTCTCCCACGTCGCTCTTCCAGCAACGTCCTCGGCAACACAAACCCTTCAAAGCTGCGCTGCGTAATCGGATTGTTAGCCTTCTCCGCCCCAACCCGATAACGCATCAACCCGTCGGCAACGGCAAAGGTCAGGTCCACGCTGGTGTCGGTTCTTCCATTGAGGCGCCCGCGGCTAAGCAGCCGGAACAACGACCACGGCCCGCGATAGCTCAGGCTGGCGGTGTTGCCGGTGCTGTGCACCAGGGTCAGTTGGCTGCCATTGGTGTTGCCCAGGCTGTTGGGCCACACCAGTCCCGTGCGTTGCGGCGCGCCATGCTGGTAGGGGATCAGTTGGCCGTCGACGCTGAGCATGCTGCTCAGGCGGGTGGCGCTCAGGGCCAGGGGTTCGATGGTGAGTTGCACGGCCAAGTGGCCGCGATGGTTGAAGAAGGTGTCGCGGATGCGCTCGACCTTTTTCAGCTGTTCCAGCACGTCGCTGCGCACCAGATAGCCGCCGAGGCTGTCGGAGTACAGCACATCGAGGTTGTCTTTGAGGAACACGTTCAGGTACTGATCGTGGAATTGCTGCAGGCGCCCTTGTGGACCAAAGAACGCTTCAAAGTCCTCCAGCGAGGCGTCCTCGCCGCTGGCCTTGAACGGATAACGGCCCGCCAGGCGGTCGCGATAGAAGCTATAGATCTCACTGTCCCAGCGTTTCTCCAGCTCGCGCAGGGCGGCAATCACCAGCACCTGCGAGGTCTGGTCGGCGAGCTTTTTGACCTGTTGGTTCAGCGGTTCGGGCAGACCCACGGCGACGCGTTGCAGGTTGGCGATCGGGTCGGCACCGCCCAGGGAGAAGCGATTGAGCACGGTTTTAAGGGCGGCTTTACCGGGGTCGGGATTGTCGTGCACGGCCTTGGCATAGTCGTAGACGGCGCTGACCGAGCGCAAGGTTTCTTCGTAGTAGGACGGCTGCTCGCCTTGCGCGGTGATCAATTCGGCCAGGCTGGAGAACGCGCGCCGAATACCAGCGGCCTGCTGTTGGCCGTCCGATACCTTGTCCAGCGCCAGTGGTGCTTGTCCTTCGGCCAAAGGCACGGCCGGGTAAATCACGCTGTTGTCGCGCAAGGTTTCCAGTAGGCGCCGCAGCGGTGCGGCCGGGCCGGTGACTTGTTCCAACACGGCCACACCGTGGCTGAGGTCGTCGAAATCGGTGACCGCGAACTGATTCAGTGCCCGCCGCCAGCTGTCCACATAATCGGCGCTGTACAGGGCGCGAATGCGCTGGGTCAGAATTTTGCGGTCTTCATCGGAGTAGTCCAGGCGCTGCCGTTCGCCGAGCACCCATTGGTCGATCATGGCCAGTTCGATGATGCCGTCGGTGCCAGGCTCGAAGTAGTCCTTGAAGCCCTTGGCGGTAAGCAGCGGTGGCAACTGCAGGCCGCTGCCCGCTTGATCGGTGTTTAGCGGGCGGTAGACGATATCGAACGCTGGGCCGACCTCATTGCGCAGGTCCAGCGGGCGATGCAAACGCTCCAGAGCGTCCTGTTTCAGGCTCATGTAGACCCGTTCGGCCATGGGCAACTGGCGCAATTGCTGTTGCACCTGGGCAATGCGTTCACGGTAGTGCGGCAGGTCGGCGTCGGCGTATTTCAGCGCGTAGCCCAGGTGGCCCATCAGATCGGCCTGCATCTGGCCCTGTCCTGGATAGGCGCGCTGCCACTGCCTGGCGACCCATTCTTCGACGATGGCTGGGCGGCGGTTTTGCCGCTCTTCAAGCATGCGGTAGACGCGCAAGGCCGCCAGTTGCTGATTGCTGCCCGCAGGCGCGGTGTTGATCGCATCCAGCACACCACTGGCAATCGCCGGCAGGAAGCGCTTGGATAGCAGATTCAGGTACGCCTTATCCACGGTGGGGCCGATCGCCCTCCCCTGATACAGCCCCATATCCGACAACAACGGCCACGCTTGGCGATAGTCGCCGTAGACCAGCACTGCATCGCGAATCTGGTCCAGGGGCAGCAACAGGTTGCGCCCGGTGGGGTCGACCTTGGCGTCGATGTCCCGCTCACTGAACTCCTGGCTCTTGGCCAATACATTGGCCGCCTTGTCGCGGTTGATGTTGAAGTAAAACTGCCAGGTGCCGATGGTCACTAAACACCCGAGGGACGCGACGCTGAACCCTGCGATCAACAGGCGCCGTTTGCTGCGGGCCACCTTGATGTTGTCGCCCGCCAGTCCCGCTTCGGGGTAGATCACCCGCTGGAACAGTTGCTGGGCAAAGTAGATAACCGTGCCACCGGCCGGTTTGACCTCAGGTGGTGGGGGCGGCAGTTGGTAGGCTTGCCCCGCTTCTTTTACAAAGGCATTGCTCAGGGTGCCTTGCTGCAAGACCGAGGAGAAATACAGCCCGCGCACCAGCGCCGGGGTGGTGAAACGATCGCTGCCAAGCATTTCGCTCAAGAAGCCAAACAGCGCCGGGCGCAGACCCGCCACCTGGTGCGCCAGCGCCTGCAAGCGATCGCGCTCAATCAATGTGCGCGACTCCCTGGCGCCGTCAAAAACTTGCTCGCTCAGGCAGACGACAAAGGCCTGGTATTGGCGTGTCAGTTCCGCCAGCCAGGCATCGAAATCATCCACCGCGTCCAGGCTGAAGGTGAAGCCCAACAGGTCTTCGCGCCCACTGCGCGACAAGCGGGCGAAGAACTCTTCGAAACCTTCCAGCAGGTCGAACTTGCTCAGCGTCACGTACACCGGCAGGCGCGTGCCCAATTGCCGCGTCAGCTCAAACAGCCGGGTGCGCAGCAGGTTGGCGTGGGCCTTGCGTTGTTCGGGACGCTGCCCCAACAAGGCCTGCACATCGATCACCAGCACCACGCCGTTCAATGCCCGACGGCTGCGGTTGCGCGTCAGCCAGTCGAGCAGGTGCGACCAGAGGCGCGCATGGGTGCCGGCGGGCAGTACCGGTTTGACCTTGCCCTCGGCGCCCGACTGCTCCTCATCACTGACCGTCGACTCCGGGTGGCTGAGAAATTCACCCGGAGGATCGATCAACACCGCCTCGTCACCAATCCACCAATCCACCGGATAGGCCAGTTGCTCTTCCTGGTGCACCCTGACCCCGGCCTTGGTCACATGGGATAAGGCAAAGCTCTGGTTGGAGCGCGTGATCAGGCTGGTCTTGCCGGCGTTCTCCTCGCCCAGCACCAGGTACCACGGCAGTTGATAGAGCGAACGGCGGCGCTCCATATTGTTCAGCAGGTTGCCCAGGCTGCGATCCAGAGCCCGCTCCTGCGCTTCGATATAAGGCAGGCAGGGGTCGGCTTGTAGGGCAACCTCATGTTGGCGTTCGACTTGCAAACGCTGGTAACGCTCCCGCACACGCCACGCCCAGACCAGCAGCGGCGCTACGATCACCACCACACTGGCCGAGACGCGCATCGCCAAGTCGGCCAGCGGCTGGTGCTCACGCCAGGTCCACTGTGGCCCCAGCCACCAGATGGCGATCAGCAAGAACACCACGCCCAGCAGCACCAGCACCGGTAGCGCCTGATTGAACTGGCGCAGTAGCGGCAGGCCCCAGCGTATGAGGTAACTCCAGACCGTTTTCATGAATCGCTCCTAGCGTATTTATAGAATTCATTGCCTACAGACAGCATGAACGCGTTCCTTTTTGCTCCCGCTAACGCCACGCCCATGGTCATGGCTTGCGCTTTTCAAAGCTGGCGATGAACTCATCGAGGATGCGTTTGTTTTCGGCCGCCTCCTCGACCGTTGGGCCACGGTCGTTCGCCCAAGGGTCCGGCTTGGGCGCGACTGAGCCGTAGCGAATGCGCACGGACTTTAGGATTGCATCCCACACGGCCATGGCTTCGTAGTCGGTAAGGGAGGGGTTGACGGGATCTGGTGAAGCGGGTTGTTGCCAGAGCGGCAGTTCGTAACCTTTGTTAGCGAATTGGGGAAGCGTCCAGCGAACTAAGTCCTTGGGTTTGTCAGGATTGATTGGAGTTCTTTTTATCCCACCCGCCGACATACGAAAATTCATGCTTGGACGATTCAGGGCGGGATTTTCACGATAGATTTCGGCCCCGAAGAGGATTTGACGGTGAGTGTCGTCGCTGAAGCCGATCAGGGATTCTTCCGCCGGCATTCCCGCGAGGGTGATCTTCTTCGTGCGCAGGTTTTCATAATCACCCGCGAGGAAAACCCTCGCGCCCTCCTCGGTCCGGGTCTTTATGCTTTTCGTTTGGCTAGGCGATAACGCATTGACATAAACCTCCAGCGACACATCCGAAGCAGGAGGCCGAAAATTGAATGTCGCGATCTCCTGATCGTGGTGACTACGAATCACAATCGGCCCAAGCGCAAACCCCGCGCCGGCATTTTCGGGGGTGACTTTGAAGATTTCCTTAGACAGCTTTAATAGTTGGGCTTGAACGGGATCCGTATCGCCGTCGTAGGATTGAGCTCTGAGCATGACGTAGACGTCATCGATCAGCAGATGAGACTCATGAACGAATGTTTGGCGGCGTGTTGCTTGCTTGTAGTACTGCAGCAACTTTTCCCTGGGTGAGGCCATTTTCGCCGACACCAGCATCGACACATCTGAATTCTTATAGTTCTTAACCGCCGAGATCCGACGCGCCCGCTCCTGCAAGGCCGCATCAAATCGCTCCTGCGTCACGCCCTCCCCCAAGATCAAGACCTCAACGCTTGAGTGATCAGCTCCCAATCCGTAGTACAGCTTCACATCCCCGCCACCACTCCAGTTGGCGGGCAGATCGATCAGGCCTCGGCCCAGCGCCCAGGTGCGCATGTTGCTGGTCAATTCGTGCACGGTTTGTTTCTCCTGTTCGGTGGGCTGTTTGAAGGCGGTGCACCCGGCGACCGCCCCCAACAGCAGGCCTGTAAAAAAAGCGGTCAACCGGCGCATAGCGGCCTCTTGGCTTTCGCTGCGATTTTGATGAGGGAGTAAAGAGTGAATTGCTGGGTTAACGGATTGGCGTACGACGCTTCATGATCGAAGCCGGGTGCCTGGACTTGCTGGCGGATCGAATCCTTGCGTGCCTGCCTGATCGGCGCACGGCCAGAACTCACCGGAACGGTGCCGTCGCCCGTGCCGTCCTGCATGCGGCAGTGCAATTCCCAATAGCTGGTCTGCACGGTTCTGACCGGCGAGTCGGGATCACCGCGCAGGGGTGGCACGGCCTCGGCTTGCCCGCCGACGTACAACGGGCTGCGTCCGTCGTCGCGCACTTCATGCATCTGCAGGCTGGACACCGTGAAGGCATCGGGGCTTGAGGCATGGGGGCCATTGAGACGAGACCCGCGTCGCATTTCCCAGGTGATGGATTCGAAGCTGGGGTGCTTGTCGTCGTTGCCGTAGTAGACGTAGGTTTGCGGGTGGTATGACCCAGCGATGTCCTGGTGAAACTCCTTTGCGCTCCGGATGTTATCCGCGAAATCTTTCCACGTGATCGGATCCCCATCCTTCGGAGCCAACCACTCTTCGCGCAGCAATCCCCACCAACGGTCACGTCGCAGATAAATCTCTTCGTAGGGGTCTTTTTCCGGCTGGCGCGGCATGGCCGGCCCGCCTCGCTCGTCGATCAGCCGCAGCCACCCCGGGGCATAATCCTGGGTGGGCAGCAATTGCAAGGCTCCAGGCGCCTGCGCAAACACAGCGGTGACCTCCTGGCCGGTCGGGCCAATCACCGCACCGGCAATGGGGTCCTCGTCGCTCATGCCGACTTTGCAGCGGCGGTAAGCGACCGGCGCGCCGATGGCAGGCATCACCCCATGGACCACACCGGCGATCTTGTCGGCCATGCCCGGCAGTTGCGCGCATCGCCTCGCCACCAGCCCACCCATGGAATGCGTCACCAGAATCACCTGCTGGCAATTGCGACCGTACTGGTGCATCAGCTCGTCGATGCGCTTGGCCAGCCTGGACGCGGCCTGTTCGTTGGAGTCCAGCCAGTTGTAACCACAGGCATGCACCGGCATGCGGTAGCCGCCACGCGCCACCAACTCGTCCGAAAGTATCGACGGCAACTGGCTGGCGAGGTTGGCGCCCAATCCCGGCATGGCGATGGGAATTTCAGGTTTTAACCGGGTGATGTGCGTAGGCCCAGGCTCGACGGCCACGGTGTGCAAGTGCTCCGGCCGGATGTCGAATTGCGGCCATTGGTGGGGCAGGAATTGGCTGTTCAGGGTGTCTTCCAGCCAAAGCAGAAAAGCGTGATAGCTGGTTTCGCTGACTTCGCCCCAGCCACGTTCTCGATAGCGTTTGGTCAGGGCCAAGGCTGCCTTTTTCTTGTCTGGCTCTGGCTGGGTAATGACCGTACCTACGGCGCGTTTAGGCACCGCTCCTTCTCTATCAACTTCCGCACGAACCGGATGCAGAATTTTTTGACGTTCGCCTGGTGTTTTAAATATCCAGTTTTTCGCCAACCACATGTTCTTTCCCATGAACCCCGCATCCAACCGCCAGATGGGTACCCCCTCTTCTCCCTGCTCTTCGCTCTCCTGCTCAGCAGGCTTACTCTTCAAATTCGACCCCATGATCCCCGGCACGAAAATCACCGGCAGCACCCCATCCGGCGGCAATATGCAGTGCACCGGGTCGGTGATATGGCTGGGCGTCAGGGTCCAGGTATGCACAGGGTTACCCCGGGCGTTGTAGGTCATCGGGGCGACGCGCGGTGTCGACGGGTTATCAGTCATCAAAGGTCTCCTTGCTCGAGCCATTCCAGTACAAGCCCTTCCAGCGTCATGCCCTGTTGCAGGGTGACGAAGCCATCACCATCGGTACGGCCTTCGAAACGTGCGCCGTCTTTGCGCACCAGAGCGTAGGCACGGTTGCGGATGGGTTGACCGTCCGGGAAAAAGGTTTGAAAGCGTTCGTTGAACGATGTGCTGGGCCAGCTATTGAGTTCCGTTGCGGCATTGCTTGGGTCAATGAAGTACTTGTTCGCAGCCTTCACCGTGAAATTGCCTGGCATTCCCAACTCGATATTGCCGCCCTGCATCTTGATATAAGCCCCACCGCACAACAGGGTGATGTGCTTGTCTGCCGCCACCAGCACGTGTTGCTGGCTGGCGCTGATTTCCACGCTTTGATCCGCTTGCACATGGATGCTGTTGTGCTGGGCCTGCAACAGCAGCTGGCCGTTATGGGCGATATGGCGCATGTCGCCACCCTGGGCAAACAGTCCGAGCTCATCGCCTGCATTGATCACCACTTTCCTGCCGGCGGTGAGTTGCTGGTTCTGTTGCGCAACGCTGTCGATGTGCTCGCCTGCACCCATGGCAATACTGCGGGACGTCGCGGCAGCGATGCCGGCAGGCCCACTTAACGCGATGACGGGTTGCGTGCCATTGCCGGAGCCATTGGCCTGATCATTGGCACCATGGCCCAACGCATTCACGGCATCAGTCAGGGACTGTTGCGGCTGTGAATCCCGGGCAATTCCTTGGGCATTTTCGGCAGATGCTCCCAGCTGTTTGGCCAAGGTCAGGGCGGCTTGCAGCACCTCGATCACCTGCTGGCGTTCCAGTTGACCCGCACCGGCCTTCAGTTGAGCTTCAGCGCTCAGCAATAAACCTTTTGCTGCGCGCAACGCGCCGTGACCATCCGTACGCAACTCAAAACCTTCCCCTCTAGGTTTTCCGCCACCGTAGTGGCGTGGATGAGTGAGGTAACCCAGATGCAGCGCGCTATGTTCGTGATCACTCATTAGCGCCGCGCTGATTTGCGCAGTGGTGTCGTCAATGCGCAACTCGTTGGCTCGTGTACCCTTGAACTCGCGACTTTTGGTCGTCGCTACGGCGTTGAGCTTGGGCAGCTCGTAGGGCGGCAGATTGGTCTCGCGGTAGGTGCGGCCCGTGGCGATAGGCTGGTCAGGGTCGCCATCCAGGAAGCTGATGATCAGTTCCTGATTGACTCGAGGCACGGCCATGGCGCCCCAGGTCGCCCCCGCCCAGCCCTGAGCCACACGAATCCAGCACGAACTCTGGTCGTTGTTTTTGTCCGCGCGATCCCACGGGAACTGCACCTTGACCCGGCCCCATTCATCGCAATAAATCTCTTCCCCAGACGGGCCGACCACTGTGGCGATCTGCGGGCCGTCGATGCAGGGTTTGTCACGCAGTGGGGCTTTCCAGTCGGAGGTCCAGCGGATGGCTGTGGCCTGCATCTCGTAGGACGTGCCGCTGCCGCTGCCGAACGCTTCTTCCTCCAGGCTGCTGTGTTGTTTGCCTGCGTGGGTGATGGCGATGGTGCGCCAGCGGTCGTTGAAGTCTTCACGCGGGTGCTCGTTGAGGTCGAACGCCAGCCCCGGTTGCAGGCGCGCATCGTCACCGGCCACATGCGCCAGCTTGGCGTCGTTGCGCAGGGCGGCCAGGCGGGTTTTGGTGAAGGGCTTGCCGGCGATGTCGCGCTTGTAGCGGCCGGGATAGTCGTAACGTTCGTAATCCTGGTGCTGGTTGTTCAGGTCCTGGTCGCCGGTGGCGGTGTGCTGCTGGTTGTAGTACGGATGGGTGAAGGTGTAGTCGCGCTGTACCTGGCGTGCGGTGCGCACTTGTTCGGTGTAGTGGAAGCGGTTCAACACCGGTTCTGTGGCATCGCCGCCGGCCATCGGTTGGTAGAGCACCGGGCAATCGCTGTGGGTGCCGATGGTGCCGAGGCCGCCGACGCGATCGGTAAGGATGAAGGTGTGGCCGTCGGCGCGGTGTTCGAAGCTGTAGAGCAGGCCTTCTTCGGCGGCGAGGCGGGCGATGAAGTCGAGGTCGGTTTCGCCGGCCTGTACGCAGTACTCGCGGGGTTGGTGTTCGAAGCAGATTTCAGTGCGGATGTCGGTGAGTTTTTGCTCGGTGAGCACGCTGGTGATGATGTCGGGCACGGTCTGACTCTGGAAAATGCGCCAGTTGGAACGCAGGTCGAAGCGCGCCAGGGTCGGTTCGACCACGGCCGTGTAGCGGGTGCGGCGAAAGCCGGTGTCGCCCTGGGTGAACAGGCTGACCAGGCCATGGACATAACGCACCGGCGTCTCGCCACGCCATAGGGTGAACAGCCCCGCCAGATCGAGGACCCGATTGAAGTCGATGGCGGCGTTGTGGCTGGCCAGTTCCAGTTCGAGTTTGAACGGCCGGGACAGACCTTCTTCGAGGGTGAACGAGACCACCTCGAAGGCGTCGCCTTTCAAGGGCTCGAAGGTGAAACGCAGGTCGCTTTGGCGGGGCATGTGACTAATCCTTACTTTCACTGATAACAGTCGCTACCCTCTGATACAACGCCGGCTCCCAACCCTGCGCCGTGGTCTCGCGCATCAGCCGCGCAACGTTGGCGTACAGGTCATCCGCCAGCCATGACAAACCACGGGATGTCAGCAGGTCGGCGGCGATCACCGTGGCGTAGCTGCGCTGGCGTGGGGCGTCATGGGCGGCGTGCAGTTCCTGCAGGCGCAGCAGCACCCGTTCAACGCCCTCAATGTTGAGTTGGGCGGCCAGTTCGTCGCGCAAGCCGGCGTATTCCTGCACCGGGCTGCCTGTGGTTTGCGCCTGGTCGGCACCGGTGATCCAGGCATGGGTTTGTGCATCCACGAACGGCGTGCCGTCGCTGAAACACAACTCCAGCAACGCCGGCAAACGGCAGACGAAACGCTCGCAGGTCTGACGGATGGCGGCGGCCACTTCCTCCATTGCCAGGCGCGAGGCGACGTGGGCGGCCAGGTAGCTGCCGCGCAGCCAGTACGGTGAGGCGCAGACGCTTTTTTCGATACGCAGCAATAGGTTCGGGTCCAGGGCGTTAAGGTTCAGCGCGTCCTGGTAGCCGTCGACGATATCCTTGGGCACGGCGGTCAATTCTGTGCGACGGTCGCGGGTGATCGACGGCGCGGTGCGCAGATGCGACCACAGGCCGAAGCGTCGCAATTGGTAGCCGGTGGGGTCGTAAGGGTCTTGCTGGTTGATCTGCTCGGCCATGTTCAACACGGCACGGCGTTGTTCGCGCTCATTGCTCGGTGCTTGCGGTTTGGGACTGTTAAAAAACGCTGAATCCAGAACGCTGCCGGAGGTGGTCGCACGGGTGGGCTCAGTGGCAGCGACCGGCTCGCTGTATTTGTTCAACTGGCGTTGCAACGCATCCAGCGGCGCGGGGTCGAGCCTGGCGCTTTCGGCGCAGCGTTGCAGGTTGGCCAGAGCCAGTTCCGCCGCGGCTTGATAGGCCGGTTCAAAACTGCTGCGCTCCAGGGTCGGCAATACCTGCCCCAGGTCGCTCAACAGACGCTGCACCTGCTTGCGTTTGTTCAGGTAGCCGGTGGGGCCGGGCTTGGGGTAGGCACTGTCCCAATACAGTTCAACCATGCCGGCCAACAAGCCCAGGGCATCGGCCCAACGCGCCCATTGCCGGGTACGCAGCCACACCACTTGCAGATGGGCGACGATGCGCCAGTGCTTGCACTGGGTCACCAGATATTGGCGGGACGCTTCGTCGATATACGGCCAGTCGATATCACTCTCGCGCAAGCCGCCGAGCTTGACCATTTCCTGGTCGATGGCCTGGTAGGTTTCGTCCTCCACATCGAAATGCCCGGTGGGTTGCTCGGGCTCGATGGGTGTCAGCAGCAGCTTGACGGTGTCCGCCGGCACGTCGATTACCAGCGACATACCTGGCGCTCCTGCTTGATCAACTCACCCAGCCCTTCAGCGTCGAATACCAGGCCGTGCAGCCGGGGATAGTCGCTCTCCAGTCGCAGGCGCTGGCCGCCGCCCATGTTGCGCAACAACGAGATGGCCTGCAGGCCGCGGCCGGCGTCGACCACCAGACCGGCATCGTCCAGCACCTGCCACTGATAGGCCTCGGAGACCGGGCGCTCATCCTTGAACATCTGGATGCGAATCCTGTTGGGCTTGGCCGGTTCATCCAGCACCAGTTGCAGGCGGGAAATATTCGATTCGCAGCTGATGGCCAGGTAAGGCCGGGGTGGCAACGCGCCCAAGGCCGGGGCGGAGATCACCAGCCGTTGCTGCTGGTCGTTGTCCGGCTCCGGAAACGACGACAACAGAAAACGCTGATCTTCGGGTGGACGCCTGGCTTCATTGCGCTGTACCAGATCGACAATCGGCAGTACCCGGCCAACGGCGCGTGGTGCCGCCGGTGCGTGATGGATGGGCGTACCAGCGGCCAAATCAAAACACTCCAGGCGCTTCAAGGGGGAGACGATGGAAGGGCAATCTTGTGTCGTCGCCTGCGCATCTATTACAGCCACCACCGTTAGACAAAGTCCCCATTTCCACTCTCGCCATCCGTCGCGCATCAACATCTCCTGATATGCCTCGTCGAAATCCAAACCGGACATCTTTCTTAACTTTTCGAACTAACGCTTTTTATCTGCGAGTTCAACGATCAACTTCAAGAGCATCACCCGAGATCAACAGCAAGGCAAGTAAAAGACGAATATCACACCACTAAAACAGAATAGAGAGAGGCATCTATCAGATATTTCTACAGCCCACGTAGGAAAATGTGGAAGCAATACTACTTCCCACACCAAAGCCCTACGAATCGTGTCCACACCGTCCTACATGACAAATCTTTCAATAGCCGGTTCTAATACACCGACCTTACGGAAAGGATTATTCCCATGTCTAAAACTCAGGGTTCTGTCGCGCCAAAAGAACGCGTCAACATCAAGTACGTCCCGGCCACCGGCGATCAAAAGGCTGAAGTTGAATTACCTCTGAAGTTGCTGATCACGGGTGACTTCAAGGGCCACAGCGAACTAACCACCCTTGAAGATCGGCAATCCGTTCGAATAGACAAAGACACTTTCAATGAAGTACTGACCAAGGCCGAAGTTACTCTGGATATAGCCGTTCCGTCCGTTCTGAACAACGACCATGACACCGAATTGAATGTGCAACTTCAATTCAAAAGCATCAACGACTTCGGCCCCGACGCCGTCGCCCGCCAAGTACCCGAATTGAACAAGTTGCTGGAACTGCGCGAAGCCCTGGTTGCACTCAAAGGCCCCATGGGCAACGTCCCGGCGTTTCGCAAACACCTGCAGAGTCTGCTGACCGATGAAACCGCCCGCCAACGCCTGGCCAGCGAGCTGAATCTGGTGATCGACGCGCCCCACCACTGATTTGAACACCCTTCTCAACGGAGTACTCCCCATGCCTACGGAAAGCGCCGCCGCCCAAGTATTGGTGACTGACGAACCACTGTCGTTGCTCGACCAACTGCTGGCCAACACCACCATTCGCCCCTCCCAGGAAGGCTATGCCGTGGCCCGACAAGGCGTGGCCGCGTTCATCAGCGAGATCCTGCAAAGCGGCGACCATCAGCAGCCGGTCAACAAGCACCGGGTCGACCAGATGATTGCCGAAATCGACCGCGCCCTGAGCAAGCAGATGGACGTGATCCTGCATCAGCCGCAGTTCCAGCAACTGGAGTCAGCCTGGCGTGGGCTGAAGCTGCTGGTGGATCGCACGGATTTTCGCGAGAACATCAAACTGGAAATGCTGCATGTCACCAAAGAAGAGCTGCTGGACGACTTCGACAACGCCGGCGATATCACCCGCAGCGGCCTGTACAAGCACGCCTACACCTGCGGTTACGGACAGTTCGGTGGCGAGCCGATCGCGGCGATGATTGGCAACTACACCTTCGGCCCGTCATCCCCGGACATGAAGCTGCTGAGCTACGTCGCCTCCGTGGGCGCCATGGCCCATGCCCCTTTCGTGATGGCAGCCGGTCCTGAGTTCTTCAACCTCAAGAGCTATCAGGACCTGCCGTCGGTCAAGGAAGTCAGCGACATTTTTGAAGGGCCCGGCCATACCAAATGGCGCAGCCTGCGTGAGATGGAAGACTCCAAATACATCGCCGCGACGCTGCCGCGCTTCCTGCTGCGTTCGCCGTACGATGGTTTGGAGAACCCGATTCGCAGTTTCGGCTATAACGAAACCGTCGACGGTAACCACGACAATTACTTGTGGGGCAACACCGCGTTCCTGATGGCCTCGCGCATCACCGACAGCTTCGCCCGCTACCGCTGGTGCCCGAACATCATCGGCCCGCAATCCGGCGGCGCGGTGGATGACTTGCCGGTGCACCTGTACGAATCCCTCGGCCAATTACAGGCGAAGATTCCCACCGAAGTGCTGATTTCCGATCGCAAGGAATTCGAGCTGGCCGAAGCCGGTTTCATTCCCCTGACCATGCGCAAGGACAGCGACAACGCTGCGTTCTTCTCTGCCAATTCAATACAGAAACCCAAGAACTTCCCCAAGACCCGCGAGGGCCAGGAAGCCCAGACCAACTACAAGCTCGGCACCCAGTTGCCGTACCTGTTTATCGTCAATCGACTGGCCCACTACATCAAGGTGCTGCAACGCGAGCAGATCGGCAGTTGGAAGGAGCGCCAGGACCTGGAACGTGAGTTGAACACCTGGCTCAAACAGTACATCGCCGATCAGGAAAACCCGTCGTCCGATGTGCGCAGCCGACGCCCCTTGCGCGCCGCGCAAATCGTTGTACAGGACGTGGCGGGCGATCCGGGCTGGTACCAGGTGTCGTTGGCTGTGCGTCCGCACTTCAAGTACATGGGCGCCAACTTCGAGATCTCACTGGTCGGCCGGCTGGACACCCAGTAAGTGGGGGCCGGGAGCCTGTTCGAGCGCCTGGAACCCGACACACCGCGCTACCGCCCAGGCAGCGCGGATGAACAAGCGCGCCAGCGTGTCGAAGCGATCAAACGCCACCTGGAACAGGTGCTCAACTCACGCCAGGGCTGCTCGCAAAGCAGCCCTGAACTGGGCCTGCGCGATTTCAATGGGGTTACCCAGGCCAGCAGTGATCTGGTGGTGGCCATCAGCGCTGATATCCGGCGCTCTGTGGAGGCGTTTGAACCGCGCATCAAGGTCACGGGCGTGCGTTATCAGCCCGACCCGGACCTGCCGCTGGAGCTGAACTTTCGCCTGGATTGCCAGGTGCGGGTCAACCACAAGGAAGAACAGGTGCAGATCGAGGTGGCCATGCACGGCCGCGACGGCTACACCCGCGTGAGATGAGGATGCGATGGACTTGAAACAACGCTTTGCCGAGGAGTTGCGCTACCTGCGCGAACTCGGTCGCGAGTTTGCCGAGGACAATCCACAGTTGGCGCAGTTTCTCGGCGACGAGGCCGGCGACCCGGACGTGGAGCGATTGCTGGAAGGCTTTGCCTTCCTCACGGCCAAGCTCGGCATGAAGATCGACGACGATTTGCCGGAGCTGACCCATCCGCTGCTGCAAATGCTCTGGCCCAACTACCTGCGGCCCTTACCCAGCGCGACCATCATCCGGTTCGAGCCACGGCCCAATGCGATCAGTCAACGCAAGGTGATTCCCAAAGGGACACGGCTGTTTGCCAAACCCGTGGACGGCATCTCCTGCGAGTTTCGCACCTGCACCGACGTCAACCTGTACCCGTTGGCTTTGGCGCAAGTCAGCGATGCCCACAGCCGCGAAACCTCGACGCTGCGCATCGACCTCAACGTGTTGACCCAGCAACCGCTCGACAGCCTTGAATGCGATCAGTTGGATTTTCACCTCGGCGGCGACAATGCCACCGCACTGACCCTGTACCTGTGGCTGGCCCATTACCTCAAAAGCGTCACGCTGTACGTCAACAACACCCCTTATCGTCTGAACCCCAGCGAGTTGGGCTTCCCCGGTTTCACCGCCGAGGAGGCATTACTGCCCTACCCGCGCAACGTGTTCGATGGCTACCGGATCCTGCAGGAATACTTCGTGTTTCCGCAGCGGTTCCACTTTTTCAGTCTGACCCGACTTGCCAAGGTCTGGCCGGCCGTCAGCACTGGACAGATTCGCTTCGAATTTCAGTTTTCCCGGCCGATGCCGGTCAATACGCATTTGCGCACATCAGACCTTCACCTGTTCTGCGCGCCGGCGGTCAATCTGTTCCGCCACGATGCCGAGCCCATCACACTGGATGGACGCAGCCAGGAACGCCGTATCAGCCCCAGTGGCAACCGCCACGATGCCTTTGAGATTTTCAGTGTCGACCGGGTGGCCGGGTGGGATGCCGCCGACAAGGAGCGCAAGGGTGAGCCGTTGCGACGATTTACCCCGTTCGAATCGTTCCAGCATGAAATCGAACATGCCCGGGGCCGTACCGCGCTGTATTTCCGCACCCATATCGAGCAATCCCACGGCCGTGAGGGTTTGCGTCATCGCATCGCTTTCGTGCGCGGCGATGAAAGCCTGTACATCGGCGAACGTGAAGCAGCCTCGATTGAGCTGACCTGCACCAACCGCGACCTGCCGCAGTTGCTGGGGGTGGGTGATGTGTCGCTGTCCACCGAAGCCACACCGTCGTTTGCCACCTATACCAATCTGATTGCGCCAACACGTTCCTACCGGCCGGTGCTGGATGCCAGCCTGCACTGGACGCTGATTTCCAACCTGTCGCTGAACTACCTGTCGTTACTGTCGGCCGAGCCGCTCAAAGCGGTGATCCGCGCCTATGACTTTGCCGCCCTGCACGACCTGCAACAGGCCCGCGCCACACGCAAGCGCCTCAACGGCATCAAGGATGCCGTGACCACCCCCATCGACTGGCTGATGAAGGGCCAGCCGGTGCGTGGCGTGCAGACCCGTTTGCAACTGGACCAGAACGCTTTTCTCTGCGAGGGCGAGTTGTACCTGTTCGGTAGCGTGCTTTCACACTTCTTCGCCCTCTACGCCAGCATCAATTCCTTCCACCGTCTGGAAGTGATCAATACCACCAACAACGAGTGTTATGAATGGCCACTGTTGACCGGCAGACAACCCGTGATCTAGCCGACCGGCTGCTGGCTGACGCGCGAAACTATTCGTTTCACCGTTTGCTGGAGCATTTGCACGCCTTGCATGGCGATGACCTGGAAGCGCGGCCCCTGAGTGCGGCGGCGCGCCGTCGCGTGCGCCTGCAAAGCCATGCGGGGCTGGGCTTTCCGGCCTCCGACGTGGTGTTGGCTGGCCGCGTAGAAGATGGGGGCGACGAAGTGCGATACCGCTTGCAGACCAGCTTCTTTGGCCTGCACGGTACCGACTCGCCTTTGCCCGGTTATTACCTGGACCGCCTGGCTTACGAACAATCTCAAGAGCGCGGCATTCGTCCGGCGTTCATGGACTTCTTCAACCATCGCTTGCTGACCCTGCTGCACACCAGTTGGCGCAAGTACCGCTACTACATTCGCTTCCAGGCCGAGGCGAACGACCGTTTTTCGCGTTACGTATTCTCCATGGTCGGGCTGAACGACAACGACCTTCGCGGTACGACGCCGCTGCCGTGGGGCCGCCTGCTGAGCTTTGCCGGCTTGATCGCCAACCGCAGCCGCTCCCCCTCGGTGGTGTCCGGCATCGTCGCGCATTGCTTCGACCTGCACGGCGTACATATCCGTGAGTTCGAGGCTCGCTCAGTGAGTTTGCCGCAACGCCAGCGCCTGGCGTTGGGCAAGGGCAACGGCACCCTGGGCAGTAACTTTGTGGTGGGTGATCGCAGCAAGACCCGCGCCAGCAAGTTCACCCTGGTGATTCCTAACTTGACTCAAGCGCGCTTTCGTCAGTTCTTGCCCAGCGGCGATCAGTTCGGGCGATTGCGCCAGTTGATGGATTTTCTGCTGCGCGATGCCACCGCCTACGACCTGGAACTGGGGCTGCGCGAAGAAGACGTACCACCGTTCAACCTGCAACGCGCCAGCGGCACCCACCTGGGCTGGACCAGTTTTATCGAGCATCAACAGCAACGCCATCCCGCCGTGGTGCGGATTCGGGGGCGCGTATGAAGCTGAGTCTGGTAATCAGCAATCCCGCGCAGTTGCTGCACGGCTATCTGCCCGCTCATCAATTTGGCTCACAGGGCGGAAGCATCGGCAGTGCCGCAGTGGACTGGCGCCTGGAAGACCGCCACAACAGCGTGCGGCCCAACCACTGCGACATCCGCGTCATCGAAGGGCGATTCTGTGTGATCGACCGCAGTGGTAGAACCTACGTCAACGGTCACGACCTGCCGCTTGAGCGGCATGTGGCGATAAGCCTCAACGACGGTGATCGGTTGCAGATTGGTGCGTACCAGGTCGCGGTGCAATTGGGCGAGCACGCCCCAGGGCAACGTTCGCTGGATGAACTGCTCGGCGACCACCCTCAAGGCATGCACGTGTGGCACCAGGAAGATGCGCCGAGTAGGCCACCGGCGGATAGGCGACCTGCCACTTGCCCGGAATTCGAGCGCCTTTGCCGGCCCGTGGATTTGGTAGAGCAAGGCGACCCGCTGGGAGCGATGCATGAAGCACCGCCACCAAAACCGCTGGCTGATATTTGCGCGCCTGCACCCAAGCGCACCGTCAGCCTGTTCAGCACCCTGCGCCTGGGCACCTTGTTGCTGGCCTGCCTGGCCCTGGGCGGCTGCACCATGCTCGGCAAGATCGGCCAGGTGATCTGGACCCCATCGATTCCGGTCGGCGGCCCCGACGATCAGCCCAGTCGCTACTCCCTGAGCCTGTACGCCAGCGACCACGTCAACCCGCGCCTGATCAGCACCGGCACGGCACCGGATGAGGACGCGAGCCGCTCGCCCTACACCCTCAACGTGCAGGCCGCCAGCCCGCAGGCCCTGACGGATAAAGTACAAACGCTGCTCAGCCACCTTTACGAAAGCGTGCCGGCCCAGTCGCCACTGAGTTTGGAGCCAGCGCCCGTCGTGCCGATGTCGCCCATCGAAGACGCGCTGCTGGGTGACTACGACGCTCAAGGGGTCAGCCTGACCACCCCGTGGGGCAACCCGGCCATGCAGCACGTCGCCACGCCGATCGCCTTCAAGGTGTTGCAACTGAGCGACGACTCGCTGCTGGTCAACGCCAGCCCTCAGGCCCTGGCCGACGACCTGAAAAAGACCCTGGGCAGCACCTACATCCGCGCCGACGACTACCTGCTCAACCCAGGCCAATTCAAGTTCATCGACCTGCGCGCGCTTGATGAAGACACCCGTTTCATCGCGGTGATCGCCCACTACCACAGCAGCGATGTCGGCCAGTGGAAACAGCGTCTGCGCGTCGAGCCCAAGGGCCGGCAATACGCAGTGCTGGTGCAGCTGGACGCTGCCCAGGTCAGCCTCAAGGGAGAAACCCGATGACGCCCTTTTCAGCCGCTTTTGCCCAGAGTAACCACCGATGAGTTCACGCAACCCCGTCATCTGGCATGAAGGTTTGTTCGTCAAGCCCCAGCACTTCCAGCAACAGGCCCGCGCCGCCGAAGCCGCCGTGCATCAGCGCCTGCACAGCCTCAACGACGCGCTCTATGGCTTCAGCGAACTGACGCTGAACAGCGAATACCTGAGCTTCGGCAAGGTGGCCATTACCCAGGCGCGCGGAATCATGCCCGACGGCAGCGTCTTCGATATCCCCCACGACCTGGCGCCGCCCGCCCCGCTGGAAATCGCCGACAGCAGCGCGGTCGGCCAGATCGTCTACCTGGCCCTGCCGCTGCGCTCCAACGGCGCCCTCGAAGTACGCTGGCCCGACCAGTACGGCAACAGCCGCTACATCGCCCGCCGTGAAGAAATCCGCGATACCCACAGCGATGACGGCGATCAGGTCGGCATGGACCTGGCCGTGCCCAACCTGCAACTGATGCTCGAACGCAGCGACCGCAGTGCTTTCACCGGCATCGCCCTGGGCAGAATCAAAGACAAACGCCCTGACGGCAGCCTGGTGATGGACGAGCACTTCTACCCCACCAGTCTGTCTCTGCAAGCAGTGCCGGCGCTGCACCGCTACCTGGGCGAAGTGGCCGGGTTGATGCGCGAACGCGCCAAGAACCTGGCCCAGCGAATCGGTTCCCCGGGGCAGTCGGGGGTGGCTGACGTCACCGACTTCAACCTGCTGCAAACCCTCAACCGCTTGTTCCCGCTGTTCCAGCACCTGGCGCGCCAGCGTCAGGTCCACCCGGAGCGGCTGTACATCGCCCTGGCCCAGGCCTGCGGCGAACTGGTGACCTTTACCGACGAAGACCACCTGCCTCAGGAATACCCGGCCTACCAGCACGACAACCTGCGCGAGTCGTTCCAGATGCTGGAACACACCCTGCGCCGCGCCTTGGGCACGGTGCTGCAACCGCGTGCGGTGTCGCTGCCTATCGTCGACCAACTGTACGGCGTACGCAGCGCCGCATTGAACGACAAGCGCCTGTTGGATAACGCCGAATTCATCCTCGCCGTGCGCGCCGAACTGCCGGCGGAAACCCTGCGTCAACAACTGCCCAAGCAGATCAAGATCACCTCCACCGAAGGCCTGGAGCAACTGGTCAGCCTGCAACTGCCGGGTATTCCCCTGCGGCCGCTGCCGGTGGCGCCGCGACACCTGCCGTTCCATGCCGGCTTCAGCTACTTCGAACTCGACCGCCATCACCCTGCCTGGCAAAGCCTGAGCAGTGGCAGCGGGTTTGGTTTCCATATTGCCGGTGAATTCCCGAAGCTGGAATTGCAGTTCTGGGCGATCAGGAGTGAAAAAGATGATTAAAACGACACCCGATTCATGGCGTCACGAGGAGATCTCCGGCGCCATCGACTTTGACGGTGAAACGATCACTGCCAGCGGCCAAACACACTTGGCCGACCCTGAATTCGACATGCGCGGCCTGGCCTGGAACCCGCTGTGCGATGCCGCCACGCCGCTGATCGGCCTGGTCATTCGTCTACGCCGCCTGGACCAGCACGGTGACGTACCTGCGCTGTACCTGAGCGTCAGCAACCAGATCACCACGATCATGGAAGAAGTCAGCCAGCTCGACTACGACGCCGGCATGCTCAAGGCCTACTCCTACAGCCTGTGTTTGTTGCTCGACGAAGTGGTCATGAGCACCACCTGGGGCAGGCTCTCCAGTTGGAGCGCACGCTCGTTGCTCAGCCAGTTCCACGGAGAAACCCAGGGCGGCGAAAGATTCTTCACCGTGATGAACAACATGATCCCGGAAGCTGCCAGGTATCAGCATGTGCTGGAGTTCATGTACCAGTGCCTGATCTCCGGCCTCAAGGGCAAATACGGTGCCCATACCAAGGGCGATGACGAAATACAGAAGATCATCACCCAACTGCACGGCCTGTTGCGCCCCTTACGCGGCGAGACGCCCAAGCGCCTGACCGATCCGCTGAAAAACGTCGCGCCGCGCAACTACCGGATCCAACGCGCCTGGCCGTTGTGGACGCCGTGGGCCATGGCCGCCGTCGTGCTGACGGTCGCCTACACGATCTACTCGATCCGCCTGAACGCCATCACCCAGCAAGTGCTGGAGTCCCTGGAGCGGGTGCTGCACCTGTAACCGATTTTCAGCGCGCTCATCCCGAGCGCCTGCAAAGCCATGGCCGTGTCGGCCATAACCCGCGGCCCCCAGGGGCCGTTCACTTGATCGCGACAAGGAGCTTGTCATGCCAACACCCGCGTACATCAGCATCTACGGCAAAACCCAGGGTCATATCACCAAGGGCGCATTCACCGCCGACTCAGTGGGCAACGTTTATGTGGAAGGCCACGAAGACGAAATCCTCGCCCAGGAAATCGACCACGCAATCGGTACGCCCACCGACCCACAGAGTGGCCAACCGTCCGGGCAACGGGTGCACAAGCCGCTGACATTCACCAGCGCCTTGAACAAAGCCTCTCCGATGCTCTATCAGGCCCTGGCCACCGGCGAAATGCTGCCCACCGTTGAAGTGAAGTGGTTCCGCACCTCGGGCGACGGCAAGCAGGAGCACTTCTTCACCACCAAGCTGGAAGACGCCACTGTCGTCGACATCCACACCGTCCTGCCCCACGCACAAAACGGTGACAACGAAAACTACACCCAACTGATCAAGACCAGCCTGGCGTATCGCAAGGTCAGCTGGACCCATGTGGTGGCCGGCACCGAAGCCTCGGATGACTGGCGCAAGCCGGCTTAATCGCCAACCGGCACGCTCCGCCGCACAGGCGGCGGAACGTTCACTGACTCGATAATTTCCAGGAGGTTCTATGCCAGCCGTCGTTCTGGTCGGACACGAACACGATTGCCCTTTGTGTGGCCCCACCACCGTTGACAGCGGTACACGCAACATGACCGTCAACGGCCGCGCCGTCGCCCGTGTCGGCGACACCCTTGGATGCGGCGCCGTCATCACCAGCGGCTCGCCCTCGATGGCCATCAATGGACAGCCAGTAGCCCGTGTCGGCGATACCACCGATCACGATGGAAAATTGGAAAACGGTGATAGCAGCTGGTTGATCGACTGACATTCACACTCTCGACAAGGAGGCCCCATGCCCCGCCAAAGCGACCTGCGTTTCACCTTCGAGCCCTTGAAAGGCGACGCCTTCGAGGTGGTCTCGTTCACCCTCGAAGAAGGTCTGTCCCGGCCGTTCAAACTCGAACTGGAACTGGCCAGCCACAACGCCGCCATCGACTTCAATCGGGTCCTCGATCTGGCGGGGCTGTTCACCCTATGGCGTGGCGACACTCCGGTGCGTTATGTCCATGGCCTGGTCAGCCTGTTCCAGCAGGGTGATACCGGCTTTCGTCGCACCCGCTACACCGCCGTGGTCGAACCGACCCTGGCGCGTTTCGACCTGCGTTCCAACTGGCGGATTTTCCAGGGCCAGACGGTGCCCGACATCATCACCAACGTGTTGGCCGAGCAACAGCTGACCGACATCCGCACTGAAATCTGCTTCGAACACCAGCCCCGCGAATACTGCGTGCAGGCCGGCGAAACCGACCTCGACTTCATCGCCCGCCTCGCCGCCGAAGAAGGCCTGCTCTACAGCTTCGAACACCGCGCCGACGGCCACACCCTCGTCCTTACCGATCGCGTCGGCGGCCTGGGCACCATTGGCACCCACACCGATTGCCCGGTGCTCTACCAGCCCATGGGTGGTGGCGATTCCATGGAACCGGCGTTGAACCGCTTCCACTACACCGAACAAGTGCGCACCGCACGCCAGGTACAGCGCGACTACACCTTCACCCACCCGTACTACAACCAGCAGCACACCGCCACCGGCGACCAGGACCTGAACAACCAGCACAAGGACTACGAACGCTACGACTACCCCGGCCGCTACAAACGCGACATCGCCGGCAAGCCCTTCACCAAAACCCGCCTGGCCGCCCTGCGCAACGACGCCAAGCTGGCGCATGTGGCCGGTGACGATGCGCGCCTGCAACCGGGGCTGGCGTTCGACCTCAACGAGCACCCGCGTGAAGACTTCAACGACCGCTGGCGCACCATCGCCATCACCCACGCAGGCAAACAACACAGCAGCCTGGAGGAAGAAGCGTTCGGCAGCGGCAGCGGCACGTCCTACGAGATGCAGGCCACAGCCATCCGCTGGACCTCGGACTGGAAAGCGCCGCTGCGTGACAAACCCTGCATCGACGGCCCGCAGATCGCCACGGTAGTCGGCCCGCCCGGGGAAGAGATTTATTGCGACGAATGGGGCCGGGTCAAGGTGCAGTTCCCGTGGGATCGTTCGGACAAGAACAACGATCAAAGTTCCTGCTGGATCCGTGTGGCTCAGGGCTGGGCCGGTGCGACCTGGGGCGCCATGGCCGTGCCTCGGGTCAATCAGGAACTGATCATCAGCTTCCTGGATGGCGATCCTGACCAACCGATCGCCACGGGCCGCACCTACCGCGAGACCAATCTACCGCCGTACGAGCTGCCCAAGCACAAGACGCGGATGACTATCAAGAGCCGTACCCATAAGGGAGAGGGCTTCAATGAGCTGCGTTTTGAGGATGAGCTGGGGCAGGAAGAGGTGTACATCCATGCCGAAAAGGACAAGAACGTCCATATCAAACATGACAACACGACGTTTGTGGGTAATGACCGTAGTGAGAAAGTTGGGCATGACGAGCAGATAGAGGTAGGCCACGACCGCAAGGAACAGGTGGGCAATGACGAACGTATAAGCATCACTCAGGACCACTATCACAGTGTGGGTCGGGATCGAATGCAGAGTTTCGGTCGCAACCACCAGATCAGCATTGGCAAAGACCGGGTCGAGACCATTGGCAATGATCGACACGACACGATTGCAGTCAATCACCGCATGGAAATTGGCGGTAACGCCGAACAGGTCATTCAGGGTTCCCAACATATCTCTGCCGCGCAAGGCATAGGCACCAAAACCACGACCTATCAGCTGCAAACCAGCGACAGCCTCGTTCTACAAGGCCCCGGCGGTAGCATTACCCTGGATGCCAATGGCATCACCCTCAGCGGGATTGCCATCTACCTGAATGGGCCGACGCAACTTAACGCTAAAGGCGCAGGACACTCACTCATCCTTAGTGGCGTGCCGACAACCGGCGAACCAATCTGTGTTGGCTGCTGGCTCAAGGCCGCCCGTGAGCGTAAAGCCCTCGTGAAGGTGGACGCATGATTCCCGGTGAACTGCTGACGGCACTGACCAACGACCTTTACGCGCACGACGTCCCCCGTCCGCGATATCTCGTCGCGTTGATCGATATGGCGACATTACCTCAGGAAACCCGGCAAAAACTGACGGACCATCCAGGCTTTGATCTGCAACCACTGCTTCTGGCTCCCGGCCTGGAACAGCTCAGGCCATTGGGCCCGCACTTGGCATGTCCACGTGAGGCCACTCGCAAGGGCCATGGCGCACTGATCGACAGTCTTGCGCGCTATGACAGCAATACCATCGTCGCATGGATTACCAGCACTGTGAGCGCCGATGTGCTGGCCCGACATCTGAGTCAGGCCACGTTTGTCGACACGCAAGACAGCGAGCGTTACTTGTTGCGCTACTACGACAGTCGTGTCACGCCGAAGCTTTTGCGCCATGCCCCCGAGCAGTGGAGAGAGTGGCTGCTCGCACCCGTTGTGTCCTGGTGGTGCCGTGGGGCTACTCCAAGCCAGGAGCAGTGGCATCGAATCCGCGGAGGAGCACGGTCAGTCCCGATCGTTGCCGCCCCGCGATTGGTGATGGACACCGCGTTATGGCAAGCATTGGAAAGTGATCCCCTGCCTTTCCGGCTACTGGAAACACTCAACGAAACCTCACCCACTTTATTCAGTAGCCCGTGCCATGGAGTGCGTCTGGCGCTGATCGAGTCGCTGCTCAGCCAAGGAAAGAGCCTGGGATTGATTGACCATCACAACCTGACCGATTTCATCATCCTCACCCTCCAACACACCCCCCAACGCTTGCAAGGCACTGCCCACTGGCAGGCCGCA